>DASZUN010000166.1:0-8466 GCA_035547615.1 Gemmatimonadaceae bacterium | reverse complement strand
ATGGGACCCGTGCTCCGCGACCGGGGTCCCAACGAGGGCAAGGAAGCGAAGGTCGCGACCTGGCTGCTCGGCGTGGCGGCGATCGTGCTGCTCATCGCCTGCGCGAACGTGGCGAACCTGCTGCTCGCCCGCGCGCTCAAGCGCCGGCGCGAGATCGCCGTGCGCGTGGCGCTCGGCGTCAGCCGCGCGCGCCTGCTCGCGCAGCTCCTCACCGAAAGTCTGCTCTTCGCCACGCTCGCCGCCGCGGCGGGGCTCGCGATCGCGCAGTGGGGCGGCGCGGCGATGCGGCGCGCGCTGCTCGACCAGGACTCCGTGGCGTCGAGCGTATTCGTTGATACCAGAATGCTCATTGCCGTCGGGGGGCTCGCGCTGGCCGCCGGGCTGCTGAGCGGTCTGGCGCCGGTGTTCCACGCCACGCGCGAGGACGTCGCCGCCGCGCTGAAGGCGGGCGCGCGCGAGGGCACGGTGCATCGCTCGCGCCTGCGCGTGGGGCTGCTCGTGGCGCAGGCCGCGCTCTCGGTCGTGCTGCTCGTGGGCGCGGGGCTCTTCCTGCGCAGCCTGGCGAACGCGCAGCACGTGCGGCTCGGCTATGATGCCGATCATCTGCTGTGGGTCGACATGAACGCGCGGGGCATGACGCTCGACTCGGTGCAGCAGGGACAGATTCACCAGGCGCTGCTCGAGCGCGCCGGCAAGCTGCCGGGGGTCGCGAGCGCCGCGCGTGCGCTCTCCGTGCCATTCTGGATGACGTACGAGTACCGCCTCTTCGTCGCCGGGATCGACTCCGTCAGCAAGCTGGGCGACTTCACGCTGCAGGCGGTGACGCCGGGCTTCTTCGCGACGACCGGAACGCGCCTGCTCCGCGGACGGCCGATCACGGCCGAGGATCGCGCCGGTGCGCCACGCGTCATGGTCGTAGACGAGTCGATGGCGAAGAAGCTCTGGCCGACCGAGGACCCCATCGGCAAGTGCGTGCGATTGAATGCCGACACGATGCCGTGCACGACCGTGGTCGGTGTCAGCGAAGACATTCGGGGGAGCGACATCGCCAAGACGGACATGCACTACTACCTGTCGATCGCGCAGTTCCAGCCGAACGATGGCGGCATGTTCGTGCGCACGGTCGGACCGGCCGACGAGCGCGCGGAGAGCGTGCGGCGCGGCCTGCAGCCGCTCGTGCCGGGCGCATCGTACGTCACGGTGACGCCGATGTCCGAGATCATCGCGCCGGAGATTCGCTCGTGGAAGATGGGCGCGACGATGTTCGCGATCTTCGGCCTGCTCGCGCTCGTGATCGCGGCGATCGGCCTCTACAGCGTGATCGCCTACAACGTTGCCCAACGCACGCACGAGATGGGCGTGCGCGTCGCGCTCGGCGCGCAGGCGCGGAACGTGGTCGGCCTCGTCGTGGGCGAAGGATTGGCGATCGTGATCCCCGGCGTGCTGCTCGGCGCCGGGCTCGCGCTCGTCGCCAGCCGATGGCTGCAGCCGCTGCTGTTCCAGACGTCGGCGAAGGATCCGCCGGTGATGATCGCCGTGGTCGTCACGCTCGTCGTGGTGGCGGCGATCGCGAGCTGGATTCCCGCGCTGCGTGCGGCGCGCGTGGACCCGAGCGAGGCGCTCCGCGCCGACTGATCGCGGCGCCGGACGGACGAAGAACGGGGAGCTCGATCGAGCTCCCCGTTCTTCGTTTCAGCTCTTGCTGTGGCTCCGGTGGCCGCCCTTCCGCGACGACGAGTGGTTCGAGGACTTGCCGCGTCCCGAACCGGATTTCTTGCCGCCGTGGTCCTGCTTGTTCACGGTTGCCCACGCGCGGTGCTCCGCTTCGCCCTTGCTCACACCGCGGCTCTCGTAGCCCTTCTCGATGTGGTGGGCTTCGCGCTTCTGCTTCGACGTGTACGCGCTCTTGTCGCCTTTCGACATCTGATCCTCCGGATGACGAGGGACCATCCCCTCGCTCGCCTGTTCTCGCAGAGCGCATGCCGGGCGCGGGCAGCGCGGCCAAGTCTTCGCGCGACCATTGACGGTCGCCGGCTCCGCGTGGAGCTTGAGCGATCCTGATTTCGACTTCATGGAGCAACGATCGATGCTGTCTCTCGCCGCGTTCGCCCTGCTGCTGCAAGCCGCCAGCCCCTCCCCTGCTTCGCCGCCGGCGACCGCGGCGCGCAATCCCGCGTTCGCGCGCGACGGCCGGCTCGCCGCCAGCATCGAGGGCGATCTGTGGGTGCGAGGCACGTCCGGGACCTGGAATCGAGTGACCTCCGGCGGCGCCTGGGACCGTGAGCCCGCGTGGACGCCCGACGGCTCCGCGATCGTCTACTCGTCGGATCGCTCCGGCACGTTCGCGCTGTGGAAAGTCCCGGTCGGCCCGAATGGCGCCGCGGGGGAGCCTTCGCGGCTCACGACGTCGGCGCTGCCCGACGGCCAGCCGGTCGTCGCGCGCGACGGGCGCGTGGTGTTCGTGCGCGGCCGCCTGGGCGCCGCCGCGCTCTGGGTGCTCGGCCCCGACGGATCGGCGGCGCGCCTCACCAGGGACACGGTCGTCGAACAGTGGCCGGCGATCTCGACCGATGGCGGGAAGCTGGCCTACGTCGCCGGCAGCGGCGCCACGCGCACGCTGCGCGTTAGAGATCTCTCAACGGGCGCGGAGTCCGTCGTGCTGAGCGATCCGCGGATCGAGCACCCGGCGTGGGCGCCGGCTGGCGATCGCCTCACGTGGACGGCGACCGGTCCGCGCGGCGCGGTGTACGTCACCGCCCTCGACGGCCACTACACGAATCTCGCCAGCAGCCATCACGCGGAGTCGGCGTGGAGTCCGGACGGGAAGACGCTCGCGCTCGCCGACCTGCCGCCGGAGGCGATCGCCCGCGTGGCGTACAACGGCGATCCCGATCGTACGGGCGACCGCGAGGCGAATCTGCTCGCGCCGGCGGCGGGTCACCTGTGGACCGTGGACGCGCCGAGCGCGCCGGACGAGGCGCTGGTGGAGCAAGCCGGCGCCGCGATCGAAACCGATCGCGCGCAGCACAACGCGAACGCGTTCGATCAGGTGCGGGACCGGACGACGGCGCTCTACTACTCGACGCCGGACGCGGCGCAGCGGCGGACGCAGTGGGAGGCGCTCGCGGCGAAGTACCGCCCGCGCGCGCTGGCGGCCAAGGATGACGACGAGCTCGAGACCGTGCTGCACGAGATGCTCCGGCAGCATCCGCCGTATCGCCAGCCGGCCGTCGGGCGCGCGGCGATCTCGAGCGCCAACCCGGTGGCGACCGCGGCCGGCCTGGAAATGCTCTCGAAGGGCGGCAACGTCGTCGACGCGGCGGTCGCTGTTTCATTCGCGCTCGCGGTGGTCGAGCCCGACGCGAGCGGGCCCGGCGGTTACGGCCAGATGCTCGTGTACCGGAAGGGCATGGACACGCCGCAGCTCATCGAGTTCATGACGCGCGTGCCGGAGGATGCGGGACTCGACAATACCAAGCTGCTGCAGAACGGCCGACTGCCCGATGGCGGCCCCGTCGTGGCGAACGTGCCGGGGACCGTCGCGGCGATGTACCTCGCCTGGCAGAAGTACGGCAGCAAGAAGCTCGCGTGGTCGGATCTGCTGCAGCCGGCGATCCGCGCGGCGCGCAACGGGTTCGCCGTGAGCGACGGTCTTGCGACGACGCTCGAGACGGAACGCGATCAGTTCCTGAAGTATCCGGGCAGTCGCGCACTGTTCTTCCGCGACGGCCATCCGCTGCACGCCGGCGACACGCTGGTAAACGCGGATCTCGCCTGGACGCTCGACCAGATCGCGAAGGGAGGTGCGGACGCGTTCTACAAGGGCGAGGTCGCCAAGCGGCTGGTGAACGATCTCCATTCCCACGGGAACGCGATCAAGCTGAGCGACATGGAGCGCTACTACGCGGCGGAGCGCGAGCCGGTCGCCGGCACGTATCGCGGGTACACGTTCTACGCGAGCGCGCCGCCGGTCTCGGGCGGCGCCGAGCTCGCGGCGAAGTTCAATCTCCTCGAGCAGTACGCCAACCCGAAGCCGTACAGCGACGACGCGGGCACGCTGCACGCGATGATCGCCGCGTGGCAGCTCGTGCCGTCCACGCGCAACCGCATCGCCGATCCGGGGCTCTGGCCGGTGAACACCGAGCCGTTCACGAACAAGGACACGGCGCGCGTGCGCTGGGCGTGCTTCGATCCGAACCGAGCGCTCGATCCGGCGATGCTGCGCGGCGACACGCTCACCTGCGCGACCGCGCACCGCACGGCGAGCATCGAGCTCGCGCGGCCGCCCAAGTGCGAGGCGCACGGCTACGACGCCAATCAGGCCGCCTCGTGCCGGTCCTCGGGCACCACGGCGTTCATGGTCGCCGACGCGGCGGGCAATGTCGTGGCCGTCACGCAGACGCTCGGCACCTGGGGCGGCAACTTCTACGTCACGCCGGGCTTAGGATTTCTATATAACGATAAGCTCACGTCGTACGGCACCAACCCGGCGATGTACGGCGCCCGCCTGCCGTTCGCGCGGCACGGCAGCACCATCGCGCCGACGATCGTGTTCCAGGGCGCCGGCGCGGCGCGCCACCCCGTGATGGCGGCCGGCGCCGCGGGCAACGCGTGGATCACCTCCGCGGTGTACGAGACGCTCGAAGGCATGATCGACCAGCACCTCGATCCTCAGGCGGCGCTCGAGCAGCCGCGCTTTCTCATCAGCGGCGGATTCTTCGGCGGCCGCGGCGGCGGCGGCGGCCGTGGCGCGGCCGCGGCCCCGGCACCGACCGGCGCGACGATCCAGCTCGAGGACGGCTTCTCACCTGAGGTCATGAAGCGCCTCGAGGCACTTGGCTATCACACGCAGCTCGTGTCGCTCATGGGCGAGCTGCGCGAGGGGTACGGCGCGGCGGTGAAGATCGAGAACGGCCACGTGCTTGCCGGCGCGGATCCGCGACGTGCGGGCGCCGCCGGCGCAATTCCCTGACCGCGTACGGTTGTCCCAACGGAGAGACACGATCGTCCCCGCACAGTGACGCGAATTGTGATTAACCGCACAGATGTCGGGTTAACTCCTGGCTCGTGGCGTGCCCTTTCCATGGTTCGCGCATCGCGCGCGTGTGCGCGCGAGCGGACCAGCAGGAGGACCTGTGCGAACGACCATCAAGTGGACGCTAGTCTCGCTAGCGGTCGCCGCGGCGGCTTGCAGCAAGACGCCGCAGAAAACGACCGCGCTCAGTGACGATCTGAAGCAGGATCTGCAGCTCGCGTCGCAGACGCAGAACATCCAGATCAGTCCGGACGAGGTGGCGCCGCAAGCCAAGAAGGTCACGGCCGTTCGACCGAAGAGCGCTCCGCACGGGAACAAGGTCGTTCGCAGCCAGCACCCGACGGTGAAGGCGTCGCCCAAGCCGGTGGAGGTGGCCGAGGCGAAGACCGACATCCCGGAAGTTCAGGTGACGCAGGCCGCGCCGGCTCCGTCGCAGACCCAGGCGCCCGACGCGCCGCCAATGGCGCGGCCCTCGCCCATTCCGGCGACGAGCTATCCCGGCAGCAGCCCGGGCCAGGGCCAGGGGAACGGACGGGCCCCCGGTGACGGCGGCGGTCCCGGCATCGGCGCGACGATCGGCGGCATCCTCGGCGGCATCCTGATCGGTGGCGACGACGACCATTGCGAACCGCCAGGCCGGCGCCGCGGCGGTCGGGTTGGCGGCGGCGTGTACGGACGCCCCGGCTCGTGGCCGCGCGGCGGGATGGGCGGCATCGGCGGGATCGGCGGCCGGATCGGCGGTGGATTCCCGATCAATCCGCTCAACAGGCCATAAGCATTTCCTGATAACCGCAAACAAACGCCGCGACGCCCGCCGTCGCGGCGTTTTGTCGTTCGCGTCGCGCCGGTCAGGGGTGGGTGCGCGGGGAGTTTCGAGCGGCTTCAACCCCGCCGCTGGTCCGGTTGTCCAACCCTCATCCTGACCGCCCGCTCCCGCGACCTCCTCCCGGACTCCGATGGACGCCTGGCTCCGCGATATCGGCTACAGCCTGCGCCGCCTGCGCAAGGCTCCCGTCTTCACCGCCATCGTGATCGTGACCCTCGCGCTGGGCATCGGCGCGAACACGGCGATTTTCACGGTCGTGAACGCCGTGCTTCTCCGCCCGCTGCCGTACCGCTCGCCCGAGCAGCTGGTGACGATCGAGCATTTCTATCCCGACCTCAACGGGATGGAAGCGCCCGTGTCCGCGCGCGGATTCCGCGACTATCGCGACAAGACGCACTCGTTCGGCGCCGTGGCGGTGGAGACCGGGTTCGGCGCGAATCTCACCGGCACGGGCTCTCCGGAGCGCGTCCCGGGTGTGCGCGTCTCCGGCGACTGGTTTCAGGTGCTCGGCGTGGCGCCGGCGCTCGGTCGTGCGCTCACCCGCGATGACGACGTGCCAGGCCGCGAGCACGTCGTCGTGTTGTCGCACGGCTTGTGGCTGCGCCTCTTCGCCGGCCGGAACGTGCTCGGGCAGCAGATCGAGCTGAACGACGAGCCGTATCAGATCGTCGGTGTGATGCCGGACGGGTTCCACAGCTACTTCTCGCGGAACGCCGAGTTCTTCGTGCCGCTCGCGCTCGACGCGGCGGCGTTCGCGCGGGGATACACGAACGAGTACCTGAACGCGACCGCGCGGCTGCGCGGGGGCGTGAGCGTCGATCGCGCCCAAGCGGAGATGACGACGTTCGCGTCGAATCTCAAGCGCGCGAATCCGAACAACTTCTCGCCGCGCTGGACGATCAAGGTGCGCTCGCTCGACGATCTCGCGACGGCAAAGATTCGCCCGGCGCTGCTCGTGCTGCTCGGCGCCGTCGGCTTCGTGCTGCTGATCGCGTGCGCCAACGTGGCGAACCTGCTGCTCGCGCGCGCGGCGATCCGCGTGAAGGAGATCGCGATCCGCGCCGCCCTTGGCGCGGACCGCGGCGCGCTCGTGCGACAACTGCTCACCGAGAGCGTGCTCCTCTCGCTCACCGGCGGCGTGCTCGGCCTCGTGCTCGCGGAATCGAGCGTGAAGTCACTCGTCGCGCTCAACCCCAACCTCCCGCGCGCCGCCGAGATTCACGTCGACGGGCGGGTGATGATCTTCACGCTCGTCGTGTCGGTGATCACGGGCCTGCTTTTCGGGCTCGCACCGTCGCTGCAGGCCTCGCGCGCGAACCTCCAGGAAACGCTGCGCGACGGCACCCGCGGCGGCGCGGCCGAGCTCGCGGGGCGCGGCGTGCGGCGCGCGCTGGTCGTCGCCGAGGTGGCGCTCGCGCTCACGCTGCTCACCGGCGCGGGGCTGCTGATCCGCAGCGTCGTGCGATTGGAGAACGTCAATCCCGGCTTCGACCCGCACCACGTGCTCGTGTTCAATCTCAATCTGCCGAACGTGAAGTACGGCAACGACACCGCGCGCGTGCAGTTTCTCCAGGAACTCTTGCCCAAGCTGAGCGCGGCGCCCGGTGTGCAGGCGGCCGGGGTGACCTCGGTGATTCCGTTCGGCGGCGGCTGGTCGACGTCGAGCTTCGAGATCGAGGGGCTCACGGTGCCGCCGGGACAGAACGGCCCCTGGGGCGACATTCGCATCGTCTCGCCGGGCTTCTTCTCGGCGCTCCGCATTCCGTTGGTGCGCGGCCGCCTGTTCGACCAGCAGGACACGCCCGCGTCGCAGCCGGTCGCGGTGATCGATGAGCAATTCGTGAAGAAGTATTTCCCGAACACGGATCCGATCGGCAAGCGGATCACGTTCGGCCCGGCGCGCGGCAAGACGGATTCGACGTGGATCACCATCGTCGGCGTGGTCGGGCATGCGGCGCACGAGGGGCTCGATGCCGAGCCGCGCATTCAATACTACTTCCCCGCGACCCAGGCGCCGCTGCGCGCCATGACCGTGGCGCTCCGCACGGCGGGCGATCCGGCGTCCGTCCTCTCGTCGGCGCGGCAGGCGGTGCAGTCGGTCGACCGCGAGCTCCCGCTCGCCGGCGTGAACACGCTCGACCAGCTCGTCGAGAACTCGGTCGGGCAGCGGCGGCTGTCGATGATCCTGCTCGTCGCCTTCTCGATCATCGCGATCGTGCTCGCCTCCATCGGGATCTACGGGGTGACGAGCTATTCGGTCACGCAGCGCACGCGCGAGCTCGGCATCCGCATGGCGCTCGGCGCCGCGCGGTCGCGCGTGCTCGCACTCGTCATCGGACAGGGCATGGCGCTCGCCGCACTCGGCGTCGCGATCGGGCTGCTCGCGGCCTTCGCGCTCACGCGGCTGCTCGCGAGCCAATTGTTCGGCGTCGGGGCCACGGATCCGGCCACGTTTCTCTCGACCGCCGGCGCACTCGTGCTGGTCGCCTTCGCCGCCACCGTCGTGCCGGCGCTCCGCGCCACGCGCGTCGATCCGGTCGTCGCTCTTCGCGACGAGTGAACGATGGCGGAACGCGGGCGCGGGGTATGGCGCGCATCGCCATAC
>DASZUN010000165.1:0-6648 GCA_035547615.1 Gemmatimonadaceae bacterium | reverse complement strand
CGGGCGGCAGCTCGGCGCCACTCGCATGGTGCTTCCGCAAGCAGTCGATGTTCGTGCATACCGGCACGTCGCCCGGGATCCAGGAACACGGACCACTGGGCGTCTGACACGCGGTCGCTTCGGTGCAGCCGCAGTACTTGCCCGCGGTGATCGCCATCTCGTCGTCGGCGAGCGGACCGTCGAGCGCGCGATCGAGCCGGCCCTCCAGGTCCGTGGGCTCGTCCTCCTCCTCGTCATCCCACAGATCATCGTCCTCGTCGTCGTCGCGTCCGTGCGGCCCGAAGCCGCCGCGTGTCTCTTCCTCGAGCTCGAGATCGTCGTCGACGTCCGGCGCCGGCGCGGCCGGCTTCAGTGTACGCTTGCCCATGGTGTTACGCGCTCCTGCGGGCGAGGTCGACTCGCACCGCGATTGGGGAGCCGGCCGCCTTCCATTCGCTCGCGAGCTGCAGCGCGCGCGGGTAGAGATCAGCCGCCGGCGTCGAGGTCGTGTATTGCACGCCGCGCGGATTGGGGAACGCGCTGCCCGCGGTGCTGACCATCGCATCGCGGAGCAGCTGCTCCCATACCTGCTGCGGCGTGAGCCAGGTGTAGAACCGGCGCGCGGCGAGCTCCGAGAGCAGCCACCAGCGCATCGCCGCCGGCCACGTCGTGTAGTGCGGCACGAGGATGCGCGCGCAGCTGCCACACACCGTCGCCGACGGATCGGTGATCAGCGCGTGGCAGATGCAGACTCTCGTGAGCTCGTCGATCGCCATGATCAGGACTCGTTCAGAATGGCAGGTCCAACCGCTTCTCGATCTCGCGGATGAGCGCCTGCATCTCCTCCGCGGTGTTCGTCGCGTCGAACTTCGCACGCAGCATCTTGCGATCGTTCTCGTCGAGCTTCGGATCCTTGAGCAGCGTGGCGGCGGTGCCCGCGAGTGAGCCGAACGTCGGCTCCTTCGCCGGCGGCGTGTCGAGCGCATCCTCGACCTTGCCCGGCTTGAGCGACGTGTCGGTCGCCGGCGCCGGATCCGGCGCGGCGCCGTCGAGGGCCATCTTCGTCTGATCGCGCTCGGCCTCGGCCTGACGCATCTCGAGAATCAGGTCGCACGCGTTGCGGAGGCGATAGTGAATCGGCGGCGCTTCGCCGTCCTGCGCCTCGGTCTCCTCGATCTTCTTGTGCACCCACTTCCGGATCGCCGGGATCATCTTCGCCTCGATCTGTCCGAGCGGCGTGCCGCCCTTGCCGTTCCAGGCGGTCGGCCCACCCGGTAGCGGCATCGCGAGCGCCGTCTCGAGCGTCATGCGCTCCTCGACGAGTTCGGCCTCCTCCTCGTCGTGGACCGCGGACGTCGCACGCGCTTCGGTGCGCTGCGCCGGCGCGGACCCGTGACCCTGCGTCGCAACCGGGTTGTCGGCCTGGCCCATCTCTTCGGCCGTGTAGAGGCCGGCCAACTCCTGCGGGAACGCCTTGCGCAGCGCGAGCGACTCGGCGCACTTGGCGAGCATCACATCCGGCATCGTCGCCCACATGCGATTCGGTCCGCCGTCGCGCTTGGTCTGCACGTAGCTCGCGTACCGCGCGACCGCGAAGAGCGGCTCGCTGAAGTCGCTGCGCAGCACACCGACGCGCGCGGCGACCGGCGGCTCGTTCTCGAGCCACACGTCGCGCCACACGCCATCGCGGCCGCACCAGAACGGACCGAGCTGGCCCTGGTACTTGCCCGTGCGCTCCGCGATCAGGCGCTGTCCGTCGATCGAGAGCTGCGTCTGCATGACCTCGCGCCGCTCCGCGGTGTCGAACCGCTTGATCGCGTAGATCTGGCGGCTGAACGGATCGAGGCCCGTGCGCTTGCATTGCTGCAGGAAGAGCGCGAGCTCGTCGTCGGTCGCGCCCTTCGCGATCGTGCGCTTGATGAGATCGACCTGGTCGCGCGTGAACTGGACGCTCGCCGCGGTGACGATCGCGCTCCCCTGCTCTTCCTGCCGAACTGCGAGTGCGGTGCTCATGATCAGCGAATCCTCAGTCGATACGGAGGTGGTAGCCGCGCGTGACCGTCACGCCCGGGAATTCGGCGGCGAGATTCTCGGCGATGTACTTCGCGCGTGCCGCCGCGAGTCGCTCTGCGATGATCTCGTTCGCGACGGTGTTGAGCGGACAGACGTCGGCCGGATCGACGCCCGCGGCCTCGGCGATGTCCGACGGGCCAATCAGCTCAGCCTCGACCTCGAGCTCCGCGCGGCGCGCCTCGTACGCCGCCGCGATCGCCTTCGTGTCGAGCTTCGCAAGGCGCTCGACGCTGATGTACTTCGCGAGGGGACTCGGTACATCGCCGCGAGCCGATTCCTCGCGGGTCACGAGTACTCCGCGATCGGCGATGGCTAGCAGCTGCTCGTTCGTGTAGGTGTGCTCGGTCGATGCCTGGCCGTTCTTCTGCAGCCGGAGCGTCGCGATCGTGCCCTTGAGCGGCTCGCCGCCGCTCCGCTCGACCTGGTGCTTCGCGTACCCCTTGATCGCCGCGATCGTGTTGTTCCACACCTTCTCCCGGCGCGCGGCGCGATCCTTCGTCGCCTTCGCGGCAGCCGCGTTCCCGGAGAACTCGTCGATCTTCTTCGCGATCGCGTCGACGCGCTCGGCGCGCGAGGCGTCGACCTCGTCGAGCAGCGCGGCGAGATCGTCGGGCAGCGCGCCGCCATTCAGCTCGAGCTCGTCGATGTGGTCCTCGACGTACCGATTGATCGCGAGGTACAGATCGACGTCGTCGCGGAGCGTGAGCTTCTCGCGTGGGGCTTTCGTGGCGGGGCTCATTCGGGCTGGCCCCCGCTGCCTTCCTGTTGCTCGCGGAGCCACTCGTCGCGGCGGATGCGATCCTCGCGCTGCACCGCCGCCTCGATCGCCCGGGCAGTGAGGATGTCGCGGACTGCTTCGCCGAGCAGCCGGAGCTCGGTCGGCATGAGGACACGGCTAATCTCCTCGCGCGCCAGCGAGGCCGCGACGATGATCGCCTCGTCCTCGTCGCTCGGCGGGATTGCGAGGTCCGAGAACGCGTACGTCACCCACAGGCGCATCGCGCGCGTGGATTCGTGGCGGTAGACCGCGTAGCTCTCGGCGCCCACGTAGGGCGGAAACGTTGGGACGAGCGACAGCGGCGTGCGCGCGGGGTTCGATTCGTGTTCGCGGCGCACGTCGGCGTCGGGCATGGGGTGTGGCAACGCGGTGGGCGGCCTCGGGCCGGATGTGGTTGCGGCGGGAACGGCGGAGCACATAGCTTTCTCTCTCCTTGAGTTGTCGACGAACGCCGGTCGGGGCCTGCCAGGGCTACACCCACCGGCGTTCGTCATTGGTGGACCTTCAGGGTCGAATCGCGGGGAACGCCTCGACGGCATCGAGCGCGGCCCGGGTGGCGTAGAGCTGCGTGGTGAGCGCCTCACGCACGCGATCCTGCGTGGCGCGCGAGGGGAACCGCTCGAACTGCCGCTGCGCGGGATCGGCCGCGGCCTGGGCCGTTGTCTCGAGGTCGAACGCCAGCGCGATGTCCCGCACACTCTCGACGTCGACCAGCGACTCGCGGCGCACCACCTCGGCCAGCGCTTCGCGGTGCTCGGGGCGGAGACTCCGGCGCGAGAGCGCGACGAGCCGCTGCAGCGCCTTCATCTGGTAGCGCCCTTCCCCGCGCGCCACGTCGTGCAGGAACTGCCGCTCGCCATTGCTCATCCCGAGCACCGAGACGAGGAGGTTGCGCGCGACCTGCTGGAGGTCGCGCACGAACGCGTCGGGATCTGTTCGGCCGACGACCAAGGTGTGCGGTCCGGACTGGTACATCGGCGCCTCCGGCGCGGTTGAGCTTGCGAGCATGCTCATTCGAGTGTGCGTGATCATCCCGCGCGTCCTCGCCCGACTAGCCGACCGCCACGGCGCTGCCGCCGCGGGGCTCGAAGACCTCGTCGACGGGCTTGCCGATCGCGCGGGCGACGAGCGTCTCGACGACGTCGCTCCGTCGGAACCCGGCGATGACGTCCGAGACGAACGCCTGCGAGAGCTTCGTTGCGCGGGCGATGTCGGCCTGCGTGACGCCAGCGTTGACGAGCGCCGCCTTGCGCTCCCTGCGTGTCATGGGCATCGTGTGAAGTCCTTAGCTGAATACTCGGCCCAAAGATTAGCGCTGAACGCTAATTTTGTCAACGCCGGCAACTTTTGCCGCTAATGTTTCACGTGGCACCCTCCCCCACGTCCGCGGAAGACACGCTCGGCGACCGCCTGACCCAGGCGATGAAGCGGGCGAAACTGAAGAACCCTGAAGTCGCCGCAGCGGCCGGCGTGCACGCCGTGACCGTGAGCCGTTGGCGTACGGATGCCCAGCAGCCAGAGGAGCGGCAGCTTGAGGCGGTCGTCCGCCTGCTGAACGAGCGCGGCGTCGCGGTCAGCGTGAGCTACCTGCGGTACGGCCCGAGCTCGCGCGGCCACGAGGGCTCGCGTGTGCCGGCCGGGAACGCGACGCCCCCCGCCGAGGCGGAGCTGCCCCGGCGCCTTGAGCTGCTCGCCCTCGACTTCGAACGAGCGATGGTCCAGGCCGACGTCGACGCGGATTTCCGCCGCTACGCCCGCGCGCGCCTCCGCGATCCGGAGCTCCTCGAGATGTACGCCGGTGGCCACAGCGATCGCGCGATGACCGCCGACGAGCAGCTCGCGGACTACGAGGACCTGATCGACGAGCTGCGTGGGCGGCTGAAGCGCCGGCTCGCGCTCCTGAAGAAGCGAGGCGCGAAGTAGTGCGGCGATCCGTTCAGCGCCGCGTGCTGAACGTCATTGCCGCGGTGGACGCCGTCCGAGAGCAGCATGCGGAGTTCGCGCGCCCGGCGACGCCCCGCACGGTCTGGCGCGTGCTCGCGCGCGAAGGCATCGAGGTGCGCCGCGGCCGGATCCGGCGCAAGGCGCGGTCGAGCAAGTTCGACGGGGACGCGGTGATCACGCTGCGCTCCGACCTGTCCCCACGCGTCGCGTGGAAGTGGGCGCTGCACGAGTACGGGCATCTCCGCCTGCACTTCCCGATGCACGGCGAGTTCGAGCGCAACATCTCACCCTGCCGCGCCGGCGATCCGCGTGAGGACGAAGCCACACTGTTCGCACTGTTGCTCGTGCTCGGGCCGACCGCGACGCCGGAAACGCCGGAGGTCGCCGCCTTCGTCGCGAAGATGACCGCGCGGGAATTCCTCGAGCGCCGACCGGCGCAGCTCGAGATCGAGATGCCCGAACCGGCGCCGCAGTATCGCCCGCCGGCCGCCGACAACAAGCTGCTGCAGCTCGCGTACGAGGACGAGTTGGCGTTCTACCGGCGCACGCGCCGCCGCGCGCGCGTCACGATCTTCCGCACGCCGACCGTCGCGAGCGAAGACCTGCAGCGCATCAAGTACTTCGACGAGTCACGCGGCGCGACGCGCTTCACAGATATCGCCGGCCGGCACTGGTGGATCTACAACTATCGCCTCGAGCACCGCGGCGACCGGCGCCTCTGGATTCGGGAGCGTGATTTCATGTCACGGGACATTCGCGTGCGACTCTTCGTGAACGCCGGCGGCGAGCGGCGAGCATACGTGTTCAGCGATCGGCGGGAAATTCGGGCGTACCGGGTGAAGCACCTCGATCGACAACTCGCCTATGCGAAGCGGCTGAGCGAGCGGATGGCGGAGGCAAGCCGCGGCAGCGGCGTCAAGAAAGGACATCGATCGTGAAAGTTGGAATTGTAGGTTTGGTCGCCGTGCTTGCGGCATGCTCGTCGGCCGACAGCGCGGCCCCGTTGCGCAGTACTGCGTTCTCGGGCCAGTACACGATGACCGAGATCGTCGGAGCGACTGGCAGTCCGCGCGCGTTGCCGGATTCAGTTCCCGATGGAACCGGGCGCTATACCTGGATCCTCGGCGGAGCGTTGACGTTCCTCGGGTCGCCGGCGGATTCCGTGAACATTCGCGTTCGCGCAAGCTATGGAACACCAACGAGCCCCCGCGATACGCTCGACCTGATCAACGACTCGTATCAGATTCAAGTCCAGGGTGACAGTGCGGTCGTCGTCGGCGCGACGCTCCCGGATGGCAGCCGCGGCGTCTTGCGCCGTGTCGGCGACGACGTCGATTTCGGTGTGTATCGATTCTCGCGCAGTTCGCCGTGAACGGAGGTCGGATGCCGGACGTGACGCAAGCAGACCACAACCAACCGTGGGCAAAGCCATCGGGCGGCGCGGTCGACCGCGCGTTCCTGGAGGAACTACTCGCGCGCCAGGAGCAGCTCGCGATCGCGCGAGAAGAACGCTTGCGGAGTACGCTGTACAAGCTCCCTCTTGCCTTCATGCTCTGGAGCGTCCTCGTCGGGCTGTTGCTCGGGGTGTTGTACTTCATCGTGCTCCGATTCGCAGCGGCGGCTTAGACACGTGCGCCCGATCCTGTTCGACGTCGACGTGTCGCTCACCCCAGCGCGGATGACGCTGTGCTTCCCGGGGCGGCCGAACCGGTTCATCACCGTCCGGATCCGGCGGGACGTGCACACCCTCCAGGACGCGCGCACCGCGGCGCTCGCGGAGCTCGATGCGTTCACGGACGCGCAGCTGCTGCTCCTCGCCGAGAGCTCGGCGCCGGCGCCCGTCGCGCCGGATCCGGCGCCGCCCGCGGTGATGG
>DASZUN010000164.1:0-9264 GCA_035547615.1 Gemmatimonadaceae bacterium | reverse complement strand
GAACGCGGACACGACGTCCAAGGGCGAGCGCGAGATGTCGATCTGCGAGATGCAGCACGAGCTCGACGCGGCGGTGGCGTCGCTCTACCGCGCGCGCGTCGACAGCCTGCGCGCGGACTATCGCGCGAAGACGGAGCGCGGGCTCAAGGTCGGACCACCGCCGCCGCCGGACACCAAGCCCAAGGCGGCCGGCGGCATCGGCGCGCTGTACTGCCGCATGCTGACGAACCTGTTCCACGTGCCCGCGGCCGACGCGGCGGAAGTGCCGCACTTCGCCCAGCAGCAGGACACGAGCAAGAAGAAGGCGGCGCAGCAACCGGCGGCGAAGGTCCCCGCGGTGCCGCCGCAGAAGCCGGGGTCGATCTTCGTGATCATCAACGGCGCGTATCAGAAAGTTCCGATGAACAACGTGCCGGCCAACGCCTACATCCCGGGCAGCGGACCGGCGAAGCCGCAGGCCCCCGCGCCGACGCCGCAGACGCCAGCACCGAACGCCGCGGCTCAGGCCCCGATCACGCCGACGCCGGCGGCCGTGGGGCCGCCGCCGGCGAGCGCCACGCTCGCGCCGAGCGCCGGGATCAGCCCGCAGTCGGAGATCACGGACGCCAAGTTCCGGATCGACGAAGCGCGGCACCGGCGGAACCGGTACGACGTGGAGATCCAGAAGAAGTTCTCGCTCGCCGCGGCCTGCATCGTGTTCGTGCTCGTCGGCGCGCCGATCGCGCTGCGCTTCCCGCGCGGCGGCGTGGGCGTCGTGATCGGCGTGAGCTTCTTCGTCTTCGCGGTCTATTACGTGGGCCTGATCGGCGGCGAGTCGCTGGCGAACAAGAGCATCATCACGCCGTTCTGGGCGATGTGGGCCGACAACATCATCTTCCTGATCGTCGGCATCATCCTCATGACGCGCATGGGCCGCGAGGGCGTGACCGGGCGCGGCGGCACGTTCGCCGAGCTGCTGGAGAATCTGCGCGACTGGCGGCAGCGCCGGCGCGCCGCGACGGAGGCTCGCGCATGAGACGCCACATCACGCGGGCGCTCGACCGCTACGTCTTCGCCGAGTTCTGGAAGATCTTCATCGTCACGGCGCTCGGCTTCCCGTTCCTGCTGATCGTCATCGATCTCACGGACCACGTCGACCAGTACCTGAACCGGCACATCAGCGTTCGCGACATCGCGCTGAGCTATCTGTTCTGGATTCCGGATTCGATGTTCATGGTGCTGCCCGCGGCGGTCCTGTTCGCGACGGTGTTCTCGATCGGCGCGCTGACGCGGCATTCCGAGGTGACGGCGGCCAAGGCGTCGGGGATAAGTTTTTATCGCCTGGTCTCCCCGATTCTCCTCGGCGCGCTGCTCGCCTGCGGGCTCGACCTCGGCCTCGGCGAGGTGGTGCCGATCACGAACCAGCACCGGAGCGAGCTGCTCCAGGAAGACAAGGCGCAGCAGGGCAACGCGCGCTACACCTTCGCGTTCGCCGCCGAGTACGGCCGCGTGTACAAGGCGTACGAGCTCCGCGTGGACACCGGCATGATGCGGAGCCTGCAGATCGAGCGCAAAGGCAAGGGGCCGACGTATCCGACGTACATCATGACCGCGGACACGGCGAAGTACGACGCGCGCACCGGCAAGTGGCGCCTCGGCGCCGGCGTGATGCACGTGGTCATCGACTCGGGCCCGAGCTTCGAGATCTCGTACGCCGCCGCGCGGGACAAGCACTTCACCGAGCAGCCGGCCGAGATGATGCTCAAGCCGCCGGACCCGCACAACATGCGCTACGCCGAGCTCACGCGTGTCATCCAGGCGACGGAGCGCTCGGGCAGCGACGCCAACCTCTCGCGCGTGGAGCGGGCGCTCAAGCTGGCCGTCCCGGCGACGTGCATCATCATCGCGCTCTTCGGCGCGCCGCTTGCGACGAGCACGCAGCGCGGCGGCTCGGCGTACGGCGTGGCCGTGAGCCTTGCCACCACGATGATCTTTCTGCTGCTCATCCAGCTCACGCGCGCCATCGGCGGCAAGGGCGTCATCCCGCCCGATTTCGCGGCGTGGATCCCGGGCATTCTCTTCGCCTTCATCGGACTGATTCTTCTTGTTCGCGTACGCACGTGACCTCGCCTAGCACCGTTTCGCGCGAAACGGAGCAGTACCCGGTCGTCCAGCGCGGCACGATCCGGTTCTTCCGGCGGATCACGCGCTTCTGGGTCGGGATCTTCCGCGACATCGGCCTGCGCGGGTTCTTCGTGCGCGACATCCTGCGCGGGCTCGGCGATCCGGCGACGTACGTGCCGGAAACGATCCGGCAGATGAAGAACATCGGCGTGGACTCGGTGCCGCTCACCGTGATCGTGGCCGCGTTCATCGGCGGCGTGATCGCGATCCAGACGCGCTACCAGCTCTTCCCCGGCGTGGAGCTGTCGATCATCGGGCTCGCGAGCCGGTTGATGGTCGTGCTCGAGCTGGGACCGCTGCTCACGGGCCTCGTGCTCACGGGCCGCGTGGGCGGCCGCATGACGGCGGAGATCGGCACGATGCGCGTGACGGAGCAGATCGACGCGCTCGAGACGCTGGCGTACGATCCCGTGGCGTTCCTCATCGTGCCGCGGCTGCTCGCCGCGACGGTGATGCTGCCGACGCTCGTCATTCTCGCCGACGGCGTGGGGCTGCTCAGCGCGTTCTTCGTGTCGGTGAAGCTGACGGACGTGTCGTCACAGGACTTCATCACGGGCCTGCGCCTCGGCTTCGGCACCTTCCAGGTGGTGTACAGTCTCCTCAAGGCGACGATGTTCGGCATGGCCATCGCTTTCATGTGCGCCTATGAGGGTTACATTACCGAGGCCGGTGCGGAGGGAGTTGGCCGCTCGACCGCGCGCGCGGTCGTCATCACCTCCGTGACGATTCTCGTGCTCGACGCCGTGACCGCGGGCGTCCTGGGTCCGCTGCTCCAAACATGAAACGTCGCAACGAAGTCAGCGTCGGAATCCTCATCACGGTCGCCATCGTCGTCCTGATCCTCGGGACGCTCTGGCTCGCGCGCGGCGGTCTCAAATCCGGCTATCCGCTCTACACGCGCTTCGCGTGGGGGCAGAATCTCAAGCAGGGGCAGCCCGTGCTGCTCGCCGGCGTGAGCGTGGGCTACGTGGGCGACGTCACGCTGCGCCGCGACGGCTATCTCGACGTGATGCTGCGGATCGACGATCAGTACACGATCCCCAAGGGCTCCACGGCGACGGTGAAGGCGGTCGGCATCTTCGGCGACGTGGCGGTGGGCCTCACGCCGCCGATTCCCGTGCCCGCCGCGAACTACGCGCCGGGCGACACGGTGCCCCCGGGGCCGCCGAGCGCGGACGTCACGCAGATCATGGATCGCGTGGATTCGATCGGCACGCAGGTGTCGGTGCTGCTCAGCGCGATGCAATCGGAGGTCGTGCAGGCGGGCACGCTCAAGCAGATCAACAAGACGCTGACGAACACCGCGCTGCTCTCGGCGCAGTTGCAGGCGGTGGTCGCGGAGCAGAATCGGAATTTGACGCAGACGATGGCCGCGTTCCGCGACGCGGCGGGCCACATCAGCAACTCGCTCGACTCGGCGCAGATCTCGGCGACGGTGGCGAACCTGCGCCAGACGAGCGAGAACGCGGCGCGGCTCTCGGCGAATCTGGATTCGACGAACGCGCAGATCCGCGGGCTGCTGGCGCAGGCGCAGCGCGGCAACGGCACGGTCGGCAAGCTGATGTCGGATTCGCTGCTCTACACCGACATGCGCCGGCTGCTGCAGCAGGCGGACTCGCTGATGGCCGACATCAAGGCGAATCCGCGGAAGTACATCAACCTCAAGATCTTCTGAGCCGCGGAACACAGCGAGGGAGCGGGATGGCGCCGCCCGTGCTCGCGCACCGCAGCCTGTCCTTGACAGTACAATAATTCAAAAGCTGGAACTACAATTCAACGAAGAACCGCCGGATCGAACGAAGACGACACGGCGTTGCTGCTTTCGTTCAGTTTCGGCCCTGTTCCGCTGATTTGCAGCTCCCCTCTGTTGCCGTTGGGCTGTTGCAGTTCTCGCGTCACGGCGTATTCCGCGGCCTACGGAGTCCGGCCCGGCAGCGGAGCCGTCCCCGCCCGACGCGACGGCCGCCCGACGGTCCCGTAATAGACCGGGATCCCCACCAGGATCACGCCGAAGACCGCCATCGTCGCCCAGCGGCTGCTCGGATCGATCAGCGCGTTCACCAGCAGATACAACGTCGCGAGCACGAAGAGCACCGGCGTGATCGGGTACAGCGGCGTGCGGAACGGCGGGTTGTATTCCGCCGTGCGGCGCGCGCGGAACACGAAGATCGACGCCACGCCCAGGAGATAGAACGGCAGGATGGCCGTGACGAACGTGTCCGCGAGCTGCTCGAACGTGCGGAGCAGCACGAATACCACGCCGAGCGCCGCCACGAGCACGATCGACACGTACGGCGTCTGATACTTCGGGTGTACCGCCGCGAGCTTCTTGAACAGGAGCCCCTCGTCGGCCATCGCGAAGAACACGCGCGGCGACGTGAGCAGGGTGCCGTTGAGCGTGCCGAACGTCGACAGCATCACGGTGATCGAGACGAACGCCACGCCGGCGGATCCGACGAGCCGCGCCGCGACGTCCGCCGCGACCAGCGGCGAGTTGCGCACCTCGTCCACCGACATCACCGAGAGATAGCCGATGTTCGCGAGCAGGTAGATCACGATCACCGCCACCGAGCCGATGATCAGCGCGCGCGGCAGGTTGCGCCGCGGGTCCTTCACCTCGCCGGCGACGAACGTCAGGTCCGCCCAGCCGTCGTACGCCCACAGCACCGAGACGAGCGCGAGGCCGAACGGCGCCATCGAGAAGCTGCCGGGCGGCGAGACCGGCGTGAAGTGTCCGCCCGTGCGCGGAAGGCCGATCGCGAGCGCCAGGACGATGATGAAGAGCAGCCCGAAGTACTTCGCGATCGTCGTGATGTTCTGCACGAGCGATCCGGTCTTCATGCCCACGTAGTTGAACGTCGCCGTCAACGCGATGGCCACGGCGGCGATGTAGTGGACGTACGTGTCGTTCGGCGCGACGCTGGGATCGAGTCCGAGCACGCGCATCAGGTATTCGGCGAACGTCGTCGAGATCGCGCCGAGCGATGCCGCGCGGATGAGCGTGAGCTCGGACCAGCCGAAGAGGAACGCGGGGAGTCGCCCCCAGGCCCGCTGGATGAAGACGAAGATGCCCCCGGTATCCGGGAAGGCGCCGGCCACCTCGGCGAGCGTCAGCGCGCCGCAGAGCGCGAGCAGGCCACCTGCCACCCACACCGCGCTCAGCGCGGCGGGGCCGGGCAGTCGATTCGCCACGCCGGCGGGTGTGCGGAAGATGCCTGAGCCGATGGTGGAGCCGATGACGACGGCGACCGCGCTCCAGAGGCCGAGCTCGCGCGGCAGTGACGACCGGGAGGTGGGAGACTCATCCATGCCGCCAATGGTAGCGCGTCGCATGCGTCGCCCGGAAGGACGGCGACGATTCCCGAACGTGGTGGCACGCGGCTCGCCGCGCGTGCTCGCGTGAGAACCGAACGAACGATCCAGCCTCGATACGCCGATCGCGCCGACGCGGGACGCCGCCTCGCGACCTACCTCGAGAAATACGCCGGACATCGCGACGTGATCGTGCTCGCGCTGCCGCGCGGCGGGGTGCCCGTGGGCTTCGAGGTCGCGCAGGCGCTCGACGTCCCGCTGGACGTGTTCGTCGTGCGCAAGCTGGGGCTGCCATGGCAGGAGGAGCTCGCCGTCGGCGCGATCGCGAGCGGCGGCGCCGTGGTGCTCAACGACGACGTCGTACGCCTCTCCGGCATCACGCGCGAGCAGATCGATCGCGTCACGCGCGTCGAGGAAGCCGAGCTGCGCCGTCGCGAGCAGGAATACCGTGGCGATCGGCCGTTTCCCGACCTGACCGGCAAGACGGTGATCCTCGTCGACGACGGGCTCGCGACGGGCGCGACGATGCGCGCCGCCGTCGAGGCGCTGCGCCGCGAAGGGCCGGCGCGCGTCGTCGTCGCGGTGCCGGTCGCGGCGGGCGAGACCTGTCGGCGCCTGGAGACCGTGGCCGACGACGTCGTGTGCGCGATGACGCCCGATCCGTTCGAGGCCGTGGGCCTCTGGTACCACGACTTCGCACAAACATCGGACGCGGAAGTGCAGACTCTCCTGTTGCGCGCGCGGGCCGCATGAGCACATTGCCTCGATAGACGGAGGAGATCGATGAACCAGGATCGGTTGCCCTACGGCGAAGACCAGCTCGAACGCACCGTGTCGCTCACCGCCGACGGCGTGTCGCTCGAGGGAACACTCGGGATTCCGGAGCACGCGCTCGGCATCGTGCTCTTCGCACACGGCAGCGGGAGCAGCCGCTT
Source organism: Gemmatimonadaceae bacterium (assembly GCA_035547615.1). Lineage (GTDB taxonomy): Bacteria > Gemmatimonadota > Gemmatimonadetes > Gemmatimonadales > Gemmatimonadaceae > JAQBQB01. The sequence goes on along the minus strand of DASZUN010000164.1, from coordinate 2,854 downwards.
CAGTCCGCGCAATCGATACGTCGCGCGCGTGCTGCGCGACGCGGGACTCGCGACGCTGCTGCTCGATCTCCTCTCGCCCGCCGAGGAGCGGGTCGACGACATCACGCGCGAGCTGCGCTTCGACATCCAGATGCTCGGTCGCCGGCTGGTTGCGGCGATCGACTGGCTGGCCGACAACGACGACACCGCCAACCTGGCCGTCGGGCTGTTCGGCGCGAGCACGGGCGGTGGCGCCGCGCTGGTGGCCGCCGCGGAGCGCCCGACGCGCGTACGCGCCGTGGTGTCGCGCGGCGGCCGCCCCGATCTCGCCGGGGACGCGCTGCCGAACGTCGAAGCGCCCACGCTGCTCGTCGTCGGCGGCCGCGACGAGGTCGTGATCGATCTCAACGAGCGGGCGCGCGATCACATGCGCGCCACGGTGCGGCTCGACATCGTCCCCGGCGCCACGCACCTGTTCGAGGAGCCGGGGACGCTCGAGTCCGTCGCCGAGCGCGCGCGCGACTGGTTCGTGCGGCATCTCCCCGCGTCGACGCGCGAGATGAATGGGCACGAGGGGACGCGCTCGGGCACCGTGCTCCGCGCCCCCTGAGCGGATTCGAGGCGAGTTCGAGCGCGTCGGCATGGCCGATGCAAACAGCCGGGCCGGGCATCGTCATTAGAAATCCATAAACGGAGAGGGCATGCACCGGCTGGCACTCCTCGTGGCGACCGCCGTCGTCGGCATCGCCGCGTGCAACTCGTCGCCGAATCCCGCGGGGACGAGCGATACCACCAGCGCGGAATCCCCGCGCAACGTCACCGGTCCCGACTGCTCCGGCGTGCCGAGCGCGAGCGATCTCGCGAAGTACGTGAAGGCGGCGCCGGATTCGGGAGAAGCGGGCGGGCTCTTTCACGGGCGCGCGGAGTGGGCCGCCGTCGTGAATCGGAAGGGACAGATCTGCGCCGTCGTGCCGCCGAGCGATTCGGCGGGCGGCTACTGGCCGGGGAGCCGCACGATCGCGATGGCCAAGGCGAACACCGCGAACGGCTTCTCGACCGATACGGCGCCGATGTCGACCGCACGGCTGTACACGCTCACGCAGCCGGGGCATTCGCTGTGGGGCGTGGCGCAGCCGGCGCCGTTCAATCCCGCGTGCCTGGATCCGAACAGCCCGGTGCGCGTGTGCGGCGGTGCGATCGCCTTCGGCGGCGGGCTGCCGCTGTACAAGAACGGCCACGTCGTCGGCGGACTCGGCCTCAGCGGCGACACGCCGTGCGCGGACCACGAGATCGCGAAGCGGGTGCGTCATTACGCGGGCATGGACCCGTCCAAGGGTCAGGCGGTGGACGACATCCAGTACGCGAAGGCCGACGGCCCGTCGATCTACGCGCATCCGCTCTGCCCGAACACGTACCGCAACGGCCAGAAGATCGGGGACGAGTCGGCGGCGGCGTTCTGAGCGGTCCGTGGTCTGTGGTCTGTGGTCGGTGGTCGGTGGTCGGTGGTCGGTGGTCGGTGGTCGGCGGACGACGGACTACAGACCACGGACCAACAGCCCCTCTCGCTTGCCCATGCCGTGCTCACCAATCACCTTTCATTGTTCCCCGACCAAATCGATTTCCGATGCCTGTATCCGTCGCTGACGCGATCTTCTGGATCGCCGTCGCGAGTTGTGCGGTCGCCCAATTGGCGATCCTGCACTCGATAGTCGTTTCGCCCACGCGGGCCGCGCTCCGCGGCCAGGCCGCCGGTTCCACGGCGCAGCGGGCGATCGAGATCTTCTGGGCCGTGCTGCCGGGCCTCGCGCTCGCCGCGGTGTTCTTCTTCACCTGGCGCGCCATGCATCCACTCGTGGTCAGCAGCGTCGGCGTGGCGAGCGCGGTCCGATGAGGACCGTTCGCCGCCTGTCGGTCGCGGCGCTCGTCGTCGCCTGCCTGCATCTCGTGTTCGGCGCGATCGTGCGCATCTCCGGATCCGGACTCGGATGCGGCGAGAACTGGCCCAAGTGCTACGGCTACTGGTTCCCGCCACTCAGCCGCCCGGATCTCATCATCGAAGTGAGCCACCGCTATCTCGCGTCGATCCTCACGCTCACGGTGCTCTCGCTGGCCACCGCCGCGTGGCTCAAGCGGCGCGAGCCGGGCGTGGCCGGTCGCGGCGGCCCGATGCGCTCGGCGTTCGGCGCGGTCGCGGCGGTGTTCACGGCGGCGATCCTCGGCGGCGTGACGGTGAAGATGGGCAACGCGTGGTGGGCGACGGTCGCGCACTGGCTCGTGGCGATGACGCTCCTCGCCATGGTGACGGCGACGGCGATTCGCGCCGGCATTCTCGGCGGCGCGAGCGCGCGGACGCAGCGCGGCACGCACCGCGCACGGCGTTCGGCGCGCGCGGCGGCGGGACTCGCGATCTTCGCGGTGGCGCTCGGCGGCGTGACGGCCAAGATCCCCGACGGATCGATCGGCTGCACGACGGTGCCGATGTGCCGGCCGGCGCCGGGGACGTCGACCACGGCGACGTACGTGCAGATGACGCATCGCACGGCGGCGGTGCTGCTCGTGCTGCACCTGCTGGGCATGGTGATGATGGTGCGCAAGCGCCGCGACGAGGAAGCGCCCGTCGTGGTGCGCGCGACGTACATCGCGTTCGGGATGGTGATCCTGCAGCTCGTCGTCGCGTCGTCGATGATCCTGCTGCATCTGCCGCCGGTCTTGCGGTCGCTGCACGAGGCGACGGGCGTCGGCATCTGGCTCGCATGCTTCGCGCTGGCGTACCTGGCGCATTGGACGGCGTACAACGAGGCGGTGCCGGCACGCGAGCCAGTCCCCGGTCATCCCGAGCGCAGCGAGGGATCTGCCGTCGTTGCGCGCGTGGTCG
>DASZUN010000163.1:0-12180 GCA_035547615.1 Gemmatimonadaceae bacterium | reverse complement strand
CGCATCGGCGACTTCAAGGTCGACGTGACGCCGCGGCGCACGCTCATCGTGCTCACCAACGCCGACGTCCCCGGCGTGATCGGCCGCGTCGGCACCGTGCTCGGCAACGCGGGGCTCAACATCGCCGAGTATCACCAGGCGCGGCTGCGCGCCGGCGGCGAGGCGCTCGCGGCGATCTCGGTCGACGGCGCCGTGACGGAATCGGTACGCCGCGAGCTGCTCGGCGTGCACGATGTTCGCACCGCGACGGTGGTGGACTGCGGAGACGGTGAGTCGGAGACATGGAGCTGAGCCGCGACCTCGACGTGCGGCGCGCGTACGCGCGCGACGTGTCGGGCCTCGAGCTGGTGCCGGACGCGGTCGCGCGCCCGAATGCGGGCGAGGACGTGATCGACCTCGTGCGCGCGGCGATCGCCGATCGCACGCCGATCACCGCCGCCGGCTCGCAGACGAGCACGACGGGCGCCTCGATCACCGATGCCGGCGTGCTGCTCTCCATGCGCGCCATGTCGCGCATCATCGACGTCGACACGGTCGAGCGCATCGCGCGGGTGCAGCCGGCCGTGACCGTCGGCGCGCTCAACGCCGAGCTCGCGCCGCTCGGGCTTCGGTTCGCGCCGGATCCCACGAGCGAACACGACGCGACGATCGGCGGCGCCATTGCGTGCAATGCGTCCGGCGCGCGATCGCTGCGCTACGGGCCCACGCGCGCACATGTGCGTGCGGTGCGCGTCGTGAACGGGGAAGGGAACCTGATGGAGCTGCGGCGTCCCGGGCTCGAGAAGAACACGGTCGGCTACTACGCGGCGCAGGATCCCGTGGACTGGATCGTGGGGAGCGAGGGCACGCTCGGCATCATCGTCGAGGCGGAGCTGTCGCTCGTTGCACTCCCGGAGCACGAGCTCGGTCTTGCCGTGCCGTTCCCCGACGAGGCATCGGCGCTGCGCTTCATCGTTCACGCGCGTGAGCACGCGGACGGGGATTCGCTGACACGCCCGCAGTGCCTCGAGCTCTTCGATGCCGGCTCGCTGGCGATCGCGCGCGCGGACGTGGGCAGTCCGCGCTGGATGAACGGCGCGGCCGCGCTGGTGTATCTCGAGCAGGCCCTCGACGCGGACGAGCTGGTTGCCGAATCGCTCGACCGGTGGCTCGCGAGCGCGCAGGCGTTCGACGCGCGTGCCGACGACATCGAGGTGTTCGAGGACGCGGCCGCACTGCGCGCGGCGCGGAAATTCCGGCACGCGGTGCCGGCGTACATGAACGAGCGCGGCGCGCAGCGTCGTCCTTTCGGCGGTCGAAAGGTGTCGACCGATTGGGCGGTGCCGTATCGCCGGCTCGCCGAGGCGCTCGAGGCGGCGCACCGCGCGGCCGACGGCCAGAAGATCGAGCCGCCGATCACGTACGGCCACGCCGGCAACGGCCATCCTCACCAGAACTTCATCGCCGCGGATGCGGAGGAATTATGGCGGATCAATGGGGTGATCGACGAGACGATCCGAGCGGTGCTCCGGCTGGGCGGGACGGCCGCGGCGGAACACGGCCTGGGGAAGCTGAAGCGCCCATGGCTGCGGGCGCAGCTCACGCCCGCCCAGATCGAGCTGATGCTCGGCCTGAAGCGCGCACTCGATCCCCTGGGCTTGTTCGCCCCGGGGAACGTCCTGTGAGCGGCCGGTCGCCCGCGTTCGCCACGGTGGTGCTCGACGTCGATTCGACGATTGCCGGGGTGGAGGGGATCGACTGGCTGGCGCGCCGCCGCGGCGAGGACGTCGCGCGCGAGATCGCCGGTCTGACCGACGACGCCATGCGCGGGACGATTCCGCTCGAGGAGGTGTACGGCCGGCGGCTCGCCGCCATCCGTCCGCGCCGCGACGACGTCGACGCGCTCGCTCGGGCCTACATCGAGGCGATCGCGCCGGGCGCCGTCGAAGCGCTCGCGGAACTGCGTCGGGCGGGCGTGCACGTGGTCCTGGTGAGCAGCGGGCTCCGGCCCGCGCTGCTCCGCCTCGCGCTCGAACTGAACGTCGATCCGCAGGATCTTCACGCGGTGGATATTCGCTTCGACGCGCTCGGGACGTACATTGGATTCGACGAGCATTCCCCACTCACGACATCTCACGGCAAGCGCGATGTGATCGCCGCGCTCGACGTCGACCGACCGCTGCTGATGGTCGGCGACGGGGCGACCGATCTGGCCGCGCGCGATGCCGTCGATCGTTTCGCCGCGTACACCGGATTCGCGCGCCGCGCCCCCGTGGTGCAGCACGCCGATGTCGTCCTCGACTCGTTCGACCAGCTCGTGTCTCTCGTCCTCGCCTAGCGTCGGCCCGACGCTGCCCTTCGCCTCTCCCGGGGAACCATGACCGCCACACCGACCGACATCGACGCCCTGTCCGCCAACAAGCTCGACACCATCTCGTTCGGCAAGATCGTCCAGATCCGCGAGAAGCTCCTCAAGGCGCAGGCCGGCGGTGCGAAGGTGATTCGGTTCGAGTCCGGCGACCCGAGCTTCTCGGTGCCGCCGCACGTGCTGGACGCGATCGCCGCCGCCGGCGCGGCGGGGAAGACGCACTACGTCCCGAACGACGGCATCCCGGAGCTGCGCACGGCGCTCGCCGAGAAGCTGCGCACGAAGAACGGCATCCCGGACGTCGAGCCGACGGACGTCTTCCTGACCAACGGCGCCATGCACGCGCTCTACGTCACGTTCGGGTCGCTGCTCTCGGAGGGCGAGGAAGTGATCATCCCCGACCCGATGTGGACCGAGGTGGCGGAAAACATCCGACTCGCCGGCGCGGTGCCGGTGCGCGTGGTCGTCGATGCCGCGCACGACTACGCGTACGACCCGGAGGCCATCGCCGCCGCCGTCACGCCGCGCACCCGCGCGATCTTCGTGAACTCGCCGCACAACCCCACCGGGGCCGTCGCCCCGCGCGAGACGCTCGAGGCGATCGTCGACATCGCGCGCGAGCACGACCTGTGGATCGTGTCCGACGAAGCGTACGAGGACGTGCTGTACGAGCCGTACGTCCACCACTCCATCGCGTCGCTCGCCGGCGACTGGGCGCCGCGGGTAATCCGCGTTTTCTCATTCTCGAAGAGTCATGCGATGCCGGGGCTCCGCACCGGCGATCTGGTCACCAAGTCGCCGCTGCTCCAGGAGCGCGTGCAGAAGCTGCTTCGCTGCACGATCAATGGCGTCAATTCACTCGCCCAGTGGGGCGCGCTCGCCGCCGTCACGGGCCCGCAGGACCACCTGCCCGCGATGCGCGCCGAGTACGCCGTGCGCCGCACGCTCCTGTTCGACGCGCTGTCGGGGATTCCGGGCGTGCGTCCGTTCAATCCGCATGGCGCGTTTTACATGTGGGCGGAGCTTGATCCGTCGCTCTATCGGAAGCTCGGCGTCACGGGCGCCGACGAGCTGTCGGAGCGGCTCGCGGGTGCGGGAATCGGCAGCGCGCCGGGCGACGCCTTCGGCGTGCACTGCGCCGACGCCGTCCGGTTCGCCTTCAGTTGCTCGACCGACATGGTGCGCAGCGGCGCCGCCCAGCTCCGTGCCGCGCTCACCGGAGAAACGAGAATATGACGGACACGAGACTCACCATCGCGTTGGGCGAGTACGACATCGGCTGGCAGGATCCCAAGCACTCGCTGGCCGCCGCGGATCGGATCGTATCGCGTGACGCCTCCGTCGGTGCGCAGGTCGTCGTCCTTCCGGAGATGACGACCACGGGCTTCACCATGGACCGCGAGCAGGCCGTGCCCGTCGACTCGGGCGACGTGCGTGCGCTGCGCGAGATGGCGCACAAGCACGACGTCTGGCTGATCGCCGGTGTTGCGCTCCGGGCGGAAGAGGATCCCACGTGCGCCGTGAACGCCGCGCTCGCGATCGATCCCGCGGGCGACGTCGTCGCCATGCATCGCAAGCAGCGCCTGTTCGCCTACGGCGACGAGCACAAGAGCTACGCGCCCGGCGACCAGTCGACGGTGATCGCGATCGGCGACGTGCGCATCGGGCTCTTCATCTGCTACGAGCTGCGCTTCCCGGAAGTGTTCGGCGCCATCGCGCGCGACGTCGACGCGATGATCCTCATCGCCAACTGGCCGGCCAGCCGTCAGGAGCACTGGGACGCACTGCTCCGCGCCCGCGCGATCGAAAACCAGTGTTACGTGGTCGCCGTCAATCGCGTCGGCACGGCGAACGGGTTGTCGTACGTCGGCGGCTCCACCGGCTTCGATCCCTGGGGCGATCGCTTGCCGACCGCTCTCGCCGGTTCCACTCGGCTCGTGACGGTCGACGCGGCGCGTACGCGCGAGCTGCGGGCGAAGTACCCGTTCCTGAAGGACCGGCGGTAGCCGCCCGCTCGGAACCGTGTCGCCGAAGCGGGTTGGATTGAAGTAGAGACGCGAACTCGAGCGGATGATGCGAACGAGGCGCGGACGACAACCAAATTTGGTTGTTCTCCGCGCCTCGTCTGCAACGTCCGCCCACGTCCGCGTCTCTATTTTGTTCCTTCAAAGATCTAAATTGGTCCGCCACCTGTGCAACGCTGCCGCACCGCGCTAGAGTCCCCCTATGCCCTCCGATGATCCCCGGTCGGCGCGCCGAGCGTCGACGCTGTTTATCTTGTTCTGCGTCAATGTCTTAGCGGCAGCGATCCTGCTCGCCGCCGCGACCGCGGCCCCCGGCCAGACAGTCGTCCGAACCGACACCAACATCGACGCGGGCTGGCTCTACCTCGAGCGACCGCTCGCCACGGCCGCCGACCTCGATACGGTCGCCCCATCGGCCTGGCAGCACATCAGCCTGCCGCACACGTGGAACCGCTTCGATCCCGTGGACCCCGTGCCCGGCTATCGCCGCGATGCCTCGTGGTACCGCCGCACGCTCGACCTGCGCCATGCGCCGGCCAACGCGCGGTACCTGCTCCATTTCGAGGATGCTAATACCGTCGCGGATATATACGTGAACGGCCGCCGCGCCGGCGGGCACGTCGGCGGCTACGTCGGCTTCGATGTCGACATCACGCCGTTCGTCCGCCGCGATGGACGCGACCGCATCGACGTGCGCGTCGACAACACCGACGATCCCGACCTCATCCCGTCGGACAAGTCGGACTTCATCATCTACGGCGGCCTGACCCGCGACGTCTGGCTCTCGATCCGGCCGAACGTCTCGATCGCACACGTCGGCATCACCACCCCGGCGGTCTCCCGCGATTCGGCGACCACGACGGTCGTCACCGACCTCGCCAATCCGCGGCACGAGCACGGCACGGGCACGCTCGTCGTTTCGCTCGTCGATCCGCACGGACGCGTGGTCGCGCGCGACAGCGGGCACGTCGCGCTCGACGCCGGCGCGCCGGACACGCTCCGTCTGCCCACCATCCGCAATCCGTCGCTCTGGTCTCCGGCCTCGCCCAGCCTCTATCACGTGGACGTATCGCTTCGCCGGAACGGAGCGGAGCTGGACCGCACGCGCGAGACGATCGGGTATCGGTTCTTCACCTTCGCGTCGAACGGCCCGTTCTATCTCAATGGTGAGCGTCTGCTGATCCGCGGCACGCACATCCACGAGGAAGCGGCCGGCTACGGCGCGGCGATGCCGAACGCGATGTATCGGCACGACATGGAGCTCATCAAGTCGATGGGCGCGAACTTCGTGCGGCTCGCGCACTATCCGCATGACCCCGAGTTCTATCGCGCCGCGGACTCGCTCGGCCTCATGCTCTGGGACGAGCTGCCGTGGGACCGCGCCGGGCTCGGCGGCGCCAGGTGGCAGGCGACGACGCGCCGTCTGCTCGTCGAGCAGATCCGGCAGAACGAAAATCACCCGAGCATCATCATGTGGTCGCTCGGCAACGAGGTCGGCGACGTGATCGATCCCGCGAACAGCGGCGACAAGCAGGCGATCGCCGCGTTCATGAGCCAGCTGGACACGATCGCGCACACGCTCGATCCGTATCGCCCCACGGCAACGCGCAAGTTCGATCCCGGCGCGGCGGTGGTGGACGTCTATTCGCCGTCGATCTGGGTCGGGTGGTACAGCGCGGTGTATGAGGATTACGAAAAGGCGCTCGCCTCGGTGCACGCCAAGTTCCCGCGGATGTTTCACGCCGAGTACGGCGCCGACGCGTTGTACGGTCGCCACACCGAGCATCCGATCACCGGCAAGGGCCTGCAGATCGACACCGGGTTCGCCGAGCAGGTGGGGAAGAAGGTCGCCAACATCGCACGGCAGGGTGACTGGAGCGAGAGCTACCAGACCGATCTCATGGAGTGGCACCTGCAGGTGGCTGAGCGCACGCCGTGGCTCACCGGCAACGCGCAGTGGGCATTTAGAGATTTCGCAACACCGCTGCGGCCCGACAACCCGATTCCATATGTGAATCAGAAGGGCCTGTTCACGCGCGACGGCACGCCCAAGGATGCCTACTACCTGTACAAGGCGTACTGGACGGACTCGCCCAAGTTCGTCTACATCGTTTCGCACACGTGGACGGAGCGTGCCGGGCCGCCGGGCGTCGCCCGCGAGGTGCGCGTGTTCAGCAACTGCGCGAAGGTCGATCTCTCGCTCAACGGCACCTCGCAAGGTGAGCGCACGCGCGATCGTACGAGCTTCCCCGCGCAGGGATTGCGCTGGGATGTGCTGTTCGCCGACGGCGCGAATCATCTCGAGGCGCGGTGCGCGGGCGAGGACGCCCCCATGCGCGACACGCTCACGGTGCATTACACGCACGCACAGGCTGGCAAGGCCGATCACATCGCCATGCGCTCGCGCCTGCTCTCGAGTGGCCACGTGCTCGTCGAGGCGACCATCGTCGACGCGAAAGGACAGCGCGTGCTGTCGGCGAGTGACCGCGTCTATTTCGGGCTCAACGGCGACGGCCGCCTGCTCGCGGACCTCGGCACGCCCACCGGCAGCTCGATCATCGAGGCGGCGAACGGCCGCGCGGCGATCGAGGTGGAAGTCCCGCGCGGCGGACACGCCACGATCATCGCCCGCACGCAGGACATCAACGGATCGCGGCTCACGGTCGACGCCGGCGGACACTCGGTGAGCATTCCATGAAGATGACTTTTCGCTGGTACGGCGCCTCGGATCCGGTCCCGCTGGCGTACATCAGGCAGATCCCCGGCGTCATGGGAATCGTGACCGCCCTGTACGACGTCGCCGTCGGCGATGCGTGGCCGCGCGAGGAGCTCGAGCGGCTCGCCGCGCGCGTGAGCGACGCCGGGATGCACGTGGCGGTGATCGAGAGCATCCCGGTGCACGAGGACATCAAGCTCGGCCGCCCGACGCGGGATCGCCTGATCGACAACTACTGCGCGAGCGTGCGCGCCATGGGCGAGCTGGGGATTCCCGTGCTCTGCTACAACTTCATGCCGATCTTCGATTGGACGCGCACCGATCTCGCGATGCCGCTCCCCGACGGCTCGACGGCGCTCGCGTACGACGATCGGCAGCTCGCGCGCATCGATCTGTCGCGCGGCACCGGCGATCTGCCCGGCTGGGCGACCGCGTACGACGCGCGCGCGCTCAACGCACTGCTCGACGCGTACAAGGACGTGGACGAGGAGCGGCTCTGGGAGCATCTCGCGTACTTCCTCGAGCGCGTCGTCCCGGTGGCGGCGAGCGCGAACGTGAAGCTGGCGATCCATCCGGACGATCCACCCTGGTCGATCTTCGGGCTGCCGCGGATCATCACGAACGCGGCCGCGCTCGATCGACTCACGCGCATCGTCGACGATCCGGCGAACGGCGTCACCTTCTGCACCGGCTCGCTCGGTGCCGACCCGGCGAACGATCTCCCGGCGATGATCCGCGCGCTCGGCGCGCGCGGCCGGATTCATTTCATGCACTGCCGCAACGTGCTGCGGACGGGCGAGCGGCAGTTCAACGAGAGTCCGCACCCGTCGCGCTTCGGCAGCGTGAACATGCTCGAGGTGATGCGCGCGCTGCGCGACGTCGGCTTCACCGGCCCGATGCGCCCCGATCACGGTCGGATGATCTGGGGCGAACACGGCCGGCCAGGGTACGGCCTCTACGACCGCGCCCTCGGCGCGACGTACCTGCAGGGATTGTGGGAAGGCGCGGCGGGCGCGTGATCGTGCGTAACGATGTCGTCCCGAGCGGGATGCCGCGGGCGGGCAGCGACGATGTCATCATCCCGAGCGAGACTGCGCGGACTGGCAGCGACGATGTCGTCCCGAGCGGGACGCCGCGGGCGGGCAGCGACGATGTCATCCCGAGCGGAGCTTGCCGAAGGCAAGCGGAGTCGAGGGATCTGGCCTCCCGGTCGCGTGGCCCGCTCCGCGTGCGGTACGCAAGATCCCTCGCTGCGCTCGGGATGACATTACGCTTCTCGCTCCTGACCGCCCTCACCGCCTGCGCGCACGTCGCGGCATCATCGCCGGCGTTGGCTCCCGCCCCGCACCTCCTCGTCCTTCGCGGCTCGAACCTCGCCGAATCCCGGGCGCGCCTCGCGCGCGGCGATACCGCGCTCCGTCCCGCGTACGACGCGCTGATGCGCGACGCGGCGCGCGCGATGTCCGACGGACCGTTCTCGGTGATGCAGAAGCACCGCGTGCCGCCGAGCGGTGACAAACACGACTACATGAGCCTCGCGCCGTACTGGTGGCCGGACAGCACCAGGCCCGGCGGACTGCCGTTCGTGCGGCGCGACGGTGTCGTGAATCCCGAGAGCCGAAGCGACACCGACGGGCCGCGACTGGCGGCGATGGCGGACGACGTCGAGACGCTCGCGCTGGCGTACTACTTCTCTGGCGAGTCCGAGTACGGCGCGCGCGCCGCGATGTTGATTCACACCTGGTTTCTCGATCCCGCGACGCGCATGTACCCGAACCTGCGGTTCGCGCAGGCGGTGCCCGGCGTGTCCGACGGCCGAGGCACCGGCATCCTCGATACGCGGCACGTCACGACCGTGATCGACGCGATCGGCCTGCTCGAGGGCGCGCCCGGGTGGTCTGCATCGGACGAGCGCGCGATGCGCGACTGGTGCCGAGCGTATCTCGGCTGGCTCGAGACGAGCAAGCAGGGGCGCGACGAGCGGCGTGCGCCGAACAACCACGGCACGTGGTACGACTCGCAGGTCGCCGCGCTTGCGCTGTTCGTGGGTGACAGCGCGCTCGCCAGGCGGACGATCGCCGAGAGCGCCACGGCGCGCATTGCGGCGCAGATCGCCCCCGACGGGCGGCAGCCGGAGGAGCTCGCGCGCACGCGCCCCTTTCATTACAGCCTGTTCAACATCGAGCCGTACGCAGTCCTGGCGGAGCTCGGTCGTCATGTCGGCTTCGATCTCTGGCACTACGACGCGCCGAACCGCGCGAGCCTGAAGCGGGCGATCGCGTTTCTCTCGCCGTACTTCGATCCGCACGTCGCATGGCCGACGGCGCAGGTGAGCCCGGCGAATGCGGCGTCGTATCTCACGCCGCTGCTGCAGGCGGCGGACGCGTATCATGATCCCGCGCTCACCGCCGCGATCCGTCGGATTCCAGCCGCCGCGCTGCGCACGGCGCGCGCCCGCCTGCTCTATCCCGACGCGCTCGCGACAAGCGATTCGCTCGACGCGCTCATGGGACACGCACTCGGGGTGGCGGAAACGCGACTCCGCGCCGCCGCAACGTCGCTCGACCCGGCGCGTGGATATCCACGCATCACGCGCCCGGACGGCTCGTGGACGCTCGTCTCGCGCACGCGGTGGACGAGCGGCTTCTTCCCGGGCGAGCTGTGGCAGATGTACGCGATCACGCGCGACCCGTTCTGGCGCGCGCAAGCCGAGCGGTGGACCGCGCCACTCGAGGTGAACGACACGCGCACGAACACGCACGACCTCGGCTTCATCGTGTTCACGAGCTTCGGCAATGAGTATCAGCTCACGGGCGAGGCGCACGCGCGCGACGTGGTCCTCGCGGCGAGCCGCTCGCTCGCCACGCGGTTCTCGCCGGTGGTCGGCGCGATCAAGTCGTGGGATACGGAGCGCGACAAGGACAAGCGCGCGTCGTGGAAGTATCCGGTCATCATCGACAACATGATGAACCTGGAAATGCTCTTCTGGTCGGCGTCGCATGGCGGCGATCCGTCGTGGGCCGAGCTCGCCCATCGGCACGCGTTGACGTCGGCGCGGGCGCACGTGCGGCCCGACGGGAGCGTCGCGCACGTGGCGCTATTTGATCCTTCAACGGGCAAATTCCTCGGCAGGGCGACCTGGCAGGGCTACTCGGACTCGTCGGCCTGGGCGCGTGGGCAGGCGTGGGCGATCTACGGATTCGCGCAGGCGTACGAGGCGACTCGCGACCCGGCGCTGCTCGCCGCCGCGAGAAAGGCGGCCGACTGGTACATCGCGCACGCGCCGGCGGATGGGGTACCGTACTGGGATTTTCGCGATCCCGGCATTCCGAACGTGGAGCGCGACGCGTCGGCGGGGGCCATTGCTGCTTCGGGCCTCCTCTCGCTTTCGAGAGACATCAGCGACACAGGATCGAGCCACTATCGCACATTTGCAGATCATATCCTGGAATCGCTCGCATCGGCGTACATCGGGCCGCCGCCGAGCATGGCGGTGCTGGCGCATAGCGTTGGGGGGAAGCCGCAGGGGGTCGAAGTGGACGTCGGGATCGTCTACGCCGACTACTACTTGCTCGACGCGATCCGAAAAGAGCGCGCGCTCCGAGGGCAGGGGAGCTGGCCGGAGTAGCCTGATTCGCGTCTCGTCGACGACCTCAACTCGGCTTCGCTATTGACAATATCAATAGCACTCGGCGAACGTATTTGTTACGATAGCGAACAAAATCGCGACATTTCTTCGTTGCCGCCTTCCTCCACCCTGGTTCGGCCGGGCTGTTCGTCCTCCCGCGAGTACCCGCCGAATCAGACAGCCGCATGCGACTTTGAGCATCAACCCGGCTTCGGGCACACCGCTCTATCAGCAAGTCGCCGCCGACATTCGCCGCAAGATCGTCAACGGCGACATGCCAGTCGGCATGCAGTTGCAGCCGCATCGCCAGCTCGCCGAGAGCTACGGCGTGTCGGTCATCACGATCAACAAGGCGCTCGCCGGGTTGGTCAGTGAGGGCGTGCTCCACAGCCGCGTGGGTCGAGGCACCTTCGTCGCGGTGCGGCCCGCGCCGGCCGAGGGCAGTCGAGCGGAGCGCATCCGGTCGGACCGGATGCTCGGGTTCGTGCTGCGCGATCTGAGCAGTCCGTTCTTCTCGCTCATCGCGCACGCGGCGCAGCAGCGCGCCGACGAGCTGGGATGGGGGCTGCTCTTCTCGTCCAGCTCGAACCGCGCCGACCACGAGGAGGCGCAGATCCAGCGCTTCCGCGCGCTCGGCGCGCAGGGGCTGATCATCGCGTCGATGACGCGGACGTATCGGCTGAGCGACGCGATCCGCGAGCTGCACGCCGCGGCGTACCCGTACGTGATGGTCTCGTACACGGAAGGCGAGTCGGTGCCGTTCATCGGGCTCGACCTCGACCGCGCGGGCTATCTCGTGGGCCAGCACCTTGCCGCGCTCGGCCGCACGCGGTTCGGCTACGTGGGCGAGTCGTTTCTCAGTCCACTCGGCGAGCTGCGCGCCGGCGGCTACCGCCGCGCGGTGCGCGAACACGGGTTCAACGTCGATCCCGCATTCGTCTTCGAGTATCCGTTCGAGGGCGAGTGGAACGACTACCGGTCCGGCTTCGCGGTCGGGCGGCACGTCGCGACGCTGCCGGTGAAGCCCGACGCGATGTTCGTGTTCAACGACATCGGCGCGATCGGGTTCGAAGATGGGCTGCTCGAGTCGGGCGTGCGCGTGCCGCAGGACATCGCGGTCGTGGGCCTCGACGACATCGAGCTCGCGTCGCGCGCGCGCGTGCCGCTGACGACGATCCGGCAGCCCACCGACCGCAACGGATCGCTCGCCGTGGACGCGCTGGTCGCGCAGCTCCACGGCGAGGGCCGGCCGACGCGGCAGTTGCGGCCCCCCGAGCTCGTCGTGCGCCGCTCCTGCGGCGCCGCCGGCGACGAGCCGGCCGTGGACCGCGACCTTGCCCGGCCGCGGGCGCTGCGCTCCCTCAAGGAGCGCTCGGCGATGAGAGAACCGTTATGAGTCTATTACCACAACGAGGGAGTGTTGCCATGAGGTGGGCGTATCGCATCGTCCTGACCCTGGCCCTGT
>DASZUN010000162.1:0-35002 GCA_035547615.1 Gemmatimonadaceae bacterium | reverse complement strand
CCCACGCGGCTCGTCCACCTCGGGCGCTACGTGATGCGCGGGGACTGGCCGCGCGCCAGCGCGACGCTCCAGGGAGCGTTTCAAGCTCTCAAATGAGCACTTTCGTATCGAGCGCGGCCGCCGATCCGGCGTGCGCCGCCCATTGCGCGTCGACGAAGCGCAGGAATTCGTCGCGGAAGCGCGCCTCGTTGAACCGCTCGGCGTTCTCGCGGCAGGCGGCGGCGGAGATGCGATCGGCGCTGGCCTCGAACTGGCGAACGGCCGCCGCGATCGCGTCCGCCGTCTGTTCGGCGAAGTGGACGCCCGTCGGCCGCGGGTGGTCCAGGCCGCGCACCGTCTCGGCCGCGCCGCCGCGGCCGTAGGCGATCACCGGCACGCCGGCCGCCTGCGCCTCCAGCGGCGCGATGCCGAAGTCTTCTTCGGCCGCGAACAGAAAGGCTCGCGCACGCTGCAGCAGAGTTCGCAACGCGGTGCGCTCGACGTGGCCCGCCAACGTGACGTTCGGTCCAGCAGCCGCGCGCACCTTGGTCGCGTCGGGCCCGTCGCCCACGATGACGAGCTTCCGATCGGGAAGGTGCGAGAAGGCTTTCGCGATGAGGTCGACCCGCTTGTACGGTACGAACCGACTCGCGGTGACGTAATAGTCGCTCCTCTCGCCGGCCGGGACGAAGAATTCGGTGTCCACGGGCGGGTAGATCACGGTGGCTTCGCGGCTGTACGAGCGCCGGATGCGGTCCGCGACGAAATGGGACAGCGTCGCGAAGCCGTGGACGCCCGTGCTGTTCGCCCGGTCCCAGCGCCGGAGCGACTCGAGCAGAGCGCGTGCGGCGATGCCGCGGATCCCGCGCGACAGGCCCGCCTCGGTGAGGTACTGCTCCCGGAGATCCCACGCGTACCGCATGGGCGTGAGGCAGTACGACAGGTGGAGCTGTCCCGGACGCACGCGCACGCCCTTCGCCACGGCGTGCGAGTTGGAGATCACCACGTCGAATCCGCGCAGATCGAGCGAGCGAACGGCCGCGGGAAAGAGCGGCAGCATGCTGCGGTAGCGTCGGTCGATCCCCGGCAGGCGGTTCAAGAACGACGACGACGTGTCGCCGACGCCGAGGAACGCGCGCTGCGCGGAATCCATCGAGTCCACGAGCGTGAAAACGCGAGCCTGCGGGAAGAGCTTCAGCAGCTCGCGCAGGACCAGCTCCGCCCCGCCGAACGCGACGAGCCACTCGTGGACGATCGCCACCCGGCGCACGGGGCCCGAGGCGGCAAGAGAGTTCTCCATCGTGTGGAATATCCCGGATGGTACGTGGACATTCAACTCGATTTGTGACGCAGCGCACTGGCACACTGTTCGCACAACCGTGCCGTGCTCATGCCTACTCTCATTGCCGGTGCCGCCGAGTTCATCGGGGTTCGTGCCGCGCCGCGTCTGCTCGGCGTCGATCATACCCTCGCACGCATCGACCATCTGAACGACTCCGTCGACGTCATGCTCGAGGCGGCGCGGGAGGCGCTGGCATCGTGAAACTCGCCGAAGGCGCATCGTATAACGAGCGGCTGTTCGGCACCGGGGTGCGTGGCACGGTGCACCTGAGTCGGTTCCGCGCGCTCACGCGCGTGCTGCGCAAGCTCCGCGTGGCGCCGGCGCGCGTCGTGGAGTTGGGCTGCTACGACGGGAAGACGATCAGATTTTTGCCGAGCCCGCCCGCGCGGTACGTCGGGCTCGACGCGAATTGGGAGCACGGATTGGAGATCGGGCGTTCGGCCTGGCGCGAACACCCGGAGTATTCGTTTCTCGAGTGCACGTCGCCCGATCACATCCCGAACGACGAGCGGTTCGACCTGGCGGTCTGCATGGAAACGCTGGAGCACGTGCCGCCTTCGCTCGTCGACCCATTCCTGGCAAAGCTTGCCGCGATCACACACGGCTGGGCGTTCATCACGGTGCCCAACGAGAAGGGTCCCGTATTCGCCGTGAAGTTCCTGCTCAAGAAGCTGCTGATCGGCGATGCGCCGAACTACTCAGCGCGGGAGTTCTGGAGCGCGCTGGCGGGGCGCATGGACGCGGTGCAGCGCGACGAGCACAAGGGCTTCGACTACGATGAGATCGTCCGCGCGGTGGCTCGGCATTTCGACGTCGTCCGCGTCCAGCCTTACCCGCTCTCCTGGCTCCATCGCGCGCTCGGCTTTGGCGTGGTGATCGTTGCGCGCTCGCGCGTGGCGGCGCGCGCCGCCTCGACCGCCGAGGATCCTGGCGACGCGGCGGCGGTCGCGGGAGCATCCAGCTCCTCGTAAACCGCGAGCGTCGCGCCGATCACGCGCTCGAGCGCGAACCGCTCCGCGGCCACGCTCTGCGCCGCGGCGCCAAGCCGAGCGCGCGTCGCGGGCTCGGTGATCAGACGACGGAGCGCGCCGGCGAGCGCTGACACGTCACGGGGCGGCACGAGCAGGCCGCTCACGTCGTGCGTCACGATGTCGCGGCAGCCCGGCATGTCCGTGGTGACGATCGCGCGGCCCGCCGCCGCGGCCTCGAGCAGCGCCTTCGGCACGCCCTCGCGGTAGTACGACGGCAGGCAGACGATCGTCGTGTGCGCGAGCACGGCGCGCATGTCGGTCCGCCAGCCCCAGAGCTCGACGATCCCGCTGCGTTGCCATTCGGCGAGCGTTTCTCCGGGCACGGCATCGCGGTTCGCCGCGGCGTCGCCGACGAGCGCGAAGCGAGCCTCGAGCCCTGCGGCGCGGAGCTGCCGTGCCGCGGCGGCGAACTCGTACACGCCCTTCTGACGCAGCAACCGGGCGGTGAGCACCACCACCGGCGGACCCGCCGGTTCGGGAAGCCCGCTGAACGACTCGACACGCACGCCCGAGCCCGGAATGAGGCGGGCGAGCGCCGGCCGGATCACGCGCGCGTCGAGGAACGTGCGGCGGTCATCAGCGTTCTGGAATATGACTCTCGTATTGGGGTGCCGGAGCACCATCCGGTACGCCGTGCGGGCCATAGCGCGCGTCGCGACGGTCCACGGGCCCGCGGAGCCGAACAGCGTTCCCAGCCCCGAAATCGCGTTGACCACGCCCGGGACGTGCGCCAGGCGCGCGGCGACCGTTCCGTACAGCACAGGCTTGATCGTGACGTGATGCGCGATTCGTGGTCGCAGCCGGCGATAGAGGGACGCGATCTGCGCGACGCCGCGTCCCTCGGAGAACGGATCGAGGCTCTGGCTGCGGAATCCGACGAACTCCACCGGAAAACCGCGCGCGCGAATCACCTCGACCGCATCGGCGATCGAGTCCGTGATCGGATGCGGTGCGGCGACGATGACGTCGTACCCCCGCGTGCGCGCCGCCTCGACGAGCTCCATGCGGTGCGTCAGCAGAAAGCGCGCATCGTTGACGAGCACGACCAGCCGGCCGCGGCTACTGCTGGTCGGCATACCAGGCCTGAAACATCAGGACGCACCAGAGGAGGTAGTGCCAGTTGCGGCGGCCGGACACGTGCTCGAGCCACCGCTCGCGGATTCGCGGGGTGTCCAGCAGCCCGTGAGCGGCAAGGGCGCCTTCGTCGAGCAGCGCCTCCGCCCAGTCGCGCAGCGGACCGCGCAGCCACGCCCCGATCGGCACGCCGAAGCCGGTCTTGGGACGATCGGTCAACTCGCGCGGCACGTACCGCTCGAGCAGCGCACGGAGCGCCCACTTGCCGCGGCCGCCGCGGAGCTTCGCACGCATGGGCAGACGCCACGCGAGCTCCACCATCCGGTGGTGCAGGAACGGCGCGCGCGACTCGAGGCTCACGCCCATGCTCGCCCGATCCACTTTCACCAGGATGTCGTCGGGCAGGTAGAGCAGCGTGTCGGTGTACATCATCCGCGCCACGGGATGCGCGCCGCCGTCGAGCGCCGGAATCGCCGCGCGCCGTGTATCGCCGTGTACGATCGTGCGCGGCCAGTGTGTGATGAGCCGCGTGTACAGGGCGGAACTGTCCGCGGCGAGCACTTCGGCGAGCTTGTGCGCCTTGTCGCCCGCCGCGGGCACGCGCAGTCGAGTCGGCAGCACGCGCGCCGCGGCGCCGGACAGCGCGTCCCACTGCGCGGGCGAGAGCGTGCGCACCGCGCGCGCCGCGGCGGAGCGCACGGGTTTCGGGAGCGCCGACAAGCGGTTGCCGAGGATGTGCCGATTGTAGCCGCCGAACAGCTCGTCGCCGCCGTCACCCGAGAGACTCACGGTCACGTCGCGGCGCGCGAGCTCGGCGACGAGGAACGTCGGAATCTGCGATGAATCGGCGAACGGCTCATCGTAGAGCGACGGAAGCCGCGGAATGACCGCCTGCGCCTGTGCGGGCGAGACATAGAGCTCCGTGTGCTCCGTGCCGAGGTGCCGCGCGACCGCCTTGGCGTAGGTGGCCTCGTCGTAGGCGCGTTCGTGGAAGCCGATCGTGAAGGTGCGCACCGGCCGAGACGACAACGCCTGCATGATCGCGACGACGAGCGATGAATCGATTCCGCCGGAGAGAAACGCGCCAACGGGAACGTCAGCCACCATCTCCGACGCAATCACGTCGCGCAGCACGGAGTCGACGGCGCCGAGCATCTCGTCGTCGGTGCCGCGGACCGGGTCCTGCCGTCCGGCGTCGACCGCGCCCTGGAGGGTCCAATACGGCTCGATCGTGGGCGTCGCGTTCGCCGCGTGTCGGAAGCGCGCGGCGGTTCCCGGCGGCAGCTTGTGTACGTTTTCATAGATGCTCGCCGGCGCCGGCACGAATCCAAAGTGCAGCAGGTCGGCGACGCTCGACGGGTCCACGGCCGGCTGCCATGCGGGGTAACGGCGCAGCGCCTTCAGCTCGGAGGCGAAGACGAGGTCGTTGCCGGCCCAGCCATAATAGAGCGGCTTCTCGCCCATGCGGTCGCGGCACAACCACAGCTCCTGCTCGGCGGCGTCCCATGCGGCGAACGCGAACATGCCGTCGCAGCGGCGAGCGGTCTCGAGCGGTCCCCATTCCTCGAGGCCCGCGAGCAGCACCTCGGTATCCGAGGTTCCCGCGAAGTGCTGCCCGCGTGCACGGAGCTGCTCGCGCAGCGCCGTGAAGTTGTAGATCTCCCCGTTGAACGCGACGATGAAGCGGCCGCTGCGCGACGGCTTGGGCTGGTGGCCGTGCGCCGAGAGGTCGACGATCGAGAGACGCCGGTGCCCGAGCCCGACGCCCGACGCCGCGTCGAACCAGACGCCTTCGTCGTCGGGTCCGCGATGGCGGATCGCGCCGCTCATTGCGCGGAGCACGTCGGCGGGCGCGTCGAGGCGCGGCCGCGATTGCCAGAATCCGGTGATGCCGCACATGCGCGTCAGCGGGTGGCGAGGAGCGGCGCGAGCGCCGCCTCGGTGTTCGCCACGAGCCGCTCGATCGAGAACTGGTCGATGATGCGCTCGCGCGCGCGGCGGCCGAGCTCCGCGCGTCGTGAGGAATCTATCATTAGAAGTTGTTCAATCCCCTTCGCGGCCACGTCGGGATCCGCCGACGGGAGCACGGCGCCCGTGTCGCCCACCACGATTTCGCTATCGCCGCATCCGGTGACCACGCACGGTGTGCCGGTCGCCATGGCCTCCGCGACGACGTTGGGAAAGCCCTCGCCCCACAGCGACAGGGAGACGAGCACGTCCAAGGCGGCGTAGCAGTCGCGCACGTCGTTGTGCGCGTCGATCCAGTGCACGCGGTCGGCGATCCCCAGCGACTCGGCGAGCTGCCGCAATTGCGACGCATAGTGCGCCGGCCCATCGCCGATGACGAGAAAGCGGGCCTCGGGCACCCGATCGCGCAGGAGCGCAGCGGCCTGGAGAAAGCGGTCGTGACCCTTCATGGGATCGAGGCGACCCACCATGCCCACGACCGGCGCGGCGGCATCGATGCCCCACTGGCGACGCATCGCCGCCCGCGCGTGCGGCCGCGGCGCGAAGTGCTCGGCGTCGATGCCGTTCGGGACGACCACCATCCGGTTGGAGGGATACCCCATGCGCGCGTGGAACCGCCGGCCCGCTTCGGAGTTCGCGATGATGAGGTGCGCCCCCCGCGACGCCACGCGACTGAGCTCGAACGACGCGCGGAACCCCCACTCGTACTTGTCCCACTGCACCGACGAGGCACGAACCCCCCAGACGATCTTCGATTTCGTGCCGGCCATCCGCAGCGCGGCCGCGGCGATGTTGGGAACGACGAGGTACGAATGAATGATCTCCGGCTCGAGCGTACGCACGAGGGCGAGCAGCGCCCGCGAGAAGCCGGACACATCCCATCGCCCCCGCTTCCCGAGCACGTGCACGGGCACACCGCTCTCCGCGAGATCCTGCTGGAAGGGGCCCCCGCCGTACAGCGTGGCGACGCTCACCTCGTGGCCGGCGTCGTGCAGCCCGCGCGCGAGCAGCGTGAGCTGTCGCTCCGCGCCGCCGTAGCCCAGCGAGCGCGTGAAGAAGAGGATGCGCCGCGGCTTGCTCGATGGAGCCACCGCGCGTCGGCCTCGGGCCGTGCGCGCGTCATCACGGTATCGAAATACGAATTCGTTGCACCCGTGACGATTGCCGCAGCTCGTCAGGCGCACCAGCTCGAGCCCGCGCGCCGCCATGTACATCGACACGCGCTCGCGAGATGCCACCTCGAACGGGAGGCCGCCGAGCCAATCACGCATGTCGTACCAGTACGACATGCCGCGATCGAGCCGCTCGCGGCCGGACAACCGCCTCACCACGCGCCGCGCGCCGACGAGGTACGGGACGTGGAGCGCAAGCATCGCCACGCGCGCGACGCCGCCGCGGTAGTACATACGCTTGACGGAATGCCAGTATCGCGAGATCCAGCCCTGATCGTTGTACAGGGCGAGCACGAGCGTGCCGGTCGGCGCGAGGGTGCGCAACGTATTCTCGATCGCCGACCACATCGCGCCAGTGTGGTGCAGAACGCCCCAGGCGTAGACGACGTCGAAGCGTCCGAGCCCGCCGACGAACCGCCGGTCGAGGATCGACCCCTGCTCCACGCGCCAGAGGGGGTCGCCCGGGTACCGGCGCTCGCGGATCTCGCGGGTGCACGAGACGGAATCAGCGTCGTAGTCGAAGCTCACCACCTCGGCCCCGAGCCGGCGCGCCGCCAGGCTGAAGAGGCCGCTGCCCGACCCGACGTCGAGGAATCGCAGGCCCGCGAGACTGTCGCGGCCGAGCATGGTGCGAAGCGACTGCTCGGCGCACGCGACTCGCTCCGGCGTCAGGTGCGAGAGGAACCGACGCCAATTGTCACCGAACGCAAAGCGCTCGATGGCTTCGGATTCCGGCGCCAGCGGTTCAGCGAGCGGCATGGCCCCCGATCCTGTCGCGGGTTCCGCGCGCCGTCACTTGGGCCCGCCGTGTGCATCGCATCAGAGCGCCGGGCCTCGTGCGCATTGCCGCAGTCGCGTAGTCGTGGCCCTCGTTCATTCGCAACTCCGGAGCTCCCGCCCCCCGATGTCCAACCGTTGGCTCGACGATTCGACCGTCGGCGTATGCCGCGATCATCCGCGCTACCCGTCCGCCCCACCGTTTCACCCGAGTGAGTCCTACCCGGAATGGCCCGCCGCCGAAGTCAGCCCGGAGGACAACGCAGCCTACCGCGCCGTCCGTGGCGCGTTGCTGGCCGCCGGACTCGACGCGGGCCGCTGCGGCACCGCGGACTGGAACCCGTTCGGCGCGCTCATCCGCCCGGGCGACACCGTGCTGATCAAGCCGAATCTCGTGTCGCACCGCAACATGGGCGCCAAGTTCTTCGGCATCACCGACACCGACAGCCTCGTGACGCACGGGTCGGTGATTCGCGCCGTGTTCGACTACGCGGCGCGCGCGCTCGACGGCGCGGGGACGATCATCATTGGCGACTGCCCGGTGCAGGGATCCGACTGGCATGCGATCGTTTCGTTGACGGGGCTCGATGCGCTCGCGGCTCATGCCGCGCGGCGGTTCCCGGGTGTCCGGCTCGCGATCCGTGATTTCCGATTGGGCACCGCGGTCATGACGGGTGAACGCATGGCCGCACGTCGCGTCGATGAATCACGGCGCGGCGAGTACGAGGAAGTGGACCTCGGACGCGACAGTGCACTCGTACCACTCATGAGCGGGTCGTACAGCTTCGGCGTGGCGCAGTATCCGCGCCATCGCATGCGACGCGCCCATTCGCCGGACCAGAACCTGTACCTCCTGCCAAAAGCGTTCCTCGACGCGGACGTCGTGATCAACGTCCCGAAGCTGAAGAGCCACATGAAGGCGGGCGTGACCTGCGCGCTCAAGAACTTCGTGGGTCTGAACGGTCACAAGGACTATCTGCCGCATTTTCGCTTCGGAAGCCCGCGGCACGGCGGCGACGAGTACCCCGACGGCAACTGGCTCGCGGACCTCATGTGGTCGCTGATGCACGCCGACTGGGAGCGGGACGGAGGGCCGGCGAAGGCCGCGTTCTACTACGGGGCCGGCGTCTGCAACCGCGTGCTGCGCTACGCCTGCGGGTATCCCAAGGGATACACGAGCCTCGGCGGGGGGAGCTGGTTCGGAAACGACACCGTGTGGCGCATGATTCTCGACATCAATCGCGCCTTCCTGCACTATGACGCGAGTGCCCGTCGCGTGCGGCGGGACGATGCGCGTCCGCGCCGGTACTTTGCCGTGATCGATGGACTGGTCGGCGGTCACCGCGAGAGTCCCCTCGCGCCGACGCCGTACCCGGCGGGGCTCGTGCTCTGTGGCGCCAACCCGGTCGCGGTCGATACCGTGGCCACCGCGTACATGGGCTTCGATTGGCGGCGCGTGAAGCAGATCGCTCGTGCATTCGAGTCGCACACGCTGCCGCTCGCCACGTTCGGTGCGGACGACGTGCGGATTTTCGGCGACGAACGTGTGGCGTGCGTGGAGGACATCTATCGAACGGGCGCGCACCACGCGTTCGAGCCCTCGCTCGGCTACCGCGGTCACATCGAGTACGTCCCCGATGCGCCGCGATCACCGGCGGCGGTGCGCGAACCAGCATTCCCTGACGTGGTGACGCCGCCCACACCGCTCCCTGAAGCGTGAGCCGCGGCATCCATCACACATGATTCGACATCTCGCATATTCCGCGTACGCGCGCGCCCGCCGGACCGGCGCGTTGATCGATCTCGAAACGCTGGAGTCGGTTGCCCGGCGGGCCCCCGCGACGGTGCGACGTGATGCACTCGGCGCATTGCTCGCCCATTGTCGCGAGCACGTTCCGTATTACGCCGATCTACTCTCGCGGCTGCCGGCGGCGACGGCGCGTCATCCGGAGGCGGCGCTTCGCGCGCTTCCATTTCTTACCAAGGACATCATTCGCACGAAAAAGGCGCGACTCTGGTCGGACGATCTCGCGCGGCGGCGGTGGCGCTACAACACGTCGGGAGGCTCGACCGGCGAACCCGTTCGGCACGTGCAGGATCAGGCGTATGCGGATCGGACCGCGGCAACCGCGCTCTGGGCACACCGGCGCATGGGATACGAGTTCGGAGAGCTCGTGTACAAGCTCTGGGGGGACGAGCGCGAGGTGCTGCTCACCGAGTCGGCCGCCAAGCGCCGCGCGCGCGCATGGCTGTACAACACGCACGTGCTGAACGCCTTCCGACTGAGCCCGGCGGACATGGAGGCGTACGCCCGACTGATGACGCGGCGCCCCGCGCGATTCGTGCAGGCGTACGCTCAGTCGGCGTACGACCTTGCGTCGTACGCCGAGCGCGCTGGATTGCGCATCGCACCGCAGGGCTTCGTCACGACCTCCGCCGGCACGCTCTACGACTTCATGCGCGAGACGATCTCACGCGTCTTTCAATGCCCCGTCTACAACTACTACGGCTCGCGCGAGGCGGGGCTCATCGCGACGGAGCTTCCCGGTGCGCCGGGACTGTGGGTGCCGCCGTGGGCACAATACATAGAAGTGATCGATGCCCAGGGGGCGCCATGCCCGCCCGGAGTCGAAGGCGAGCTCGTGGTGACGTGTCTCGCCAACGCGGCGATGCCGCTGCTCCGCTATCGCATCGGCGACCGCGGCGCGCTCCTGCCGGATGATGGCGGCGTGCAGCGACTCGCATCCGTGAGCGGGCGCGTCGTCGACATTTTTCGATGCGCCGATGGTGGCGCGGTGGACGGCGAGTTCTTCACGCACCTGCTGTACGGCCGTCCCTGGGTGCAGAAGTTCCAGTTCATCCAGCGGAGCTACGAGCGCATCGAGCTCCGTGTGGTGCGCTCCGCCGGCGAGAACGCACCGGAGCACGAGCTCGCCGATGTGCGACGGTCCGTGCGCACGGTCATGGGTGAGCGCTGCGATCTCGACGTGCGCTTCATGGACGAGATCCCTCCGCTCGCCTCCGGCAAGTACCGCTATACGATCTGCGAGCTCGAGTCGGCCTCGTAAGCAAGCGCCGGCGCGACCCGGCTGCCGCTCGGCAGCACCGGCTCCGGCAGCGCGCGCAGATCGAGCACCACGGCGCAGACGAGCGCGAGCAGTCCCCCGAGCACCGCGCCGAGGATCACGCGACGGAGCAGTCCGCGCCCGTCGGGACGCGCGGGAAGGTACGGCGACTCGACGGTGGTGATCACCGGGGTGTTGCGGACTTCATCCACGCGGGCCTGCTCGTACGCCTGCGCCACCGCGCTGTACAACTGCGCGCGCAGCGACACGTCCCGCTGCAGCCGGTCTTCCTCTACGACGAGCTCCGACGAGCTGCCGAACGAGTGATTCTGACGGCGGAACTCGGCGAGCCGATCTTCGGCGGCGTGCAATTGGGCCGCCGCATCGGCCATTCGCGCCTCCGTGAACTCGCGCTCGGCGCGCGCCTGCGATTGCCGCGTATCGAGGTTGAACGTGTTGATGAGGTGAAGAAATCGCGCCGCGATCTGCATCGACAGCTCGGGCGACGTGGTCGAGACGGCGAGCCGCACGACGCCGGTCTCGTTGCCGACCGCGACGCTCGTGATGCGATCGAGCACCGCCATCGCGTTCTCGACGCGGATCGGCTGCGTGGCTCCGCTCACGTGGAATGCGTCGAGCAGCGTTTCCTGACGCATACGGCCGTCGGCGTCGTGGAACGTGAACCGAGTCTGCACGACCGAATCGAGTACCTGCCGCGAATGGAGCAGATCGGCGTAGAACTGCGGGGACTGGCCGGCGTCTCCGACGGGCACGCGAAGACCGAACTGCGACGCGAGCGACGTGAGGCCGCCGCGCGCCACGTCGGGCGACGAGCCCATGAACGAGGCCGACGAGGTGTAGGTGCGCGGGCGGGTGAACGTGTACACCCCGCCGATGATCGCGACGGCGAGCGGGAGCGCGACGAGGAGCACGGCATGCCGCGCGATGATGCGCCACGCGCCGGCCAGCGTCTGCAACGGCGCATCGCTGTCGAGATCGCTCTCGAATCGGATTCGGTTCGACAATCGCGTATCAGGCTGCATGACGGTGTGCTCCACGCGTGCGCGCGGTCGATTCGTAAAGAGTGGTGTACTCCTCGGCAATCGCGGCGATCGAGTAGCGGTCGACGAGGCGCGTCCGTGCGGCGTCGCCGAGTCGTCGCCGCGATTCGGTGTCGCGCAGCAGCGCCACCAGCGCCGCCGCGAACGCCGCGACATCGTCGGGGGGCACGATGGCGCCGCAGGGCCCCACGATCTCGCGCGCATCGCCGACGTCGGTGCTGACGACCGGGACGCCGCAGGCCAACGCTTCACCGAGCGCGTTCGAGAATCCTTCCCCCCACGACGACGTGGAGCACGCGATATCGAGCGCCGACGTCAGCCGCTCGAGGTCCGCACGGCGGCCGAGGGCGTGCACGCGATCGGGGAGCGGTGTGCCGGAGAGCGATTCCAATTGCGGCGTCATGGCGCCGTCGCCGACGAGCACGAAATGCGCGTTCGGCACGCGCGCAGCGACCGCCGCCGCCGCGCGCAGAAACAACGCGTGATTCTTCATCGGGTGCAGCCGCGCGACGAGCCCGACGAGAAGCGCGTCGCGGTCGAGGCCCAGCTCCTCGCGCACCGAAGCGCGTGCCGCTGGGTCGGGGCGAAAGCGCTCCACGTCGAAGCCGTTGGCAATCACTCGCGTCTTGTCCGGCCGGATCCCGAGCGCCGCGTGCTGCCGTGCACTCAGGGCCGAGTTGTAGACGATGACGTGCGGCCGCGACGAGAGAATCGCCGACGAGCGGATGGTCGCCCGCGTCAGCGGCTTCTCGCGATTCAGATCATAGAGCGTCTGTCGGATGTTCCAGAGCAGCGGCGTTCTCCCGGAGACGACGCTCGCCGCGACGTTCGCGTGATACATCCAGCTCTGGACCACGTGTGGGTGTACCGAGGCGAGCGCGCGCCGGAGCGCCCCCACTCCGAGAAGACCGCGAAGCGAGCCGGGGGAGAACCCCAGCTCCGTGACCTGCACGCCGGCCTCGCGAATGCGCGATGCCAGCGCACCGCCGGAGCGAAGGCTGATGACGGACGATTCTACGCGTTGCCGATCGAGACGCTCGCACAGCTTGGCGAGCATCATCTCGGCACCGCCCGTCTCGAGGCCGGTGATCACGTGGCAGACCCGGAGCGCGTCGCGATTCATGTGACCGCCGCGGCCGCGGCCACGCGCATCCGGCGCGAACGGAGGAACGCCGCGGCCAGGACCGCCATGCCGTGGAATTCAGCCCAGGCCAGGATGAACAGGATCTGAATGCGATGCCTCGGCCCCTGCAATTCGGGATGCGCCGAGACGGCGAGCAGAATGAGCGCGGCGTAGATGAAGAGCAGCCGCGCCGGCGGCGAGCCCTTCACCAGCAGGTATGCGCCGAGCGCCATTGCCGGCACGAGGGCAAAGTGCAGGATCGCCGGAACCTGCAGGAATCCGTATTCCGGCTGCATCGACCACGGCAGTGGACTGAGCAGCGTGCGCAGCCAGCCATAGGCCAGGTCCGCGGCGTGCAGGTCGACGACATGCGCGAGGCTGCCGATCGTCGAGCGGAGCACGACCAGCAGTCCGGCGACCGCGGCCAATCCCACGAGCACGCCGCCGCGCAGCAGCGCGCGGGGGCGCAGCCGCGCGATCACCATCGCGAGGCCGGCGACGAGCGGCACGTAGAAGCGGATCCAGAACAAGATGAACCCCGCGAGCACACTGAGCGCGAGTGCGCCCCAGGTGAAGCGGCGCGACAGCCGCACGAGACCGAGGAGCAGCGCGGCGGTCAGCGTCATCACGAGAATGTCCTTCACGTTCAGGAACGACGACCACGCCACGAGCTCGGGTTGCAGCGCGAAGTACACGCCGAGCCCGCGGGCGTACGGCTGGGATGCGCCGCATTCGGTCGCGATCGTCTTCACCAGCACCGCCGCGATGCACGTGAGCACGAGATTCCCGAACACCGGTGCCCAGTAGGTCGGCGCGATCAGGTCCTGCATGAGCATGTTGAACCAGCCGTACACGAACTGGTATCCGTTGCTCACGAACAGGAGCGTTCCGAACCCGCGTTTGCTCAGGAAGACCGTGATCGGGTTGAAGCCGGCCGCGCGCAGCACACGGCCCTCGCGGAAGTACGCCATGTCGTCGAGGATCGTCCACGCGCCGGTGTAGTACCACGAGAAGAACACCAGCGGGATCGCGGCCTTGAGCGCGGCCACGGCGATCGCGCCGCGCCACGGCAGCAGGCGCCGCAGCACCACCGCGCACAGCGCTCCGGTGAGGAGCGCCGCGGTGAACAGCTCAACGCTCGGATGCGGCTGCATGAGGCGGAGCGATGCGCGTGAAGTACCGCTGCGAGAGCGGATCCCGTCGTCCGGCGACGGCCAGGCCCTTCTGGATCAGCGCCGTGGCGACGGCGGCGGCGTAATCGAACGGCGCGAACGTGTGCGCGCAGTCGCGCGCGTTGGCCATCGTCTCGAGATACTGGTCGGCGATGCGGTCCGTGCCGAACTGCGCCGCGTGCGCGATCCCGAGCGCCGCCGTCCGCGCATAGGCGCCGCCGTGCAGCGCGAGGAGGTCGTCGATCATGCGCGCCAGCGGATAGCGCGCGCCGCGCGACGCCGCATCCCCGAACTCGGCGGGCGCGGTGTCATGAAAGAATCCTAATGAGAGCGGCTCGTCCGACTCGTACGCGACGACCGTCGGCACGCCCAGCGCCGCCGCGTCGAGCGCGGCGGTGCCGACGCCTACGAATCCCTGCGCGTTCGCGAGCACGGTGGGAATCGTCGAGTAGTCGATCGTCCCGCGGAGCCGCACGCGCCCGTCGAGTCCCGCGTCGGCGATCGCCTGCTCCAGGCGCGCGCGCTCGGGGCCGTCGCCGTACACGTCGTACGTCACGTCGATTCCGCGCCGCCGCAGCTCGGTGAGCACGCCAAGCATGTGGAATGGGTACGGCTTGAACGCGACGAGCCGCCCGATCGACGCGATCCGCGTGCGGTCGATCGGCCGCGGCCACGGCAGCGGTGCGATGTCGACGGGAAGCGGAATGACCGGCGATGCGTCGAAGCTCCGCCCGAGAGCGCGCCGGTGCTCGGCACGACAGGCCTCGTTCATGAAGATGATGTTCTCGTCCGGCAGTCGCGCGAAGATCCGGTCGGCGAGCCGCCAGTCGCGCCGAATGCTGCGATGGGCCGGGAAATATTCCCATGGGCTGAACACGCCCGCGAGCACGCGCGCCGACGGTGCGACGCGTGAGGCGATGAGCGCGGCGAGCAGCAGTTGCGGACTGCCGAAGGCGAAGAACACGTCGACGTCGGCGAGACCGTCGGTGTGCGGCGCGCGGAGCCGAGGGAACGCCTTGACGAAGCTCACGGGAAAGAACCGGACTTCGGCGACGCGCCGGAGCTCCCGTTCCAGCTCGGCGTTCCCGCCCGCGCCGGCCAGGATCACCAGCTCGTGGCCGCGCGCGCGAAGCTCGCGCGACAGCTTCAGCATCAGCGTCTCGATGCCGCCCAGGTGCAGGTGTCCATGGACGAAGGCGATCTTCACAGCGACGCGTCCGCCGTGAGCGGGACCGGGACGAGCACGCGCTGCACACGACGCTCCACCCAGAGCGCCATCAGCCCGTTGCCGAGAATCGAGATGGCATAGACCCCCACCATCACCCACGCCGCACCCATCGCGCCGGACTGCGGCACGACGACGAAGGTCGCGACCACGTTCGCGCCGCCGGTGGCGAGGCTGATGCCCGCCGCCATCCCGAACAGCCCGCGGCCGATCCACTGGCTCGCCATGATGCTCGAGAACGTCATGCCGACGAGCGCGAGCAGCATCACGCGAAAGAGCGGCACCGCGGGAAGGAACGCCTTGCCCGCCACGAGCCGCACGCCGAGCGGCGCGGCCACGTAGCCAATCACGATCAGCGCGGCGGAGACGGCGGCGGCCTGCGCGAGCAGTCGACGCTGCTGCTTCCACGCCTGATCGGGGCCGTCGCGCCCGACGACCGTGTACGCCACCAGACCGATCGCGTTCGGGACGATCTGCGCGACGGTGATCAACTGCGTCGCCAGGCCGAAGAATCCCGTGTCCGACGCCGAGCAGTAGTGGTTGACGATGAGCAGGTTGGCCTGCGTGAAGAAGAACGTGCCGATCGCGTTCGCGTGCAGCTTCGCGCCGTCTACGAGCATCCGCCCGGTGAAGCGTCTCAGCGTGCGGTCGACCGGCATCTTGCGCCGAATCGCGCGCAGCGTCACGAACGCGGAGAGCGCGCCGCCGATCGCCACGGAGATGAGCGGTGCGCGGACGCCGAGCGAGGTAACGGTGAGCAGCGCGACGACGATCAGCGCGTTCGATGTGCTCGCCACGGCCTGCGCGATGTTCGCGATCTTCAGCGAGTCGAGCGCGAGCAGCAGCGACGTCGCGTAGTCCGTCCACATGAGCAGCGGCACACTCACCGCCGCCAGCGCCAGCACGCTCGGCGACAGGTGGTTGAACAGGTGGCCGTCCGTCACACGGTACGCGATCGCGCCGGCGATCCACACCACGAGCGTCGTCGCCAGCAGATAGCGGCCAACGGTGTGCAGCGTGGACGGCAGCCACTCCGCCGGATCCCGTCCGGCGGCGTGGAAGATCGCAACCTGGCCGAGACTCAGCCCGCCGAACGTCGCGACCATCGCGGCCCAGGCGTTCGCCGCTCCCACTACGCCGCGTCCCGCGGGCCCGAGATATCGCGCCGTGACGGCCAGCACGAGCACCGCGGTGACCAACGCGTACCCCTTGGCGAGACTGGTGTGGACGACCTGAAGCCAAATGCGACGCACGATGACGGCGGGTGAGCGATGGGTTGAGACGGGCGGGACGGCGGCAAATGCCGAAGGTCAGAGCACCTGGCGGAGAACGTCCGCCACGCGTTCCACGTGCTCCGGCGGGACGTGTGGCCCGAACGGGAGACTGAGCACTTCGCGATGGATTCGCTCCGAGATCGGAAACGATCCGTCGCCCCAGCCCAGATCGCGATACGCCGACTGCCGGTGCGGCGGGATGGGATAGTGCACGAGCGTCTGCACACCACGCTCGGCGAGCGCGGCGCGCACGGCGTCGCGCTCGCGAACGCGAATCACATACAGATGCCACGCGCTCGTGCGCTCCGTCGGCACGACGGGACGGACGACCGGCAGATCACTCAGCGCGGCATCGTACGCGGCGGCCAGCTCGCACCGCCGCGCGTTCCACGCGTCGAGCGCGCGCAGCTTCACGCGAAGCACGGCGGCTTGCAGCTCGTCCAGCCGGCTGTTGAGCCCGCGCTCCTCGTTCACGTACTTGATGCGAGATCCGTAATTGCGCAGCACGCGCAGGCGGTCGGCGAGCGCGTCGTCGTCGGTCGTGATTGCACCGGCGTCCCCGAGCGCACCGAGATTCTTGGTCGGATAGAAGCTCCACGCGCCGGCGTGTCCGAGTGCGCCGGCTCGTACGCCCGCCACGGAGGCGCCGTGCGCCTGCGCGGCGTCCTCGAGTACACGGATCCCGCGCTCGTCCACCAGCGGTGCGAGCGGCCGCAGATCGCACGGCAATCCATACAGGTGCACCGGCAGGATCACGCGCGTCCTTGGCGTGATCGCACGGCGCACGGCGTCGGGCTCGATCACGTACGTCCGCTCGTCGGGCTCGACGGGTACGATGGTCGCGCCGACCGCGCTCACCGCGAGCCACGTTGCGACGTACGTATTGCTCGGAACGATCACCTCGTCGCCCGGACCGACGTCCCACGCGCGCAGCACGAGCGTGAGCGCGTCGAGCCCATTGGCGACGCCCACGCAATGCCGCGTTGCCACGTAGTCGGCGAACTCGCGCTCGAACGCGGCGAGCTCCCCGCCCATGATGTACCACCCGCTGTCGAGCGCGCGCGCGACGGCCGCATCGATCTCCGCACGGAGCTCGACGTACGCCGGCCGGAGCTCCTGGAACGGAACCGCGGCATCGGCGCTTGCGCTGCCGTGGCTAGGCGCGAGCGGCGGCGAGGAAGTCATCATAGTTGCGGATGTAGTCGCCCTCGTCGTAGGGCTGATCGGCCAGGACGAGATAGGTCGTGTCCGGCGCCTTGCTCTCCTGCGTCGCCCAGGTCATCGGCGGGATGTAGAGCGCACGCGCCGGACCGTCGAGCGTGATCTGCTCGCGCCGATTGCCGTCGTCGAGCACCACTTCGACTTGGCCGCTCACGCAGACGAGGAGCTGCCGCAGCGTGCGGTGCGCGTGCGCGCCGCGCCGGCAGCCCTCGGCGACCCGCGTGACGAAGAACACGCGTCGCATGTCGAACGGAACGCCGGGTACTGCTTCGACGACGCCGAGGAGCCCGCGTTCATCCGCGCGCATCGGCACGTCGATCAGCCGCCAGGCGGCCGCCTCAGGAAGGGCGAACGTCGGCATACAGCTCTGCTCCAAGATCTGGGAGTTGCGCGGTCACCGCCTCCAGCCCGCGAATCACGCGTTCGTCGATCACGCCGGCATCGAGCGCGCGCTGCATCTGGTCGTGCGTGAACGGCTTCACGAAATACGAGCCGGTCGACTGCACCTCGAATCCTTCGGCGCGCAGCATGGCGACGAGGCTGTCTCGATCGAAGCGCGTGTGACGCTGGAATCGGCGTTCCGTTGCTGACGGCTCGAACACATCGTCGATGAGCCCCATCGACACCGCCAGCACGCGGTGCAGCGAGCGAACGTTCGGCACGTTCACGTGCACGAGCGCATCATCCGCCGCGACACGCCGCACGGCGCGCAGCAACCGCCGCGGCTCGGCGACCTCGTGCAAGAGACTGCTCACGATGATGACGTCGAACTGCCCCGCGACGGCGTCGCTCTCCACCGCGTCTTCGAAGAACGCCTCGAACACGGCCGTGCCGGGTTGACCGGCGAGCGCGCGTCGCGCCGCTTCGGCGAACTGCGCCGCGGGCTCGACCACGGTTCGCGTCGCGGCCCGAGGAAGCTCCGCCACGACCGGCTCCATGCCGCAGCCCACCTCGAGCACGCGCGCGCCGGCGGCGGCGCCGATGGATTGCAGCACCCGGCGCCGGCGCACCGCCACCATCACACGCTCGAACGAGGCATCCGTGTAGTGCCTGGCGTACTGCGCCTCGTAATCCTGCAGATCAAACGTCGCCATAGCTGCTCAGCGCGGCGTCGACGTCGATGTCGTAGGTGTCGTGGGTGATCACTCGCGCACCGAATCCTTCCTTGAACTCGAGCAGGCCGCGGTTCAGCCGACGGCCCGCCTCCTCCGTCACGCCGCCGAAGTCGTAGTAGCGGTGCGTCGTGGCGAAGCGCTCGCACAGCGCAAAGTGAATCGCGTCGAGCGCGCCACAGGTCATGCCTTCTTCGGACACGCCGGGATACTGCACGTGCACCACCTTGGGCGTGGTGTAGGTGACGATACCGGCCAACATCCGTCCGCCCGCGCACGCGGCTGTCAACTGGATGTTGGCCGGAAAACGACGTGCCAGCGTCGTGATCTCCTCGACCGTGTGGACCGGACGCACACCGTACCGCCGCATCAGGTTCTCGGTGAGAATCGTCCAGAACGCGGTCCAATCGTCGGACTGTGCAACCTCCAGGCCGGCAGCACGGGCCCGCTTCAGCGCACGCCGCCGCCGCTCCTGCACCGGGAGCGCAGCCGCCATGTCGATCACCGGCCACGCATCGCGCCGCACGAGCCGCGCGCCGGCGCGGAACAGCGCGTACCGGTCTTCGTCCGCCGGGATGTCGTGGTAGATGGTGGGTACCGTCTTGTAGCTGATGCGACGCACGCCGGCGTCCGCGCAGTGGCGGAGCATGCCGGCGAACGCGTCGAGCGCCGCGCAGAGCGGCGCATCGCGGCGCAACACGAGCCCGCCGTACGTGAGCCCGGCATGCGAGAGCAGCTCGTCGTCCCGCCGGCACGCCGGCAGCACGCCGACCACACGGCCGTTGTCGCGGAACACGAGGGACGCATCGGTAAACCGATCGGCGTGGTATTCCATGTAGCCGCGGTCGAACAGAAACGTCCCGTTCTTCGAGCCGTGCACGAGCTCGTTCCAGGCGGCCCTGTCCGCGGGTGAGTACGACGAGACCGTGATCATTCCTGCTCCAGCACGGCGACCCCGAAGCCGGATGCCCCGTGCTTGTTGCCGTTGTGGAACATGTACCGCGCGCCGCCCGCATCGATCACGGCGGGATAGCAGATCATCTCCGAATCCCAACCGGATGCGCTCGCCGCAATTCCGGCATCGTCATCGCGCCGCGTCCATGTCCGCCCGTCGGCGGATTCCGCGTAGCCGATTCGATAGGCGCGCGCCGTCGATCGAATCGAGTACCACATGCGATACGTCTCGCCGTCGCGCACCACCCACGGCCGGCCGAAGCCGAACTCGTCCGGCGTCTCGCTCTCGATGCACGTGATCCCCGCCGCGGGCCAGTGCACGCCGTCTCGCGATTCGACGGTGCGGATGACGTAGCTGGGGTAGCGTCCGTCAGGCCCCGCCCCCCAGCCCGTGCCGCACACGTACCACGCGCGCCAGCGCTCCGGCTCGGTGCGAAGCACCGACACCGCCGAGCGCAGAAACGGCTCGGCGTTCGTGCGGTCGAGCACCGGCGTGCAGCGCGCGCGCGTGAACGCGTCACCGCTCGCTGACGGCGACTCGGCGATTCCCGCGAAGAGCATGTACGGCGTGCGCCAGCCGCGCTGCCATCCGATGTAGTACATGCGCACCCCGCCGTCGACCGGCACGAGGCACGACGGGTTCACGCCGGCATCGTCGAACAGCCCAGGCGCACCGATGTCGAGCACCGGGTCGTCGGACGACGCGATGATGCGCAGCGGGTCGTGCGCGTCCACGTCCACGTAGCCGACGCGGCCGACCTGCTCGTCGTCCAGGCCGGCGAAGTAGACGCGGATTGTGCGGTCGTCGAGCAGATACGGGGTGGGCAGGTGGGCGTAGCTGCGGGCCCAGGGGCGCGCGCCGTCGGGCGCGAACACGCGCCCGAGCTTCCGCCACCTCACGTCGTCAATTGCCGCGGCGCCGGCTCCGCTGCGGCCGGCGCCAGCGGTTGCACGCCGTAGTACTCCCACGCCGTCTTCCGCTCGTGCGCCGGCGTGCCCTTGCTGCCGTAGATCTTGCCTTCCTCGGTGTCGCGCAGAATGCTCGCGCCCGCGCCGATCAGCGCGTTCGGCGCGATCGTCACGTTGTTCGCCACCGTCGCGTTCACGCCCATGAAGCAGTACTCGCCGACGTCGCAGAATCCGGAAATCACCACGTGCGACGCGACGAACACGTGGTCGCGAATGCGCGTGTGGTGCCCGATGTGATTGCCGCTCCACAGTGTCACGTTGTTGCCGATCTTGACGAACGGCTGCAGCACGTTGTTCTCGAAGATGAAGCAGTTGTCGCCGATCTCGACGTTCCGCCACACGAACGCTCGCGGGCTCACGTACGAGGCGAGGCGATAGCCCAGCGCCTTCGCTTCATCGTAGAACCGAGCGCGGAGCCGGTTGAGCTGCGCGTAGCTGAGCGCGACAAAGACCTCGTACTCGGCCGGCGGGTGTGTCGCCGCGATCGTTTCCCACTCGACGACCGGCACGCCGAACAAGTCGTCCCGCGTCCGGTACGCGGCATTGACCGCGAACGCGGCAACCTCGTACTCCGAATCGTGCGTGAAGTACTCGTACGCGACCTCGGCGATCGCGCTGTCGCCGGCGATGACGAGTCGTTTGGTCTTGTCGGTGGGCATTGCGTTCACTCCACGGATGCGAGAGCGGCCGATTCGATGACCAGCCGATTGAGGTAGTCGCCATACGAGCTCCGGCCGTGGTCGCAGGCCAGCCGCGCCACGTCCTCGGATTCGATCCACCCATTACGCCAGGCGATCTCCTCGGGCACTGCGATTTTCAGGCCCTGGCGCCGCTCCACCGTTTGCACGAACGCCGAGGCGTCGGTCAGCGACTCGTGCGTGCCGGTGTCCAGCCACGCCATGCCGCGGCCGAGCAGCTCCATGCGCAGGAGCCCGCGGCGCAGGTACTCGCGATTGACGTCGGTGATCTCGAGCTCGCCGCGCGGCGACGGACGCACGCCGCGCGCGATGTCGACCACGGCGTTGTCGTAGAAATAGAGACCCGTCACGGCGTAGTTCGACGCCGGCGCGGCCGGCTTTTCCTCGATGCTCAGCACCTCGCCGTTCGGGCCGATCTCCGCGACGCCGTAGCGCTCCGGATCGCGCACGTGATACCCGAACACGGTGGCGCCCTCGAGCCGAGAGGCCGCACGACGCAGCGTGCGCCCAAAGCCGCCGCCGTAGAAGATGTTGTCGCCCAGCACCAGCGCCACGCTGTCATGGCCGATGAAATCGGCCCCGATCGTGAACGCCTCGGCGAGTCCGCGCGGCTCCGGCTGCGCCGCGTACTCGAACGACATGCCCCACTGCTCGCCGCTCCCGAGCAGCGTACAGAACATCGGCAGGTCGCGCGGTGTGGAGATGATCAGCACCTCGCGAATGCCGGCGAGCATCAGCGTGCTCAGCGGATAGTACACGAGCGGCTTGTCGTACACCGGCAACAACTGCTTGCTGATCACGCGCGTGATCGGGTGGAGGCGCGTTCCCGCGCCACCGGCGAGGATGATTCCCTTCATGGTTAGGCTGCCCCGTGCGTGCGATGGGCCGGCCCGGCGGGCCGGACGTGCATGGGCGCCGCGGGATGTGCGCTCCGCGAGAGCGCGACGAGCCGCGGCGAGATGGCGGTGCACAACTGCTGCCCGATGACGCGCCAGTGGCCGAGCGACTCGGCGCGCATCCGTGCGGGCTGCCAGAGCGTGAGCGATCCCACGCGCTCGCGATCCGGCGTGAAGAGCGGAAAGGAGATCTGCCACGCATCGTCGTGCGCGGTCGGGCGCCCGCAGCACCAGACCACGGTTTCATCGACCAGCGTGCTCTGCGCGCCGTGCAGCGTCACGCCGCGCACGAAGTCGTCGCGCAGCCGGATCTCGCCGCGCTCGATCCCGATGTCGCACAACGTGTCGGCGAGCGTGTGGAGGCTCGCGTTCATGTCGGGCAAGGTGCTGAGCGTGACGCAGGCCTCGCGGAGGCGCACGGAGCGCGAGATCCCCTGACGCTGCGCCGCGCCGCGCGCGAGCGATTCCGCGAGTTCCTCGAACTCGTCGATCCGCAGGTGCCGCACGAACCACAGCGCCGCCGCGCCGAGCACCGCGAGCACCACCGGCGCCAGCGCCGGCTGTGCGTTGAGGATCGTGCCGGCGATCGCCAGCAGTCCGCACACCGCGCAGAGCGCGAGCGTGGTCTCGGCGGGCGAGTGCCCGCGGTTGAGCAAACGATGATGCACGTGCCCGCGATCGGGCGAGAAGATCGGCTGCCCGCGCAGGAACCGGCGCGCCACGGCGATCGTCGTGTCGAGGATCGGCAGGCCCAGCACGGTGATGGGCACGACGGCGTCGAGCGTGCCCGACGGGCGCTCGCCCGAGAAGATGGCGAACGACGCGAGCATGAATCCGAGCAGCAGACTTCCCGCGTCGCCGAGGAAGGCCGAGGCCGGATAGCGGTTGTACCGGAGGAAGCCCAGCGCGGCCGCGCCGATGGCGCAGGTGACCCAGGCGGCGAGCTCGTGCTGATTGCGTGCGCCGATCGCGGAGAGCGCCGTCAGCCCGATCACCGCCGCGCCGGGCGCGAGTCCGTCGACGCCGTCGATCAGGTTGAACGCGTTCGTCACCCCCACGAGCCACACGATGGTGAGCACCGTCGCCACCGGCACCGAGAGCGTGACGGCCGGCCCGCCGAAGACGGTGATCGGGCCAACGCGGAAGCCCCACGCGCACACGGCCGTCGCGATGATCGCCTGTCCGAGCAGCTTGTACCGCGCACGCATCGGCCGCAAGTCGTCCGCGAGACCGAGCACGAGCATGGCGAGCGCGCCCATGAGGATTTTGATAATCGCGGGCGTCGCACGCGCGGCGGGCGCCGTGTGCGCCGCCCACGCGACCAGTGCCGCCACCCCGACCGACAGTCCGATCGTGAGGCCGCCAATCGGCGGAATGGCGCGCTCGTGCAGCTTGCGGTGACCGTCCGACACATCCACGAGCCCGCGCGCGGTGGCGAAGGCACGAAGCAGCGGCGCGAACAGCAGAGCCGAGAGCAACGCGACGAGAGCAGCTGTCGAGTAGCCGAGGACGAGTCGAATTGTCA
The DNA here is from genome assembly GCA_035547615.1 of Gemmatimonadaceae bacterium. Taxonomy (GTDB): domain Bacteria; phylum Gemmatimonadota; class Gemmatimonadetes; order Gemmatimonadales; family Gemmatimonadaceae; genus JAQBQB01. The sequence continues at coordinate 11,364 of DASZUN010000162.1, read as the reverse complement.
TGCAGCGCGGATGCAGGTGCGGGGTCCGCCGAGCGCAATTCGCGCGCCCGCATCCGCAAACGCTTCAGGTTGTCGACGGCGAGATGTCGTCGGTCGACATCGCGTCGACGTGACGCCGCAAACCCAGGCGCTCTCCGCGATACGCGCCCGACTGCACGCGCTCGGCCCACCGCTGATTCGCGATGTACCACTGCACCGTCGCGACGAGTCCGCTGTCGAACGTTTCGCTCGGCGCCCAGCCGAGCTCGCGTCGAATCTTGCTCGCGTCGATCGCGTAGCGCGCGTCGTGTCCCGGACGATCGGCGACGAACGTGATCAACGATTCGTGCGGCCGGCCAGCCGGATGCAGTGCGTCGAGCGTGCGACAGATCGCGCGGACCACGTCGATGTTGCGGCGCTCGCTCGCCCCGCCCACGGCGTAGCTCTCGCCGGGCACGCCGCGCCGCACGATCGTCTCGAGCGCGCGCGCGTGGTCGTCCACGAACAGCCAGTCGCGCACGTTCTCGCCGCGTCCGTACACCGGGAGCGCCCTGCCGGCGAGCGCGTTCTGAATCGTGAGCGGAATCAGCTTTTCAGGAAACTGATATGGGCCGTAGTTGTTCGAGCAGTTGCTCGTCAGCGTCGGCAGCCCGAACGTGTGATGCCACGCGCGGACGAGGTGGTCGGACGCCGCCTTGCTCGCCGCGTACGGCGAGTTCGGCGCGTACGGCGTGGCCTCGCTGAACTGGCCGCCGGGCCCGAGGGAACCGAACACCTCGTCGGTCGACACGTGCAGGAACCGGAACCGCTCGCGCAGGCCGGCCGGCACTTCCTTCCAGTACCTGAGGCTCTCCTCGAGCATCGTGCACGTGCCCACGACATTCGTGTGAATGAACGCCATCGGCGCGTCGATCGAGCGGTCGACGTGGGATTCGGCGGCCAGGTGCACCACCGCCGCGGGCCGGTGGCGCGCGAAACAGGCACGCACCGCCGCCGCGTCGCACACGTCCACCTGCTCGAATGCGTAGAGCGGATGCGACGCCGCGCCCGGCAGTGATTCGAGATTGCCCGCGTACGTGAGCTTGTCGACGTTCACCACGCGCACGCGGCCGGCGCGGAGCAGCATGCGCACGAGCGCCGAACCGATGAATCCGGCCCCGCCGGTGATCAGCCACGTGTCGAGGTCGTTCGGTGCAGGTGCCGGCATCACGCCTCAGCGCTTCACGATCGCCGCGATCGCGACCAGCGATCCGAGGATCGACGTGGTGGATGCGACGATCTGTCCCCAATCGTGGTTCGCGTTCGGATCCTTGAGCGGCACCGTGACGGTGCTCCCCGGCCGCGGGGTCGGACGGCTGATCCAGAACAGCGAGTGGCGGTGCCGCGTCTGGATGCGGCCGTTCGGCTGCATCACGTACGAGCGGCCGAAGTCGCCCTTCGACGTCGCGCCACCAGCCGCGAGCACGTAGTAGTCGATGTCCGCACCCGGCACGTACGCCACTGCCACCGGCGCGTTCACCGCACCGCGAATCGTGACAACGCTCGTGAACTGCGGAATGTAGATCGAGTCGCCGTCCACGAGCTCGACATTGTCGACGCTCGCCGGATTGCGCAGCGCCGACGCGAGGTCGACACCGATGCGCCCGATGTTGTTCTTGCTCCGCACGAGCACCATGCCGTCCGGGTAGGCGCTGGACGTCAGACCGCCGGCACGCTTGAGCACGTCGGTGAGACGCTCGGACTTGGTCGTGAGCGTGTACTCGCCCGGCGAGCGTACTTCACCCGCGATCAGCACGGTTCGCTGCAGCTCCCAATCCGGTTGCTGTTTGATCAGGATCGCGTCGTACGGTCGCAGCGGGACGTCGGGCGCTTTCGCCGTCGGCGCCGGAATTCCCGGCGGCCCGATGTACGTCCCGTCCGCCCGGCGCGTGAAGAGATACGTGGAGTCGAGCGGCACCACCTGCGTTACCGCGGTCACTCCGGCGGCGCGAGTCTCCGGCAGGCGCGCGATCTCGGCCTCCGTGAGCAGTGCGCCTTCGGCCAGTCCGTTGGCGAGCAGCACCGCGTCGCGCAGCGTCATGCCGTCGCGATACGGAATGCGCCCCGGCTTTCGCACCGAACCGCCGATCGTGATGTATCGGTTGGGTCGGAACGACGCCGTCGAGAACACGGTGATGTCGTCGCCGTCCTGCAGTTGCAGGTCGTCGACCGGGCGGCCCGTGGTGTCGTAGACCGCGGTGCGCAGCATCTCGCGGCTCGAATCGGGCAGCAACCGCGTGATCTGGACCTCGCCCAGGTAGCTGTCGGGCTTGAGTCCGCCCGCCTGCCGAAGCGCCTGCGAGAGGTGGAGCCCCGGCGTGAGCGCCACCGCGCCCGGCGTCCACACGTTCCCCTTCACCTCGACCCGCCGCGCCACGCGCGCCGCGATCTGGTGCACCTCGATCACGTCGCCGGCGAGCACGGGCGCCGTCGCGAAGAGGTCCGACGGCACGTCGACGATGCGGCGATCGGTGCCGGCGGATGTCCGCTGGGCAGGCGGCACGATGCGGTGGATCTGAACGCTTCGCTGATCCGCCGCCGCGCGGAATCCGCCCGCCATCGCGATCGCATCGGCGACGGTTTGATTGGGGGCGATCTCGTAGGTTGCCGGCCGCAGCACCTCGCCCGCGACGCGGACCTGCGGACCACGAGCAGGCACGAACACGATGTCGCCGTTCTCGAGCCGCACGTCGTTGCTGGCGTTCCCGTGCAGCGCGTAGTCGTACACGTCGAGCTTGGCGACCGTCTGCCCGTTGCGCCGCAATTCCACGTCGCGCATCGAGCCGTTCGCGGTCGGGCCACCGGCCATGTAGAGCGCCGTCATGATCGTGCCGGCGCGCGACACGCGGTAGCTCGCGGGGTGCTTCACGTCGCCCGTGACGTAGACCTGGCTCGCCCCAACCTGGCTCACATCGATATAGAAGCGCGTCGTCGCGCCCGGCCCGCGTCGCACGCCGGAGTACACGCGGCTCAAGCGATCGTAGAGCGCATCTTCCAGTTGGTTCCGCGTGAGTCCGGCAACGTTCACCGCGCCGACGTCGGGAATGACGATGAATCCCTCGCGCGTGACCGAGAGGCGATACGAGCGCTCGACGTCGCCCGTGAGAAAGAGCACCATCTGATCGCCGGGGCCGAAGCGATAGTTCGCGTCCACGGCGCCTGTCGTGGGCGCATCGAACAGCGTGCTGTTCGGATCGAACAGAGCGAGGCCGAACACGGTGAAGCCGCTGTCGAGCTGCTGACGCTGCAAGTGACGCGACGCAATGAGCGCGTGCAGCGCGTTCCGCGTCGAGTCGTTCTTCATCGCCATCTGGAGCGTGTCGAGGAACGCGGAGTCCGCGAGCGCACGACGGCGTGTCCGCGAGCGGGCGACGGCGCTCAGCGAATCGACCGAGGTCGAATCGCCGATCCCGAGCGCGCGGACGGCGGCGAACACATCCTGGCTCGGCAACGCGGCGGAGTCCGGCGTTGCGCCGGGCATGTACTGGTCGAGCAGGTCGTCCGGATAGCCCTGCGCGCGCAGGCGCTGCCGGAGCTGCTCGGGCGTGAGGCCGCTGGACTGCACCATCTGCTGCAGGCGCCCGACCATCGCCGGGTCGCCGCTCATCTGCTGAAGCTGCTGCGGGGTGATACCTGCGGGCAATTGCGCCGCGGCGGGGGTGGAGAGCGCGACGCCGAGCAGCATGAAGACAACGGCCGAGCACGCTCGGCGAATGGAAGACAGCACCATCAGACCGTTCGGGTGTGGAGCGGGATGCACGCGGTAATGTTCTGCTGGGGTCGGTGCATCTTGCATGCCCGAGGACGTCCGGCCATCGACGCCGGGATGCGTCGCCGATTTGCGCGAGGTACATGACGCGGCACCTTGCGGCTGCGGGCGACCTCATGCGAGACTAGGCGTTCCCGGCCTCACTGTGCTGTCGGCACCCAGCGTTCGCCCTCAAATAGCCGTCATCGAATGAAGCTCCTCGTCACCGGCGCCGCCGGTTTCATCGGATATCACACGTCCGCTCGCCTGCTCGAGCGGGGCGATGATGTCGTCGGACTCGACAATCTCAACGACTATTACGACGTCTCGCTCAAGGAGGCGCGGCTCGCCCGGCTCACGCCGTCCCCGAACTTCCGGTTCGCGCGGCTCGACTTGGCGGATCGAGCCGGCATGGCGGAGCTCTTCGCGGCGGAGAAGTTCGATCGCGTCATCCACCTCGCCGCGCAGGCGGGCGTCCGCTACTCGCTCAAGAACCCGTTCGCCTACGTCGACAGCAACCTCTCGGGCTTCGTTTCGATTCTCGAGGGCTGCCGGCACAACGGCGTGCAGCATCTGACGTACGCGTCGTCGTCATCGGTGTACGGCGCCAACACGACGTACCCGTTCTCCATTCACCACAACGTGGACCATCCCGTGAGCTTGTACGCCGCGAGCAAGAAGGCGAACGAGCTCATGGCGCACACGTACAGCCACCTTTACGGGCTGCCGACGACCGGGCTTCGCTTCTTCACGGTGTACGGGCCGTGGGGGCGCCCCGACATGGCGCTGTTCCTGTTCACGCGCGCCATTCTCGCTGGCCAGCCGATCGACGTGTTCAACAACGGCGACATGGAGCGGGACTTCACGTACATCGACGACATCGTCGAGGGCGTGATCCGGACGAGCGACCACACCGCTCAGCCCAATCCGGACTGGTCCTCCGATCATCCCGACACGGGCACCAGCTACGCCCCGTACCGCATTTACAACATCGGTAATAATCATCCTGAAAAGCTGACGCGCCTGATCGAGGTGCTCGAGGAGTGCCTCGGTCGCACGGCGCAAAAGAACTATCTGCCCATGCAGCCCGGCGACGTCCGGGCGACCGCGGCCGACGTCGACGATCTGGTGCGGGATGTGGGATTCGCGCCGGCGACGCCGATCGAGGAGGGCGTGCGGCGGTTCGTGGAGTGGTATCGAGCGTACTACTGCGCGGCGCCGGAAAGCGGGCTCGTAGCGCAGCGGCAGTAGCAGTCGGAACCCCGCACCACGAACGAGCACGTTCGACACTCATGGCGCCGTGCGTAGCACGGAGGTATGTTCGGACGCATGACGTCAGCAGCCCCGGAAATTCGCTTCGGCTTCGGCCAAAACTGGCAGCGATTCGTCAACGAGGGAGTTGGCGAGGAGCAGATCGCCAGCGCGGTCACCTCGATGCGCGACCTGTTGAAGCTCGATTCGCTCCAAGGGAAATCCTTCCTGGACATCGGCTGCGGCTCCGGACTGCATTCGCTCGCAGCTGTGCGCTTGGGCGCCGCGCGCGTGATGAGCTTCGATTACGACATCAATTCCGTACGCGCAACGGAGCAGCTGCGTGCGGCTGCAAGCCCGGGCGGCGAGTCGTGGCGGGTCGAGCAAGGATCCGTGCTCGATCCGGAATACCTGCAGAAGCTCGGGACGTTCGACGTCGTGTACTCATGGGGCGTGCTGCACCACACGGGCAGGATGTGGGACGCGATCCGGAACGCCGCCGAGCGCACCGCCCCCGGAGGGCTGTTCTGCATCGCCATCTATAACACCAGCAAACCGCGGACGGTCCGGGCCTGGAGCCGCGCGAAGCGGTTCTACTGCAAGTCGCCGGGATTCGTCCAGGCGGCGATGGTCGGGGCGTACGGCACGTTCGGGATTCTGGTGCAGCTCGCGCATCGTCGAAACCCGTTCCGCACCGGCGAGCGCGGCATGCGCTTCTGGCGCGACATCGCGGACTGGCTCGGCGGATATCCGTATGAAACCGCCACCGCGGGTGAACTGTTCGAGTTTGTGGCCCCGATGGGCTTTCAACTCGTGACGCTTCACTCCGTCAGCAATGGCGGGAATCATCAGCTGACGTTCCGCCGCTCCGGCCCGGAGCCGCAGCAGGCGGGTTGATCCCGGCGGCCCGATCTGAGGCATCGCGGGTCATCTTAGAACTGATATTGAACTTTCTATAAGGCGCCGATCCGAGTCGACGCCGCGGACGCCGGCGCCGCTGGTTCCAGGACCGCCGCGGGCGGTCCGGCGACCGCGGAATCCTCATCTCGGCGCGCCGAGTACCGCTTCATCCGAAGCGCCGGCTGTTCGACGTAGCGCCACGACAGCACCGCGCACGCCGTCGTACCCGCGAGCGCGGCCACCACGCCAGTCATCCCGCCGATCCCTTCGGCGAGACACAGGTTGATGACGGGCATGTGGTAGATGTAGACGCCGTACGACACGTCGTTGCCGCGGAGAATCCGGTTGGACAGGCCTGGCACGGTGTACGCGACGGCGACGGCGGTGCAACCCAGGAGCACGATCGAGATCGGGTTGAGCACGTTGCCCGTGGCGCCATCGAGCCGGAACACGTGCTCGGCCGCGACCCAGCACGCGTACGCCGCCACCCAGGCCGCACCCTTGCCTTCGAACACGCGCGGCCACCGCTCGTGCACGGAGCGGGCGACGATTCCGAGTACGAAGTAGAACAGGTAGGGCACGAGCGAGACGGCCACGAGCTTTTCCGGGATCGTCTGCTCCGGGCCGATCAACCAGCGTCCCGCGTACATGAGCGGCAGACATGCGATCGCGATCGTCGACCCGCGCACGCGATAGCGCCTCGCCGCGAGCGCGAGCAGCGGCAGCGCGATGTAGAACTGCAGCTCCACGGCAATCGTCCAGAGACTGCCGTTCAGTGCGCCCACGCCGAAGCCACGCAGGAACGCGGGATTATAAAACTGGAAGAACGTTGCCTGCGCCGCGAACCACGCCGCAAACGCGCCGGCCGACGGAAGCGCGACACCCGCCGACAGAAAGAACGCGATCGAGACTGCCAGGCACACCCACAACCCTGGATACATGCGGAGCACGCGGTTCCGGGCGTAGTGCCGCACGCTCGGCGCGCGCTCCCACGACCAGGGAAATGAGGAACCCGCTCACGGCGAAAAAGATCGGCACACCGGGGAAATAGCCGAGCGCAGCGGCGAGCGGCTGCAGCGCCTCGACATGGAAATGCGTGGCGGCGTGTACGAGCACCACCTGGAGTGCCGCGAGAATGCGGATCAGATCGAAATTGTTCTGGCGAGCGCTCGTGCGCATCAGCGCCCGCGCTCCAGCGCTGCCACGATGCGCGCGGCCGCACGCCCATCCCAGCCTTCCGGCGCGCGCGCACCAAGCGGAACGCGCCCCGTTTCGATCGCGCGCTCGAAGCTCTCCTGGATGCCGCGCGACGTGAGCGGCCACGGCGCCAGGCGGTTCGTGCCTTCCGTGATGGTGACCGGACGCTCCGTCTGCTCGCGAAGCGTCACGCACGGTACGCCCATGACCGACGTCTCCTCCTGCACGCCGCCTGAGTCCGTGAGGGCGACAGCTGCGTCATTGGCGAGGGAGAGCATCTCCGGATACGTCAACGGATCGATGATGCGCAGCCGTGCCGCCTCCTCACCAAGGCCGAACGCCTCGATGCGCGACCGCGTCCGCGGGTGCAGCGGCAGGACCACGGGCATGCACCCGGCGATGAGCGACAGTCCGTGCAGGATCTCCCGGAGGGACTCCGGATGGTCCACGTTCGACGGCCGGTGCAGCGTCGCGACCGCGTAGCCGCCGCCGGGCAGCCCGAGTCGCTCTGCGACTCCCAGGCGCGTGGCCGACGGGAGCTGCTCCATGAGCGTATCGATCATCACGTTGCCCACGAACACGACGTGCGAGCCCCGAATGCCTTCGCTCGCCAGATTCTCCTCGGCGTCGCGGCTCGGCGTGAGCAGAAGGTCGGAGAGTCGGTCCGTGAGAACCCGGTTGACCTCTTCGGGCATTCGCCAATCGCGGCTTCGAAGGCCCGCTTCCACGTGAGCGATGCGGAGGCCGCGCTCCTCCCGGAGCTTTGCCGCCACCAGTGAGCAGGCGAGCGTCGAGTTCACGTCGCCTGCGACCAGCACCCAATCGACCTGCTCCGCAAGGAGCACCGGCTCGAATGCGCTCATGATGCGCGCCGTCTGCTGCGCGTGCGAGCCGCTGCCGACGCCGAGCGAGTGGTCCGGCCGCCTGATCCGAAGCTCCGCGAAGAAGCTGTCCGACATACTGGCGTCGTAGTGCTGACCCGTGTGCACGAGGACCGACTCGGCACCGGATCGCTCCAGCTCGCGCATGATCGGCGCGATCTTCACGAAGTTCGGGCGCGCGCCGGCGACGACGAGAACTCGCATCGGCGTGCTCACGACAGCCGCGGTGCCGTGGCGCGACAGCATGCGCGCACGCAGTCGATCACGCGCCCGATCTCCCCGTCGGAGAGACTGGATCCTGACGGAATGCAGAGGCCGTCTCGAAACAGTTCCTCCGAGACGGATCCGCCGTAGACAGGATAGTCCGCGAATACCGGCTGCAAGTGCATCGGCTTCCAGACCGGCCTCGCCTCGATGTTGTCCGCTTCCAGCGCCAGACGGACGTGCTCACGATCTACCCCGAATTCGCGCGGGTCGATGGTGAGGGTGGTGAGCCACCGGGAGTGCCGGCCCCACGGCGCTTCGGGCATGAACGACACCCCGGGCAGATCGCCGAGCGCCTCGCGATAGATCTCGAAATTGCAGCGCCGGCGGGCAACGCGGTCTTCGAGCGCCTCGAGCTGAGCTCGGCCGATGGCCGCTAGCACGTTGCTCAGTCTATAGTTGTAGCCGATCTCGGAATGCTGATAGTGCGGTGCGGGGTCGCGCGCCTGCGTCGCGAGCTTGAGGGCGTGCGTCACGAGCCCGGCGTCGTCGGACACGAGCATGCCGCCGCCGGACGTTGTGATGATCTTGTTTCCGTTAAACGAGAACACGCCCGCTCGGCCGAACGTCCCAGGCGCCCTGCCCTTGTACGTCGCCCCCAGCGCCTCCGCGGCATCTTCGATGAGCGGTACGCCGTACGCGTGGCACGTGGCCGCGATGGGATCGATATCCGCGCACTGGCCGTAGAGGTGCACCAGGACGACGGCCGCCGGCGGCTTGCCGCGCTTCACTCGCTCCTCCAGCGCTTCCGCCAGCAGCACGGGATCCATGTTCCACGACCGGCGCTCGGAATCGATGAATACCGGGCGCGCGTCCAGATACCGGATCGGATTGACGCTCGCGGAGAACGTGAGCGTGCTGACCAGCACTTCGTCGTCCCGTCCCACGCCCGACAACTCGAGCGCAAGGTGCAGCCCGGCGGTTCCCGAGACGAGCGCGAGCGCGTGCCCGGATCCTACGGCACGCGCGAATTCGCGCTGGAATTCCTCCACATGAGGCCCGAGCGGCGCGATCCAGTTCGAATCGAACGCCTCCGCGACGCGTTCGCGCTCGCGGCCGGTCATGTGCGGCGGGGACAGATAAATTCGAGACGAGGACATTCGAGAGGACGGCGGCGAGAGTGCGGCGGACGCCGCATGGAGCGATGCGACCGGTGCGCGGCAGAGTTGACCGGTCACGCGTACGACCCCAACATAGCCGATGGCCCACCGGTCGGCGACACTGACACCTGCCGAGGCGGAACTCGGTTCACCAGCTACTGTTGCACACTCGATGCTTTGCCCGGAAACGCACCGACGCGATCTTCCAGAGCGTGACGACCGATACTCGCGTGATTAGGCCGGGCTACCGGGGCAAGCGCATCCTCGACCTCGGCCTCGTGGTCCTGACGGCTCCCGTGTGGATCCCGCTGCTCATCGTCGTCGCGCTCTGCGTCCGGGTGGCGCTTGGCAGCCCGATTCTGTTCGTCCAGGAACGGCCGGGCTGGCGGGGACAGCCGTTCCGGCTGATGAAGTTTCGATCGATGCGCGACGCATTCGACGAGCGAGGGCCGTTACCCGACGCACAGCGCCTGACGCGTTTCGGACGATTCCTGCGATCGACCTCGCTCGACGAGCTCCCCGAGCTCGTGAACGTCCTTCGCGGAGATATGAGCCTGGTCGGCCCGCGCCCGCTTCTGATGCAATACCTTCCGCTCTACTCGCCGCGGCAAGGGCGGCGGCACGAGGTGCGGCCGGGCATCACGGGATGGGCGCAGATCAACGGCCGCAACCTGTCGAGTTGGCCCGAGCGGTTCGAGCAAGATGTGTGGTACGTGGATCACGCTTCGTTTTCCCTCGACTGCCGGATTCTGGCGTCGACCCTCTCACGCGTCGTGGCTCGCGAGGGCATCGCGCATCCCGGCGCCGCGACCATGCCCCCTTTTTCCGGTGGCTCCGATGCCCGCGACTGAGCGGATACTCATCATCGGCGCATCCGGCCACGGCCGGGTGGCCGCGGACGCAGCGGCGGCGAGTGGCCTCAGGAATGTGGTGGGTTTCCTGGACGCGAGGTTTCCCGAGCTGTCCGCGACAGCCGGTATCCCCGTCCTCGGCCGCGAGCAGGATTGTGCCGAGCTCGTCCGGCGGCATCGCATCGATGGAGTCGTCGTAGCTGTCGGCGACAACTGGACGCGCAGCCAGGTGGTCGAGCATCTCCGCTCTGCGGTTCCGGATCTTCGATTCGCGACGGTGATCCACCCACGTGCCTGTGTCGCTCGCGACGCGACGCTCGGGCCTGGCAGCGTGGCGTTCGCGGGTGCGGTGGTCAATCCGGGGGCGCGGGTCGGCTCACATGTGATCGTGAACACGGCCGCGTCGATCGACCACGACTGCACGGTCGAGGACTTCGCCAGTCTCGCGCCGCACGCGGTCCTCGGGGGCGGCACCACCGTCGGCGCATACGCCGCGGTGGGTATCGGCGCGATCGCGATCCACAACGTTCAGATTGGCGCGCACACGGTCGTCGGCGCAGGGTCGGTCGTTCTGAGATCGCTGCCGCCGTCCGTGGTCGCCATGGGAGTGCCGGCGCGGGTCGTCCATCGGCGTGAGGTGCACGAGCGGTATCTGTAGACCGCGGCGGCCGCGGTGGGTGGTGAAGCCCACTTGCGAATGCACGATACTTCGCGCACCTTGGGTTCCCCACGACAATCCGCCGGGCGCTCGTGCGGCGCGAACCGGCATGCCTTGCTTCTCGTTCGTGGACCTTGCGGGGGGCCGGGCTACAGCGCGAGCGCTGCTGCGCGCTCCCGGCCGCTCCTGCCTCGCGGCCTCCGCGAATACACTACGATTCCGATCACGAGATCTACGATGGATCTGACGGGCACGAAACTCGTGTTGATTGGCGGTGCCGGGCTCATCGGCTCGCATACCGCCGATCGACTCCTGAGCGAAGATGTTCGTGAAATCATTATTTACGACAACTTCGTGCGCGGAAGGACCGAGAACCTGGCGCGCGCGCTGCAGGATCCTCGCGTGCGGATTCACGATGTCGGCGGCGACATTCAGCAAACCGACATTCTCGAATCGGCGCTCGTCGGAGCCGACGGCGTGTTCCATTTCGCGGCGC
>DASZUN010000161.1:0-15514 GCA_035547615.1 Gemmatimonadaceae bacterium | reverse complement strand
TCGACGCCGTCCTGCGCGTCGTCCTCGACGACGAGGATCGCCATGTGCTTCCAGAAGCTCGAGTGGCTCAGGCCTTCCACGATGCGGCCGAGCGCGAGGTCATTGTCGGCGACGCATGCCTTGGGCGCACACCAGCCCGCCGAGGTGCCGCGCGTGTGATCGCTCGGCAGGATCATCAGCGTGAGATCGGGCATCTGCTTCGTCGCTTCCCACTCCTTCAGGTGCTCGAGGAACACGTCCGCCTTGACGACGTCCGGGATCTCGGTCGTCCACCCGGGATACTCGCGCACGAGAATGCGATCGAGGCTCGGGATGTCGCTGTGCGTGTAGTACATCTTCGCGAGATCCATGCGGAACTGCGCCGGCGTCCGAGCGGAATCACGATATTCTGATAGCATGTAGCGCCGCACGGCGGACACGGAATCGCTCGGCGCGATCGCGTACTCGCCGAAGCTCACGACGCTCTTGCCCTTCGATGCGGCCGCCTCCCACAGGAATCCACCGCTCGAGTAGGCGAGGGGATCGTTGCCTTCGCTCGGGTAGCTGCGGCCGAAATACAACGGCCACATGGGATACTCGGTCTCGTTCGCCTGCGTGAGCCAGTTGTGCCCATCCGCCGAGTTGCCGCCCGACGCAAAGAAGTGATCGAGCAGCACGAACTGCTCGGCGAGCGCGTGCGCGTTCGGCGTGACGTCGCGGCCGTACATCGTGAGGGTCGAGTCGCTCGCGCCCTTGCCGATGTCGCCGAGCACCTGATCGTAGGTGCGATTCTCCTTGATGATGTACACCACGTGATCGATCAGACTCGGGTCGCCCGGCCGCGCGGGCACGGCCCGCGGAACGATCGAGGTGCGCGCACGCGCGACGTCGACGCCGCTGCCCGCGAGATGCAGCCGATTGTTCTGCCCGACGCTCGTCGTGTACGCGGCGAGCTCGGCGCGCGTCGGCATCGGGATCACGTTCACGCTGCCGCGTTCGGCGAACACGTAGCGTCCGGTGAGGTTGTGCAGCTTCCCCGTGCCGGCGCCCACGCCGAAGAGTGTTCCAACAGCGATCGTCGAGCCGTCGGCGCTCACGTCGACGCTGCTCGGATACCAGCCGGTGGGGATCAGGCCGCGCAGTGTCGCGAGATGCTCCGCGCCACGGACCGCCGCGTTCACGTCGAGCACGGCGACGGCATTCACGCCGCCCAGCGTGACGAGCAGCGTCGTCCGATCCGGAGTGAGCGCGACGGAGGTCGGCGCGAGGCCGATTTTGCGCTCGACGAACGGCGCGATCGCGATCGTGCCGACGAGCGTGTTGCTGCGCGTGTCGATCACGCTCAGGTCGTCGCTGTTGCCGTTCGCGACGTACAGGCGCTGGCGAGCCTGGTCCCAGGCGAGGCCGGTGGGATGCTTGCCGACGGTGATGCGGGCCGTCACCGTGCCGCTCACGAGATCCACGCGATCGACGGTTCCAGGAAGCGCGATGCCGCGGTCGTCGATGCGAACCGCCTCGGCGGCGGGGTCGCAGCACTGCCGCGCGAATCGACTGCCGGGCGCCGGCTTCGGCCCGCCGAACACGCTCACCCACGCCGTGCTGCCGTCGGGCGAGATCACCGCGTCGACGGGAAGCACGCCGAGTTGAATGGTGCGCAGCACGGTGCCGCTGTCGGCGTCGATCACCGCGAGCTCGTCGTCCGCGGGAAGCGGAACGACCGCGACGCGATGCCCGTCCGCTCGTGCCGTCCGCGAGACGGCGGGCTCGCCGGCCATGTACTTCCCGAGCGGATGCGTGGCGAACGTGATCGATGCGGTGGAGTCGCCGCCGAGCGCGACGAGCTGCGCCGCATCCTTCGCCGTGTCCGCGCTCCACGAGGTGCCGGGCGTGCGGCTCATGTCGGTGCGCGGTACGCGCCCGACGCGTGTGACGAACGCGCGATGCGTGACGGGATCGATCGCGATTCCGTGTACGCCGGGGCGTCCATCGAATTTGGCGTGCGCCACGACGCGGTTATCGCGCCAGGCCATGCGCCACGCGTTGCCGCGAACGAGCGCCCAGAGCTCGGCGGATGACGTGCCGAATCGAACGCCGGCGACGCGGCCGTCGAACACGGTCTGCACGCCGGCGGGCGTGACGCGCGCGCCGACGGCGACGACGCCGGAGTCCTGGACGGCGCGCCGCGGAGTCGCGGCGGCGAGCTGAAAGAGACCGAGTACTGTCAGCAGCATGAGGGCACGGTGGCGAGAGGTCGCCAGACCTTACCATCGGATGACGAGGGGAGCAACCACGCGAGCACGATCGTGACTTTCTCTCGACACGCGGCTATGCTTGCGGCTCATGGCGCGACGAGCGTTCTTGGTCCTCTGTTGGGTGCTGCTCGGGGCGATCCTCGGTCCGGTCGTGGTCGCGGTCGTGCTCGGCGCCGCCTGGGGTCTCGCCCATCTCGACCTCGGCGGCGCAATCGGCGGTGCGGTGCTGACCGCCACGACCACCGTCTTCATCGCCGTGATGCTGTCGCCGTTGTATCTCGTGCTCGGGCTGGCGTGGGCGATGGTCGCACCTCGCCTGAGCTTCCTGGAGAGATCGCGCTCTCGATTCGTTGCGGCCGCGTTGGTGCTGGCGATACCGGCGGCGGTGATCGTCGGCTTCGACAATCGAGGCAGCGACCCGATGTTCCACGCGGCGTACGGACTCGTGATGACGTGGGCAGGCCTGGTCATCCCTCGACTACTGGTCGGCGCGCTTCGACTTGGCGTGTTCGCGGAGCCGTGACACTCGTCGGAGCGATCGACGGACTCGTGGCGTCCGTGTCTGCTTGACTGCGGCGCGCCTTGCGCGCGAGATTCCCATTCGCGTTCGGGGACGCCCGCGGGTCCGCGCGAAGGACTGAGCTCCACCCCCTGTCGTTCACACGACTGCACGGCTGTCTCCGTGCTGGCCGGCTTGCGGACCGCTGGCTCTCAGCATGGAGGTCGTATGACAGCCCGGCAGTTACCCGAGCGCCCGAACCTCGAGCAGCTCAAGCGGCAGGCGAAGGATCTGCTGCGCTCCGCCCGCGCGCACCACGCCGACGCACTGGCGCGCTTTCGCAGGCTCCCGGCGTTCGCCCGCGCGACCGATGCGCATCTCGCACGCGGGCCGCTCGCGCTGCACGATGCGCAATCCGTCATCGCGCGCGAGCACGGGTTCGAGTCGTGGAACGCGTTGCGCGAGCGCGTCGAGGAGCTGACGCTCGAGTTCGACGCGGCAGTCGATCAGTTCATCGAAGCCGCGACGGACGGACGGCCCGATCGCGCGGCGCGTCTGCTTGCGCTGCATCCGGGGATTGCCCGCGCGAATCTGTACGCGGCGCTCGTCCTCGGCGACGCCGCGTCAGTCGAGGCGCGCCTCGCCGAGCGTCCATCGCTCGCGACGGCGCCGGGCGGGCCGCGGGGGTGGCAGCCGCTTCACTATGTTGCTCATACCAGTCTTGGTAATCGCTCGGCGGCCGCAACCGACGGCGTTGCGGCAATCGCGCGCATGCTCATCGTGCTCGGTGCCGATCCCAACCTGCGCTTTCCGTGGCTGCACCATGGCGTGCATCGGCCGGTGCTCTGGGGCGCGGTGGTCACGACGCGTTCGCTGGCGCTCGCCAAGGTGCTGCTCGACGCCGGCGCCAATCCGAACGACGGCGTGACGCTGCCGCTCGCCGCCGGGGCAGGGAACGTCGAAGCGCTCGATCTGCTGCACGCGTACGGCGCCGACGTGAATCACCCCTGGGCGACGGACGGCGGCGCGCCGCTGTACGAGATCCTGCACTGGGCGTCGACCACGGTGGGCGCGGTCTGGCTCCTCGAGCACGGCGCCGATCCGGATCCGGTGTTCCCGCCCAACGGCGAGTCGCCGCTGCATGTCGTGGCGGCGAGCTGGGACGCCGCGCTCGCCGAGCAGCTCGTGCGGCGTGGCGCGGACGTGAGCCGCCGCCGGGCCGACGGGCGCACGCCCTATGCGGTCGCCCGCCTGAATGGCAACCAAATGGTTGCAGATTGGCTCGTTGCCCATGGGGCGTTCGCGGAGCTGTCCGACGTGGATCGACTCGTCGCGGCGTGCGGGCGCGGCGATCGCGCTTCGGCCGAAGCGATCCTCCGGGCGCAGCCCGAGCTGCGCGAGCGGATCGGTCGCGAGCACTACGGTGCGTTCTACCAAGCCGCGGAGCGCAACGACACGCGTGCGCTCGAGGCGATGCTCGCGTGCGGCTTCGATCCGAACCGCCCCGATGAGAGTATTGGAAAGACGGCGCTCCACGCCGCCGCGATGGAAGGGCAGGTGGAAGCCGCGCGACTGTTGCTCGCGCACGGTGCGTCAGTGACGGCGCGGGACCGCGAGTTTCATGGGACGCCCCTCGTCTGGGCCGCGGAGGGCTCGCGCAACGTGCGCGGCGGCGGCCGAGACCATGCGGCCGTCGGACGTCTGCTGCTCGCGGCGGGCGCGCCGCTGGAGTGGGAGCCCGGCGGAGAGCCCGCCGAGGGGATTCACGAAATCCTCGAGGCGTGGCGGGCGGAGTGGGCAGGCCACAACGACGCAGGGTGAACGGCCACCGATTGGAGCGCACGGGACTGACCTGAACTGAAACGGCAACTGCATTTGCTGTTGCAGTTGCCGACACCGTCGCGAAACTCACCTCGGCCGCTCACTGACCGCGCTCCTTCGCGATGCGCTTCGAGACCGCGGCACGCGCCGCCGCCGCGTATCGCTTGCACGCACTCGCATCGATCAACGCGTCGGCGCGACCGGAATCTCGCGCCGCCACCCGGTCCCACAGTGCCGAGGCTTCGGGGTGCGGCGTGACGAGAATGTCGCAGCGAAGCCCGTCGAGCACCTTCGCGCTGTGCGCGAAGTCCGCGATTGCCGTCGGATAGCCGCGGCTCTTCGTGAACAGGAAATCGTCGGCTGAGACGGGCGTCTGGCTGTCGGCGTACACGATCTCGAGGCACCGGCCGGCCTCGCACGACTGCCACGACCAGCTCGTGCCGCCCGGCGTGTGCCCCGGCGTGAGATGCGCCGTGAGCGCGAGATCGCCCACGCGCACCACCTCGCCGTCACGAATCACGCGCACGTGCGGCACCGCCGGGAAGTGACGCGCGATGCCGTACTGCGGATCGTTCTTGCCGGATGCGCCGCGCTCGAGCCACGCCGCGCTCGGCGCGCTCGCGGCCACCACGGCACCCGAGGCCTTCGCGAGCTCGGCGATCCCGCCCGCGTGATCGTAGTGCGCGTGTGTGTTGAGAATCAGCTTCACGTCGCGCACGCGGAAGCCCAGGGCGCGGATGTGCGCGACGATCAGCGGCGGCGACTGGGGCAGCCCGCCGTCGATCAGGATGTGTCCATGCGGCGAGGTGACGAGGATCGCACCGAGTCCGCGCGTCCCGACGTAATACGTGTTGCCGTAGATGCGCACGGGCTTCTGATCGGCGAACCACGACGGCGCGCACGTGCGGCACTGCGCGAGACCACGCGCGATGAGAATGCTGTCGGGCTGTTGTGCGGCGGCGGGTGCGGCGTGCACGAGTGCGGTCGCGACCATCGTCGCGGCGAAGCGGAACGCGACGAGCACGGCGGGATGCCGGCGCGGCGCGTCGCCGGCCCCGGGCGCAGCGCTCGCGGTGGGCGTGTATTGCGTCTCTGGAGTTGCGCGCGTTGCGGCCGTCATGGTCGCCCCTCGGTGGGTGAGGGGTGTCATATGTCCAGGGGCGTTCCCGGGCGCAAGGTCGACGGCTGAAGTCGCGCGCCGAACGACTCGCCCCAGACCGGGTGCGCGGTGGCCGGGCCGCGTACACGCATAGGCGATGCGAATCCTCAACTTCACGCCCCGGCTTGCCGCGGCGCTCCTCTGTGCCGCCTGCGCCCGACCGGGTGCCGCGCGAATCCCGACCGACTCGTTCCCGAGCAACGCGCTTGACGACATCGTCGGGACATGGCAGAGCGACACCACGGGCGGCACGTCGGCGCTGTCGAGCTGCGCGTGGACTCCGCGGCACCTTGCGGTCGTCTGCGATCAGCGCATCTCGATGCCCGACGGCACGACGCGAGCGGTCACCAACGTCTTCGCCAGCCGGCCGGACGGCGGGTACGTGCTCTACGGGATCACCGCTCCGGGCGCGCCGCTCACGCCGGTGCCGCTGGCGATCGAGAATCACCGCTGGGTGTACGGCGGCACCGCGCCAGACGATCGCGACGTGCGGCACCGCACCGTCAACGACTTCACCGCGGGCGACACGTACGTCTGGCGCGCCGAGTCGAGCACCGACGGCGAGCACTGGACGGCGAGCGCGCACGGCCGGTCCACTCGCGTACGCCGCACGATGTGAATAGTCTTATCGGGTGCCCGCCCTCTACTACGCCAACGTCACGCTGCACGTGCTCGCCGCCATGCTCTGGCTGGGCGGCATGTTCTTCCTCGCCGTCGTGGGCGGTCCGGTGCTCCGGACAGTCGATCCCCCGCCGCTTCGCCAGCAGCTCTTTCAGGCGCTCGGCGTGCGCTTCCGGCTCGTGGGGTGGTGGTGCATCGGCGTGCTGCTGGTGACTGGCGTCGTCAACCTGTACTACCGCGGCTGGCTGCACTGGAACGGCGTGTTCGGCTCACGCGCGTTCTGGGCGACGAACCTGGGGCGGTCGCTCGCGGCGAAGCTGTTCTGCGTGATCGTGATGATCACGGTGAGCGCGATTCACGACTTCGTGCACGGGCCGCTCGCGGGCGTGGCCAAGCCCGGCTCGGCGGAGGCGTTCGCGCTGCGGAAGCGTGCGGCCCTGCTCGCGCGCATCAATGCGATCTTCGGGATCCTGCTCGTGATCGCGGCGGTCCGGCTGGCGCGCGGCGGCTGATCCGCCGCGCGCCGGAACGACACCCTGCGCGTCAGCGGTGCGCCGGCCGGACGACCGGACGAACGGTGCTGCGCCGCAGCGTCGAGGCGAACGCCGCGGCGAACCGCGGCTGCATCGTCTGGCGCCACCACTGATAGATCGACCACGCTACGATCACCGCGTCGACCAGCAGCGCCGTGAGCAGGAGCGCGATCGGCAGCAGCAGCCCGCCGAGTGCGATGATGAGTGGTGCGCCTCCCATACGACCCTCCGGTCGAAGATGACGATCGATGGCGCTCGACCGTGGCGTGCAATGTGGTGTGGTGCGTGGAGCGGTGAAGAGGGAAATCGCCCAGCGCGATCGGGCGAATGACCCTTGCATTCAGCGCGGCGTCGAGGGGGGGGCGACATCTCCCCCCTCGACGTGCGCGATTCACAGCGTCGAACGGCTGCGACGGATCGACCAGGGCCGATAACTCACCGCGAGGGTGAGGAATTGCGCATTGTAATTCATATAATTGTTACCAAGGAAATCGAACGTGCCGGTCGCGGGCTGGAGTCCCGCCGTGCGGAAATCGTTCTGATTGAACAGCTCGCCCTGGTAACGCAGGGTGATCGCCCAGTCGGCGCGCAGCGAGTACTCCACCCACGCCGTCACCGGCTGCAATTTCTGCGACACGTCCGGGTAGTCGTGCGCCGTCGCGCTCGTGTTCTGCGCGGCCGTGCCTCCGCTCGGCGTCATCGGATTGTAGGCGAGCATGCGGAATCGCGCCTGGGACTGTTCGTACGTCCCGCCGATCTGCAGCCGATCCGGAATCACGACGAGCCGCGCGTCGGCGGAGATCGTCGTCGTGTAATCCATGTTGTGCGCGAACCACTGGAAGCTCGTGTTGTACACGGTCTGGCCGTTCACCTTGTACAGATAGATGTTCTTCTGCAGATCGTCGTAGATCTCGCGCTCCCAGCCGGCGCCAAGCGACACGCGCGCGGACGGCGCATAGCTGACGTCGGTGCCCACGGCGGTGTTCTTGTCGCTGAGGATGCCGTACGTCGAGCCGGGATAGCGATCGTGTCCCACCTGCCACGTGCCCCCGATCGTGATCGCGTCGATCGGGGTGACGTCGGCCATGAGGTTGACCCGCTCGCGATCGCGATCGGCGAGGTAGAACCGCTCGAAGCCCTGCACGTCGGTCGCGGCCAGCGCGTGATAGTCCTTGGCGCGGCGCCACGCCTTGTTGTAGCTCAACCGGAGTGTCGCCCAGTCGATGCCGACGAAGTCGATCGACGCACGCGGGCCGGTCTCGGTATAGCGCGAGATGTTCCGCGTCACCGAGTCGAGCGTCATCTGCTCCCAGTTGTAGCTGCCGGCCAGCGTCGCCGAGACGAGCGGCAGTCGGTACGACGCGCCGATGTCGCCGTTGTCGCGACGGAAGGGATCGCGTTCGCTGCTGTCCGCGGCCGACACCGAGCGATCGTTGGTGATCATCACCGGCATCACCGTGCCCGTGGCGTGATCGCGGAACACGTAGCTGCGGAAATGACCGGTGAGGTTGAGCGGGCTCGCCGGCCGGCTGCTGAACGACGCCGCGAAAACCGACGTCTGCGCGAGCGCGTCGAGGGAATACGGAATTTGTTTCACCCGGACGTCGGTGATCGTGCTGTTGGTCGTCGCCGGGATATAAGGCACGTTCTGCTTCCACCAGCCGTACGATCCCGTCGTCGTGACGCGCGTGCTGAACGGCAGGTCGAACGCGCCGGTGCCGGCGACGGTGTGCGCGACGTTGCTCGGCGGCAGCGCGGTGCGTCCCCGCGCGGCCATCGACGTGCCGTCGGTCACCGCCCACGGATTGTCGGAAGTCACGGAGGACAGATGATTCGTGAACACCGAGAGGTCGTACGTGCCGACGAGCTGGTAGCGGTCGCTCGCGTAGCTCTCGGCGACGCGGAGCCCCTGCACGGTCTGATCGATCGGCTCCGGGATCTCGCGCGAGTTGCCGCCCGAGCCGACGAAGGCCATGCCCATCGGCCGACTGCCGCTCTTGTCGATGCGCGTGTAGTCGGCCTTCATGTCCCAGCTCGTGTTCGGCGTGAACGCGAGCGACACCTTGGTCGGATCCCAGACCGTGCGCATGGGCCCGAGGTACGCCGAGTGATTGAGCGTCGCGGTGTCGGGCCGCGGCGAGGGGAGGGTGTACACGCCGGGACTGGCCTCGGTGCCGAGGAAGCGCGCCGTCGTGGAGAACGTGTGCGGAATGCGATCGGAGCGAACCTGGAAGTCGAACAGCCCCGGCTGATTCGCGCGGAACCAGAGGCTCTGGTCCAACGTGCCGACCTGCCGGGCGACGAACTCCATCTGCCGCAAGCTGTCCGGCGTGAAGTACCTGAGCATGAGCTGCTGCAGGACGGCGCCCTCGGGCACGTCCTTGTAGAGATTGAAATAGCCGAGCTGCTGCTTGTCGAGATTCTGCGTGAAGCTTCGACCGCCGAGCTCCACGGATCCGTCGAGTGAGCCGGGCACCTGCGCGCTCGCCGAGCGCGCCGGCGCCAGCGCGCTCGCGACGGCCCCGATCGTGGCGGCGATAGCTGTGATGCGCATGGACGTTTTCCTGTCGCGTTAGCGAGTGAAGGCCTTCCCACCGGGATCGTTCGACCCGTGGATGTTGAAGTGGCAGTTGGAGCACTGGCGGTTGAACACGAACTGCATGTCGGCGGCGGCCGCCGGATTGCGCGGCGCCGTGGGATGCCCGCTGCCGTTGCCGTGGCACTCCTGACAGAGCCGCGGGCGCGACGCCTTGAGCATCTTCTCATGGTTGGAGCCGTGCGGATCGTGGCAGTTCGCGCAGTTCTCGACCACGGGCGCGTGCTCCCAGAGGAAGGGCCCGCGCTTCTCGGGATGGCAGGAGTAGCAGGTCTCGTTGGGCGAGCTCGCGAGGAGCAGCTTGGGGCCGGTCGAGCCGTGCGGGTTGTGGCAGCTCGTGCACTCGAGCTTCTGCTCGCCGAGGGGCATGTGCGAGAAGCGGAGCTGCTTGTTCTTCTCGCTGGCGTGGCAGCGGCCGCACGTCTCCGTGACCGTCTCGGCGCGGAGGTTCGCGCGCTCGGAGTTCTGGTGCATCATCGTGTGGCAGTCGGTGCAGGCGAGGTTCGCGGCCTCGTGCGCGCTGCCCTTCCACAGCGTGCGCGCCGTGCGCTCGTGGCACTTGAGGCAGACGGCGTTGCGCTCGGCCACCGGGGTCGGCGACTTGCGCGAGAAGACCAGCATCGAGCCGCGATCTTCGCCGCCGCTCTCGGCGTGTTCCTTGGACGGGCCGTGGCACAGCTCGCACCCGAGTGCCTCGTGCTGATTGCGCGGGTGCGACAGGAGGAGCGTGCCTTTCGCGGTGGCCGCGAACTGCGTCATCTCCGTCTTGTGGCAGTCGGCGCAGGCCTTGGAGCCGGCGTAGCCTTTGGGCAGCGCGCCGGCATGCGTCGTGTCGCCGCCGCCTTTCGGCGGGTCGCCGCCGGGCGACTGCGCGCGGCTCGCCCGGACGGGCGCCGTCACCGCGGCGAGCACCAGCAGCCATCTGAGATGTCGAATCATGGGTTCTCCCGCGCCGCGCAGTCGCGGCCGCGTGCTGTGAGTGCTGGTCGGGATCACGGAGCCTTTTTCGCGCTGAGCTCGCGGACGTACGCGGCCACGTCGGCCATCTGCGCCGACGTGAGCTTGTCCTTGAACGACTTCATGTCCTCGTTCTTGCCCTTCGTGAGGATCTTCACGATGGAGTCCGCCGAGTGCGAGGCGACGAAGGCGGCGTCGAACGTGGCGATCTTCGGGAACTTCTCCTTCATCGTCTTGGGCGGCGTGCCCTTCACGCCGTGGCACTTGCGGCAGTTGTCGTTGTAGAGCGACTGCGCGTCGGCGGCCTGGGCGCGGGCACGGACCGCGGTGATCGCGGTGAGCGACAGCGCGGCCGCGATGACGAGACGGGCGTTCATGGCTTCTCCTTGGGGGTGATCGGCTCCGGGAACGTGTCCCGGTATTCGGGCTGTGTGGTCGCGCCGTTCGGCCCGCGGAGCGTCATGAGATAGCGCGACAATTCTTCGATCTCCTCGTGCGTCAGCGTCGGCGGACCGAACGCGGGCATCTTGGAGTCGGGATGGAAACGGGCCGGATCTTCGATGAAGCTGTGCAGCCATGCGCCGGAGTGGCGCAGCCCGACTTCCGTCAGGTCCGGCGCGTCCGGGGCATCGTCCTTCTTCTCGACTTTCTCGCCCATCACGTGATGGCAGCCGCCGCACTGCTGGCTCTTGAACAGCGCGCGTCCGGCGCGTTCGGCTTCACTGAGCGGCGCGCCGGTCACCGGCGACGTCTTCGGCCCGTCGCGCGTGGCGGCGCCGAGGAGCAGCGACGCGCTGCCCATGATGGCGAGCAGCGCGCCGCCCGCGAGGGGGCGATGCCGCAGGGACCTCGTGCTCCGGCGATCGTAGAACGGGAGCAAGAGCAGCACGAGCACGAGGGCCATGGGCAATCCCATCGCGACCGCCGCCTCGAGCGATCCGGGGACCAGCTTGAGCAGCTGGAAGAACGGCAGGAAGTACCACTCGGGGCGCGGCGTGTACGTCGTGTCCGTCGGATCGGCGGGCGACTCGAGCCCCGCGCCGACGAACTTGGCGAGCAGGAAGAGCACGAGCACCACGCCGGCGGCGACGATCAGGTCCTTGGCGATGATGTTCGGCCAGAACGGCACGCCGCGCGCCTTCGAGCTCTTATAAGACTTCTCGTAATACTCCCCGTAGGCGGGGTCGTCGGTGCTGGCGGGCGCCTCCGCCTCGAGCGTCGAGGCGCGCGGCGCGATGCCTTGGCGGATCACCAGCGCGAGGTGCAGCAGCACCACCCCGCCGAGCACCAACGGAAGCAGCAGCACGTGGAGCGCGTAGAAGCGCGAGAGCGTCGCCGCGCCCAGCTCCGCACCGCCGCGCAGGAGCTTCACCAGCATCGCGCCGATGAGCGGCGTCGTGCCGGCGATGTTCGTCCCGACCTGCGTCGCCCAGTACGCCTTCTGATCCCACGGCAGCAGGTAGCCCGTGAAGCCGAAGCCGAGCACGACGAACAGCAAGCCGACGCCGAGCAGCCAGTTGATCTCGCGCGGATACTTGTACGCGCCCATCGTGAAGACGCGAATCAGGTGCGCGATCACCAGCACGACCATCGCCGACGCGCCCCAGTGATGGAGCCCGCGCACGAGCGCGCCGCTCGCCACCGTGTGCTCGACGTAGCGGATGCTGTCGTACGCGTGATCGGGCGACGGCGCGTAGTACATCGCCAGCACGATCCCGGTCACCACCTGCACCATCAGCACGGTGAGCGTCGCGCTGCCGAGCGTGTGCCACCAGGTGAGGCCGTTCGGCATCTTGCGATCGAGCAGCGTGCGCCGGATGCCGACGAGGTCGACGCGCTTGTCGATCCATTGCGTGGGGGCGGACATCGTCACACCTCCACTTTCTCGGCCACGCCGAGCCGGAAGTCCTTGTACTGCACGTAGACGGCGGCATCGCGGATCTGCACCGGGAGCTCGTCGAGCGGCCGCGGCGGTGGACCGCCGAGCACGGCGCCGGTCTTCACGTCGAACTGGCCGTGGTGGCAGGGACAGACGAAGTGCTTCGCGTCCTTGTCGTACAGATAGCCGCAGCCCAGATGCGTGCAGTGGCCGTTGTAGGCCTTGAACGTGTCGCCGTCCTCCGTGAACAGCCACACGGCGTTCATCGCGCGCGTCTCGATCCACGCGTCGGTCACGGTCTGCGAGAAGTCGACGCGGATCGGCACGCCGATGTCGAGCAGCGCCGTGTCCTCGGCGACCTTCACCCAACTCTTGTCGAGCGGCTTCGCCGCGGCGGGCGAGAGTGCGGCGCGCACCGCGGGCACACCGATGAGCGCGGCGATCGTCGTCGCGCACATCGCACTGATCCACTGCAGGAAGGTGCGCCGCGCGAGCGCTCCCGCGTGCTCGCCTTCGACCGCTTCTGGTGCGGTCGGCGCGGCAATCACAGTCTCGGATTCCATACGCGTGAATGAGAAAACGGTTGGGGTGCGCCGGGCGGAGCGCGCGTCGTTCGCGTGACGGTCCGGCGAGTCGAACCGTGCAAAGGCAAGTGTGGGTCCGTGCGCGCGTCCGCCGAACAACCCGTTGCCTGTGGTGAGCTTATGCTCATTCGAGGTTGAAAAACCCTGACGCAGGACCGGGGGAAATGCCCCTGCCGCGCCGGAAACGGCGCGCGTAGAGTGGGGCAAATCACCCGCCCCTCGCGGCGCGCCGTTTCGCTCAACTCGTTGGATGTACGCGCGTTGAGTCGCGACGCGGCCCGGGCGCTCCTCTTGCCATCACGATGCGCGCAGCCGCGCGGCGTGTCGCGCACACCGGGAGCGACCATGCGAGTGTGGGAGATTGCCGTAGCACACGTTCAGGGATGGCGAGGCCTCATGCGGGGTCGGCTCAATCGACGGCTGTTGGCGTGGTTCCTTCTGTTCTCGCTGGTGCCGTTGATCGCGACCAACGTGATCGGCTATCGGCGGAGCCACGGCATCATCGAACGGCAGGTCGAGCGCGCGCTCGCGTCCATCGCGCAGGTCGAGGCGCAGCACATCCGCGATCGCGTCGATCGTCACCTGCTGCTGATGGAGGCGATTGTCGCCGGCAACGAATTTCTCAAGGCCGGCGCGTTGCGTGCGCGGGGACTGCCGGCCGGCGAGATGGGCGGCGTGGCCACGCCGCAGGCGGTCGCGGCGCTGCTCGACGAGAAGCGGCGCGAGCTGCCGGCCTTCGCCGCGCTGTATCTGTATACGCCGGACGGGCACGTGATCGCCGCGTCGGGCGGCGCGAGCGACATCGCGCCGATCCTTCCCACGGAGCGCGGCGGCCCGTCGATCAGCATCGGCATGAGCGGGGGCGCCACCGACCCGGAGCCGGAGTTCCGGCTCGTCGCGCCGCTCATCCGGCCACATGTCGGCCTCGTCGCCTTCCTCGGCGGCACCGTCCGGCTCTCCGGGTTCAGCGATTTCTTACAGATGCCGGATCACGTCGCCGGCCCGCTCGTCGCCTCCGTGGTCGACGAGCACCGACGGCCGCTCTTCGTCTCCGGCGCGAGCGGGCCCGTGGACTTCACGGCGCCGCTCCGCAGTCCGCTGCTCGTGCAGCCGCGAAGCGATCCGCGGTATCGCGACGCGGCCGGCGTCGAGCAGCTCGGCGCGGTGGCCGACATCCCGGGCTATCCATGGCGATTCCTCGTCGAGGCGCCCGCCGCCGAAGCATTCGGCGAGCTGCGCGCGCTCGGCGGCCTCTCGGCCGTGCTCGAGTTCCTGCTCGGCTGCGCGATCGTGGCGATGGCGTGGATCGTCGCCGCGGAAATCGTTGCGCCGATCGGGCGGCTGCTCGGGGCCACGCGGCGCGTGGCGGGCGGCGATCTCACGGCACGCGTCACGGCGCCGGAGCGCGACGAGATCGGCGAGCTCGGACGCGCGTTCAACGATATGACCGCCGCCCTCGCGACGACGACGGCGCGCGTCGCCGAGCTGCACCAGCGGGAGATCGAGCGCGCGTCGCAGCTCGCCACCGTCGGCGAGCTCGCGAGCGGCATCGCGCACGAGATCAAGAACCCCGTCGTCGGCGTGTCGAATGGGCTCGATCTCGTGCGGCGGCGCATCGGACCGGATCCCGCGTTGAGCCCGATCACCGACGAGATGGCGCGTCAGCTCGCGCGCATCCAGCAGGCGATGCAGGAGCTGTTGACGTTCGCGCGGCCCGCGGAGCCGACGCTCGCCCCGGTGAGCGCCGCGCACCTCGTCGATCGCGCGATCCGGCTCGTGCAGCCCACGGCGGACCGGGCCGGCGTCCGCCTCGAGGTGCGGGCGGAATCGGCGCCGCGGCTGCTCGGCGACGAGGACATGCTGCACCAGGCGATCGTGAACGTGGTCATGAACGCCGTGCAGGCCACAGCGAGCGGCGGCGCGGTCCGGATCACCGTCAGCGGCGCCGAGCACGAGATCCACATCGCCGTCGAGGATACGGGGCGGGGCATCGCCGCCGCCGACCTCGACGCCGTGTTCAAGCCGTTCTTCACGACGCGCCACACCGGCACCGGGCTCGGGCTCCCGATCACGCGCGAGATCGTCCAGCGCCACGGCGGCTCCGTGACGCTGGCCAGCACGCCGGGCGTGGGCACGTCGGTCGTGCTGCGGCTGCCCCGCGCCCGCGCCGCGGCCACCCGGCCCGAGGAGGCGCTGGCCTCATGACCCAGAAGCCGCGTGTCGTGATCTGTGATGATGAAATGCTCATTCGCCTCTGGCTCTCCGAGCACCTCGCCGACGCGGGATGCCGGACCGAGGGCGTGGAGGATGCGGCCGCGCTGCTCGCGACGCTCGCCGCCGAGCCGGCCGACGTCGTGATGCTCGACGTGCGCCTGCCGGACGCGGTGGGGCTCGAGCTGCTGCCCCGGCTCAAGGCGCTCGACCCCGGGCTCGCCGTGATCATGATGACCGCGTACGGTGAGATCGAGACGGCCGTCGCCGCCGTGCGCGCCGGGGCGTTCCACTTCCTCGAGAAGCCGATCGCGCTCCCCGAGCTCAAGCTGCTCATCGACCAGGCGCTGGAGGCGCGGCAGCTCCGCGCGGAGCTCGATCGCTATCGCGATGGATACCGCTGGCAGTTCGCCGACGTCGCGC
>DASZUN010000160.1:0-18920 GCA_035547615.1 Gemmatimonadaceae bacterium | reverse complement strand
GAGCCCGTGCTCGCCGATGTCGAGCGCCTCCTCATCGATCTGCCCCGCGAGGCCATCGGCGAGCGTCGGCAGATTCTCGATCTCCACCAGGCGGCCGGCGGCGAGCGACTTCGCCATCGCGGCCGTGTTCACGCTCTGTGCGCCCACGATGCGAACCCCCGGCGCGACCGCCCGCACGAGCGTCGCGCAGCCGCCGAGCAGCCCGCCGCCGCCGACGTTGAGCACGAGCGTCGCGAGATCGGGTACGTCGCCCAGAATCTCGAGCGCGACGGTCCCCTGACCGGCGAGCAGCATCTCGCCCAGACAGGGATTGATGAACGTCGCGCCGCGCTCCGCGGCGAACGCCTTCGCGGCGTCCATCGCCGCGTCGTAGTGCGGCTGCGTCGTGTCGATCGTGGCGCCGAGCGCCGTGATGCCGTCGCGCTTCACCTGCGGCGCGGTGCTCGGCACGAAGATCGTCGCGCGCACGCCGAAGTGCTTCGCCGCGTACGCCACACCGAGGCCGTGATTTCCCGCGGAGGACGCGACCACGCCGCGCTCGCGGACGTCAGGCGGCAGCGTCGCCAGCACGTTCATCGCGCCGCGCAGCTTGAAGGAGCCGGTGATCTGCCGGTTCTCGAGCTTGAGGTACACGTCGCCGCCCGCGATGTCGCTCAGCGCGTTGCTGCGGAGGAGCGGGGTGCGGGTGACGAACGGCCGGATGCGGTCGCCGGCGGCGAGGATGTCGGTGGGGCGGAGGTCGGAGAACATGAAAGGGGGTGAGTGCGCTGTAGGGTCGCTGCGCTGTAGGGTCGGCGGCTGCGCCGCCTGTCGGGTGGTGGCGCGTAGGGTCGAAAATCGCCTTTGGACGCTCCAACGGCCACCCTACCGCGAGGCCGCGCAGCGGCCGATGCGCAACCTTACAGTTGCGCGCCGTGCGCGCACGACCCGACAGCGAGCGCAAGCGAGCGACCCTACACGCGCCTCTGCCGCCCCGTTACCCCCCCCGCCGGTCGCGCGTCAACTTGACGCAACACGCTCCGCTCTCTAGATTTACCTCAGTCGGGAGCGGCCCCGCTTTGGATTGCGGGGCCTTTTCCATGACGGGGGGCTGTAGCTCAGCTGGGAGAGCGCTGCAATCGCACTGCAGAGGTCACCGGTTCGATCCCGGTCAGCTCCATGAAGCGGCGTCGGCCGCAAAAGAGATGGTACGGTTCGGCATGTTTCTCGCTCTCGGAATGGTTTGCCCGCCGCCGGTCGGTAGGACGTAGAGTTCCAATGACGGCGCGCGAGGCAGTTCCGCGGGCGAGACCACTCGACCGACATGAGACGCCACGAGCAATCGCTCGGTGGCGTTTTTCGTTTTCGGGGCACACGGTCCACAGACCACAGACCACCTACCCCACCATCCGCTGGCCCAGCAGCATCTGCGCCCGTGAGCCCGCCGGATCGTCGATGCCGAGCAGCGGGACACCCTTCCGCTTGAGCGTGGCGAGCAGCGACGGTTTCTCGACGGCGTGCGAGTACGCCTCGGCGGCGTCGATCACCCGCTGGTCCACCAGCGCCTCGAGCGCGGCGTTGAGCGTCACCATTCCCTGCGCGCGCGACGTCTGCATGATCGACGAGATCTGAAAGGCCTTGCCCTCGCGGATCAGATTCGCGACGGCCGGCGTGTTGAACAGGATCTCGCGCGCCGCCACGCGCCCGCCGTCGATCCGCCGGCAGAGCGTCTGCGCGATCACCGCCACCAGCGTATCGGCGAGCATCGTCCGGATCTGCTCCTGCTGGTCCGTCGGATACTGGTCGATGATGCGGTCCACCGCGGCGGTCGCGGTGGTCGTGTGGAGGGTGCCGAACACCAGGTGCCCCGTCTCGGCTGTCTCGAGCGCGATCGACATGGTTTCGAGATCTCTCATCTCGCCGATGAGCACGACGTCCGGGTCCTCGCGCAGCGCGGCCCGGAGCGCCCGCTTGAACGAGCGCGTGTGTGCCCCGACCTCGCGCTGCGTGACCACGCAGCGCACGTCCTGGTGCACGAACTCGATCGGGTCCTCGATCGTGACGATGTGGTCGCGCCGCGTGCGGTTGATCTGGTCGATCAGCGCGCACAAGGTGGTCGATTTGCCGGAGCCCGTCGGGCCGGTCACGAGCACGAGGCCGCGCCGCAGCTCGCAGACGCGCTGCACGTCCACCGAGAGTCCCAGCGTCTCGACCGTCGCGATGGCGGCGGGGATGTGCCGGAACACCGCCGCCGGCCCGCGGCGATCGTGCAGCGCGTTGACGCGGAACCGGCCGAGCGGCGCGACGTCGTACGCGTAGTCGGCGTCGAGGTTGGCCGTGAACTCCGTGCGCGTATCCTCGTCCATCGACGCAGCGAGCATCGCCGACAACTCCGCCGCCTCGAGCGGCGCTCCCGGCAGGCGATGGATCTCGCCGTTGACGCGCAGCATCGGCGCCGCGCCCGCCCGCAAGTGCAGGTCGGACGCGCCCCGCTCGACCGCGGTCCGGAGCAGCTCGTCGATCCGGGCCTTCACGCGCGTGCCAGGTCGGCCTCGATCTCGTAACGGGGCAGCGCCACTCGGAATCGCGTGCCGGCGCCGGCCTCGCTCTGGACCTGCACGAATCCGCCCGACTGCTCGATGATGCCGTGCACGATCGAGAGGCCCAGTCCCGTGCCCTTGCCCTCGGGCTTCGTCGTGAAGAACGGCTCGAAGATCTGCTCCATCACCGCCGACGACATCCCGGCGCCCGTGTCGCACACGTCCATCACGACGAATGTGCCGGACCGCATGCTGCCCGGCCGCACGAGCTCCATGTTGGACGTCACGACGCTGAGACAGCCGCCGGGCTCCATGGCGTCGCGCGCATTCACCACGAGATTGAGCAGCACCTGCTCGATCTGCCCGGGATCGGCGTGCACGAAGGCGAGATCGTCGGCGAGCTGCAGCCGGAGCTCGAGCTCGTCGCCGAGCAGGCGCTGCAGGATGTTCTCGATGCCGCGGATCGTCTCGTTCACGTCGAGCCGCCGCGGATTGAGCGTCTGCTTGCGGCTGAACGCCAGCAGTTGCCGCGTGAGCGTCGCACCGCGGTTGGCGGCGCCGAGGATCTCCTCGAGGATCGGCCGGTCCGGATCGCCCTCCGGCCGCTCCTTGCGCAGGATCGACGTGAAGCCGGTGATCGCCGTGAGCACGTTGTTGAAGTCGTGCGCGATGCCGCCGGCGAGTCGCCCGACGGCCTCCATCTTCTGCGCGTGGCGCACCACGCCCTCGAGCCGGCGCTGCTCGCTCAGGTCGCGCACCGAGTGCACGTGCATCCCCGGCGCGAACGCCGACGCGCGCACGTCCACGTACGGCAGCACCGGCGCGAGCAGCACGTCGAGCGGCTGTCCGCGGAGCGCCTCGACCGAGCGTGCGACGAGCGCCACCGCCGCCGGGTTGGCGTCGATGATGCGCTTGTCGTCATCGGTGATGAACACGGCGTCGCTCACGCACTCGAACATCCGCCGGAGCCGCAGCTCGCTCTCCTCGAGCATCACCTCGGCGTGCCGCCGCTGCCACCGGTCGCCGGCGCGCGCGATGCTCGTCACGAGGTGCTCCGGCGCGACGGGCTTCACGAGGTAGTCGTAGCTGTGCTCGCGGAGCGCGGCCACCGCGCTCTCCACGCTCGCGTAGCCCGTGAGGATCAGCACCTCGAGCAGCGGCGCGATGGAGCGGAGCTCCGACACGAGCTGCATGCCGTCCATGTCCGGCAGCTTGAGGTCGACGAGCGCGATCGCCGGCGGATCGGGGCGCTGGCGCGTGAATTCGAGCCCCTCGCGTCCGCTCGAGGCGGCGATCGGGTCGTATCCGCGGAAGCGCAGGATGTCGCCGATCGTGCGAACCATCATGACGTCGTCGTCGACGACCAGAATCGGGAGACGGCTAGCCACTGAACACCTCGTCGAGCAATCGCAGCATGTCGTCGGGCGCGAACGGCTTCTTGAGTACCGCGTAGGCGGATTCGGCGGCCGGCCCGCTCTTGGGGAGCGAGGCCTCCGAGCCGCTATAGAGAATCAGAATGACACCCGGGCTCGCGCGGCGGATCGCCAGCACGGACATGTTCGCGTCCACCGAGTCGAGCCGCATGTCCAGCAGCACGACTCCGGGCGTCGCCCTCGCGAGCTGCGAGAGGGCGCCCCCGAGCGAGTCGGCGCGCATCACCGAGTAGCCGTGCGACTGGATGATCTCGGCGAGCGTGGCGAGGAACTGGTGGTTGTCGTCGACCACGAGCACGCGGCGCTCCGGCTCCGTGATCGACTCGAGCATGTCGAGCAGGCCCTTGATCGCGAGCGGCTTGGAGAGAATGCGCACGGCGCCCTGCCGCTCGGCTTCCTCGAGCAGCTCGGCGGTCGAGTACGCCGTCATGAGCATCACCGGCAGGCCCGGATGCTCCTCGCGGATGATGCGGAGCGCGTCGACGCCCGTCATCCCGCCCATGCGCACGTCCATCAGCACGATGTCGAACCTTTCAGTCTTCAGCACCTCGAGCGCCTCTTCGCCGGCGTGCACGCCCCGAACCTCCCACCCGTGCATCTCGAGAATGTCGCAGAGCGTCCGGACCATCAGCACTTCGTCGTCGACGATCAGTACGCGGCGTTGCTTCGTCATGCGGCGACCGGGAGCGTCAGGGTGAAGGTCGTTCCCGCGCCGACGGTCGACTCGAACGTGAGATAGCCGCCGTTGTTCTCGGCGAGCATGCGCGACACGGTGAGCCCGAGGCCAAGGCCTTTGACTTTCGTGGTGAACAGCGGCTCGAAGATGCGGGCGGCGACGTCCGGCGGGATGCCGGGACCGGAGTCCGTCACGTCCAGACGGACGCTCCCGTTGCCGTCGTGGCGCGCCGAGCAGCGCAGCGTGCCGCCGGACTCGGTCATCGCCTGCACGCCGTTCATCACGAGGTTGAACACGACCTGGCCGATCTGCACCGGGTCCACGTGGACCGGCGGCAGCGAAGCCGGCACGTCGAGATCGATGGCGACGTTCTTCGGCGGATCCATGCGCGCGAGCTGCGCGCGGACGATCGCTTCCGCCGTCGTCGGCATGCGCGCCGCCGGCTTCGTGCGCGCGAAGTCGAGCAGGTCGGAGATGATCTTCTCCGAGAGGCCGATCTGCCCGCGCAGGATGCCGAGGTAGTCGCGGACGATCTGATTCGGATCCGTGAGCACAGACTCGAGCACGAACACCGCGTTCGTCATCACGCCGAGCGGGTTGCGCAGCTCGTGCCCCACACCGCCGGCGAGCTGGCCGAGCACCGCGAGCCGCTCGCGCTTGACGTTCTCCTCCTGCGCGAGCTGGAGGTCGAACAGCGCCTTCTCGAGGGCGACGGTGCGCTCGTTGACCTGGTCCTCGAGCTCCTGCTGATGCTGGCTGATTTGCCCGGCCATCTCATGGAACGACGCGGTGAGCCGC
Organism: Gemmatimonadaceae bacterium; assembly: GCA_035547615.1. GTDB lineage: Bacteria > Gemmatimonadota > Gemmatimonadetes > Gemmatimonadales > Gemmatimonadaceae > JAQBQB01. Next base: position 13,494 of record DASZUN010000160.1, on the reverse strand, counting down.
CCGACTTCGTCGCCGCCGGTGCGCACGGCCCGCGGCTGGTACTCGCCGCGCGCGAGCTGCTCGGCGGCCTGCGCGAGATCGTCGATCGGCTTGGTGAACTGGCGCAGGATCATCCACGCGACGACGCCGCCGGCGAGGATTACGAGCAGCGCCAGCGCCGCGAGCCTCCACATCAGCGACGTCGCCGCGGCGAGCGCGATCGTGGTCGGTTGGCCGATCCACACCACCCACGGCGAGCCCGGGATCAGCTCCGCCGCGGCGAGCGTGTCGCCCGCGCCGCCGGGCCGACGGTTCGGTGCGAGCAGCCGCGCGAGCGTCGCCGAGCTGACCGGGGCGGGGACGCGGGTCGCCATGTTGGTCCAGACGCTTCCGTCGGCGTTGCCGATGAGGAACGTCGCGTCCCTGCCGATCAGCCCTCCGATGAGCGATCCCTGCGCGGCCGTATCGCGCATGACCTGCGCGACGACGATGCGCCCGACGGTGTCGCCGGCGACGAGCAGCGGGACGCGGACGGCGAACGCTACGCTGTCGTGGTACGTAAAGAAGGGGCTGACTCCGGTGCCCGACCACGCCGAGCGGGCCGCGTCGACGAGCGGGCCGTCGCCCATGGCGATCTGTCCGCCGCCGCGGCGCTCGATGCGGGCCGCCGTGTTGGCGTTGACGTGGTGTGACGAATCGAGGGCGGCGGTTGCCGCGCCGGCATTGGCGCCCGTGGCCAGCCAGCGGGCGATCGCCGGCCGCTGGCCGACGGCCCGTGCGTCAGCGATGGAGTTGCGGAGCGAGGGTACGAACGCACCCGCAATGTGATCCGCGGCGCTGCGCAGCTGGTTCATGGCGGCGGAGGCGGTGGACAGCCTGACCGCGCGATAGGAGACGACGATCACACCGGTCGTGCACGCGGCGAGCAGCACGACCACGAGAAGCGGCAGCCGTACCCGGAGTGGGACGAACCGGCGCCGAAGTCCGATGAGCATCGCTATAGTGCCGTATGGTCAAACGGTAATGTTCCGTGCCGGAACGGCGATTCGTCAAATATCTGTTTGAGATTATCGCTATCTCTATTGGAGATTGATAATTGGAGCTTCGACAGTTGGCGCACTTCGTGGCGGTCGCGGAGGAGCAGAGCTTCACCCGCGCGGCGCGCCGCATGCACATAGTTCAGTCCGGCATCTCGGCCTCGATCGCGGCGCTGGAGCGCGAGCTGGAGACGCCGCTGTTCCACCGGTCGCGGCACCACGTGCAGCTCACCGAGGCGGGCCGCGTGCTGCTCACCGGTGCACGCCGCGCGCTCGCCGACGTGGCCGAGGCGCAGGCGGCCGTGCGGCACACGGCGGGGACGCTCACCGGCACGCTGACCATGGGTGTGATCCAGGCGCTGCCGCCGCGGCTCAGACTCGCGTCGCTGCTGCGCGATTTCCACATGGCCTATCCCGGCGTGTACGTGAACGTGCGCCGGCTCTCGTCGCCCTTGTACGAGGAAGTGCGCTCGGGCGAGGTGGACATCGCGATCGGGCCCGCTCACGCGCCCGACGGGATCACGTCGATTCCGCTCGGCCGCTACCCGTACGTGCTCGCCGTCCGCGAGTCCGACGCCCTCGCCAAGCGGGCTTCGGTGACGCTCGCCGCCGCCGTCGAGCAGCCGCTCATCGCGCTGCCGGAGAACTGGGTCTCGCGCCAACAGGTCGACCGCATCTTCAGCAACGCGGGCGTCGCGCCGACGATCATTGCTGAATCGAACGACTTCGTGCTGCAGCTCGGCATGGTCGCCGCGGGGGTCGGCGTGGCGATCGTGCCGGATGTGGTGGCGCGATTCGGACCGTCCGTGCGGTTCGTGCCGTTCAAGCCTTCGATCGGCGAATGGTCCGCGGCGCTGCTGTATGCCGGGACGGAGCCGGCCAAGCCGGCGGCGCGCGCGTTCGTCGAGATGTTCACGTCGCGGCGCTCGGAGTACGCGCCGTAGCGGTTCGTTAGCGGTGGGCTACCGTGCGGGCGACTCGGCGCCAGTGCCGGCGCGCCAGGCGCCGCCCAGCCCGCGGACGTCGGCCTGCAGCGCGAGGAATCCGTCGCGGAGAAATGCGTCCTCCTCCGTCTCGACGCGCGTGTCGAGATCGCCGACCGCGTGCGACGCGAGCGATCCGATGAAGCGCATGATCGGGCTCTCCTGCACGTCGAGCCGCGTGCGGCGGCCGAAGACGGACTGCGTGCCCGCGCTGTCGCGGATGGAGAGGCGGAAGAGCGATCCCTCGCCCTCGAACGGGCGGCGGAGCGGCGTGCGGATCAGGCGCTCGGTGATGAGCGGCAGATCCCACTGCGGCTCGTGCTGCGCGACCACGGTCCACGAGCGATCGTGGCCGGTATTAGCGATCACGAAATCCGTGACGAGGTGGTGAAACCCGACCGTGAACATGCGCACCTTGAGCGAGACGTCGGCGGTGAGCACGAGGCTGTCGGCCCACGGCCGCGCCGGCCCGAAGAGCGTGACGAGCGATCCGTTCTGCACGCGGTAGCGGATCGTGAGCTGCCGGTCGCGCCCCACCGCCTCGAAGAGCGGCGCGCCCGTGCGGTCGGCGAGGTTGAGCGTGTACTTCGCCGGCCCCAGGTACTTGTCGAGATAACCGGCGAGCTCGGGATACGCCGCGCGCATGAGCTCCGGGCGGAACGACGCGGTGACGGCGACGCTGGTCGTGCCCAGCGGGCCCGGGAGGATGCGGATGGAGTCGATGGCGAAGCCGCGGCCGAACGCGGCGGCGGCGTGGGGAAACGCGACCCGGTAGTTCTCGCGCAGCTCGGCCTCGGAGCGGCCCTCGGCGGAGCGGAGGAGCGTCGATATGAGAACGCTCATGTCCTGCGCGCCGATCGTGCCGACGGCGAGATCGACGTTGGTGTCCCAGCGGTACACGGACGGTGCGAGCTGCTGGAGCGCGATCGTGTGGCGCGTGTCGCCCGGCGCCTCGGGCGGCGTGAGGCTCGCGCGCTCGTCGAGGTGATAGCGGCCGTTGGCGTGCGTGCCGCTCACGTAGACGAGGCGGAGCGTGGGCGACGGCCGCGAGAGCCAGATGGTGGTGTCGTCGAAGATGCGCGACGGGACGAGCGCGGAGCCGGCGAGCTTGACGCGCGCGACGTCGTAGCGCGGGGAGAGGAGCGGGGAGTCGAAGCGCGTGGCGAATGCGGCGAAGAGCTGATCGGCGCGCGATTCGGCGGTGGCTGGGCTGGGCCCGGCGACCCGGAGCGTGTCACGACAGGCGGTCGTTCCGAGGGTCAGGATGGCGGCCGCGGCTGCGAGGCGGAGCCAGGCTGGCGCAGGAAGACGCGAGTTGTGCAAGCGGTGGCGGGTGTTGGGGTTACGGCGGAGCGTGGAGCGGGTTCGGCGTGGTAGAAACGGCTCGATCGGGGTTGATCGAGGGTGGTATGCAAACTATACTGAGAGGGTTCCCCGGCGTGGCCGGGGGAGTGGTGTTTGGTGGTACAGACAAAGATAGTTGCTGCCCCTTGGTGTAACTGGCAACACGCCTGACTCTGGATCAGGAGAGTCCTGGTTCGATCCCAGGAGGGGCAATGTGATAAGACCAACGCCCTGCATCACTTCGGTGGTGCGGGGCGTTGTCGCGTTCACGCCCCGCGACGTCGAAACCGCCACACCTGCTACCATCACGAGTGGGCTAAGCACCGCGGAGTCGCTTTCGCCGACTGCGAAGACTGACGTCGCCACGCGGTCACGCGTACTCGAGGCGGTGATCCGTGTTCCGACACGGCCGAAGAACGTCGGCGCGCGCGCACGTGCCGTGGGTTCAATCCAAAAGAGAATCGCGCCCGGCGAGGGTTCCAGCCCGAATCGCCCCCTCGATCCATTCTGCATGGCGCAACGACGAGCCGAGGCGTTCGGTATGCACGTCGATGGCGAGAATGCGGAGAGGACGGATGCCTCCCCGCTCCTCGTTGTCACCGACCCGCGCAGGCCACTCTAGAACCAGGTGACCGCGAGTCCGAACTGCGCGACGTGCACGTCGACGGATTGCGTGTGTACCCCAAAGTAGTGGAAGTACGGTGTGAGCGCGGTGGTCTGGCTCAGCGGAGCGTCGTAGCCAAGTCCGATAACGTAGCCGAGCCCGTACTCCGTCGCAGCGCCGTACCAGTCGACCGCTGCGCTGACGTGTCCGAGGCCGAAGCCGACGGTCGAAAAGAAGCGACTGTCTGCGTTCATGTATTCTCGAATGCGCAAGTCGACGGTGCCCGCGGCGACGGCGGCCCCATCTTCTGACTTGTACCAACCTGTTGTGCCGACACCAAGGAGAACCGACTGATTGATCGCATGGCCCAACACGAGTCCGCCGCTCAGCCCAGTCGCCTGATGTCCCTCGCAGGCCGAGCAGCCGAGCGTCCCGGCGCCGAGCCCGAGCGAGAACCACCCGCGTTGCCGCAGAGGCGTCAAGGATGGAACGGTCGCCAACGGGTTCGTATCGATCTTCGCGACGCCAACGAGGTTGGCGTGCGCGGTATCCGCCACGGCGGCGACGAGCTTGCCGACCGAGCCTGCCGTCGTGTTCAAGCCGGACGACGGTGAGACCGGATGTCCGCCGGAGGTCGCGGTTGAAGTCATGGCCTCGACGCAGGCGCGGTCCCGCAATGCGAACGCTGCGTATTCACGCGTCGAGAGTGAATCGATTGGTCGCCCGCGGAGAACCTGGTAGGTCGAGTCAAGGCACGGCGCGGGAAGCGTGGCAGCGGGAGCCTGGGCGTTTGCTCGGGCTGAGGCGGCGATTGCCGCCAGGGCGAGCATGATGCAGCCCCCGCCGCGAACGCCGGCGGAACTGAAGCGCATGGGCACCTCGGAAAAGGGCAGTGTGATTCGCGGAGCCTCGGAGCCCCGCGGGAGCAGCGCGGTCGAGTCCGCCACAGGCAGCCGGTGTGCCGCGACACGTATCCGTCGCGATCGGGCAATGCGCACGTGGCGCGATTGCGCCAACACGCGTTGCTGCCAAGAGATGCGAACGGGAAACTCAGCCGCTGGTGCGATCGCTACATCAGCCGCGCGAGGGCCTCTGACTCATTTCTGTGGCGCATTCGTGTTGCTGCGGCGCTACGACCAGCCCTCTCGTGGGCGGCAACGGCACGAGGCGTATCCCGGGCGCCGACGCGGCGTCTCATCACAACGGCCGCTTGCTCGCTGCCGGGCTCACGGACGGAGGGCGGGTACGCGCGGTTGGCTTCCGCCTTTCTCGATTCCGTGCGGGCGGTGCTTCCGCGCGTAGGGTCGCTGCGAGTTGCCGCATTGCCGCCATATGCGCCGGCGGGATCACGAACTCGAGGTCGCCGAGTCGCGCGCGCACGCTATCCAACGTGCTCAATTGCTGGAACCCGCGCGGGGTCAAGCGCACGAAGATGCGCGCTGTGCCCAATCTCGTGCTGTCCGGAGCTTCGTACGCGACGTCCATCGCGTCTTGCGGAATCGAGTACGGAGTCGAGTCGTTGAGGAGCAGGACGAAGCGCGGTTCGCCGCCGGCCCACGGATCGCGCTCGGCGTGCACGAACAGGAGTCCCGTCAGTTGCGGCCGGCTCGGGTCTCTTGGTATGCGCACATAGAACGCGCCGAGGATCGGCATGTTGGGGTCAGCCGCATGGAGCGCGGCCAAAGTCGTCGCACGCAGCGTGTCCTGCTCGAATGCATCGAACTCTGGCTCGAGGAGATGCGGCGGCTCTCGCATGAACGCGGCGACGCTGTCCGCGTGCGCCCTCGCGCTCTCAGCCGCCCGGCGCTCCGCCTCTGCCTGCTGCCGAACGGCATTCTCAGCGCTTCGCTCCGCGTCTGCCCGGCGTCGGGCCACCTCTGCATCGGACACCGGCGCCCAGCCAAAGCCGCGGAGACAATCGGCGAAGCGCTCGTCGAAGTACCGCTGTGCGCGCGTATTGACCGCGATCTGCGTCGCGCCGATGATCGCTCGGCCGAGAGTGGTGTTGGGGAGGCTGACTGGCGGGAGCGCATCGATCATCTCGTAGGCGTACGCTCGCGCAACGTTCTCGCACCACATGCGGTCCGGCTCGAGTGGGCGGTCGGCTGATCGCATGTTCTCGTAGTAGGTCACAGCCTGTGCGTCAGCCGACATCGCAACGGTGAGGCGGCAGGCCGCGAGAGCTCCGGCGAGCAAGATGGAGCGGCGCATCGAACCCTCCTTCCGCAGAGCCTTCGTGTCAGGGACAGTATCCCGAACGTCGGCTGCGGCGGCTCGCGATCGCTATCGTGAGGTGCCTGACTGCACGTCGGGCATGCGTCCGGTGCGCTTCGTGAGCTATACCGCGGACGCGGCGCCCCGGCTGCGCTCGGACCTCACTCGCTGAAAATATTGAGCTGCGGTCGTGCCCCCTGAACCGTCGCGCTCTCGATCCCGAGCGTCTCCCGCACGAACCCCGGCCACCAGTCCCGCTGCTCGGACAGATGCCGGTACCCGTCGAGCGCCGCCCACGTCTTCTCGTGAATCGCGTGCGCTCGCTCGCGCGCCTCGTCGGGGCTGATGCCCTCGCGCTTGAGCGCACGCCGTCCGATCTGCGCGTGCAGCACTTCGTCCGCCCAGTCGTAGTCGTGGAAATGCGCTGACAGCGCATCGCCGGCGGCGACGGCCGTCTGGTGCTCGAAGCGCTTCCCGGTGTCGGCGGGCATGAGCGACTGCTCGATCGCATAGAGCATCATCTGCCGCTCGATCGGCTCGGCGTGCAGGTTGAGCCGGAGCGCGAAGCTGACGTTGAGCGGAACGTCGCGCTTCCAGTCGACGCCGCGCGCCTCGAGGGCCACGCTCCCCATCATCGCGTGTCGCATCTCGTCCCAGAGCTGGCGCGAGTAGTCGTGGTAGAACTCCCACGGTTGCCCCGTTCGCTCCGTCATGAACGACGCCATCATCTCCGGCACGTCCATCTCGAGCGTTCGCTTGCACAGCAGCGCGAGATTGCGCTCCTCGGCGCTGGCCTCGGGCATGTTGTACACGACGTGTGGCGCGAACTCGAAGTTGTACTGGCCGTCGAATCGCTCGTCGCGCCGCGGATGAAAGTCGGGCGGTGGTGGCGGTGCTGGCGGTGCATCGGGCGAGTCGACATGGGCACCGTGCAGCACGGCCTGCAGGCGATCGCGATGTGCGTCGGCTTCGCCGAGCACGGCCAGCGCAGCGCGTCCCCACTGCACGGCGTCGTCGAGCTCGGGGAGCGCGAGCCGGATCAGTCGTGCGGTGGGGTGGTCGACGAGTGGGTTGCATCCGTCGTGGTGCGCGCGATATGCGTCAGCGAGGTGAGGGAACACGACGCCGTAAACGGCCATGACGAGCTCGCGGGTGTCGCGCGCGCGCATGGCCTCGTCGAACAGCGCGTCGATCGACTCGGCACCGTATGGCGCGCCGTCGAGTGGCGGAACGGGATTCCGCATCTCGGCGATCCGGCCCCGAAGCGCCGTGATGCGCTCGGCGCTCTGCCACTGGTGCAATCCGAGCGCGCACTTCACCTCCCACACCGGCTCGGCGGTGATTCGTGCGACGAGTGCGGCCATGAGGCGTCGCTCCATCCAGTGCAGGCGGAGCAGGCGCTCGACGTTCTCGTCCACCGACCAGCCGATGCGCGTGGCGCCGGCGTAGGTGGAGAGTCCGGCCAACTCGGGGAGTGCGTCGTATCGGTGCATGGAGCGATCCTGCGGAGCGGGTGTGCGCATGCGCCCAATCTGGATCGTCTCGCGCGGCGCCGGCAGCCCCGATTACCTTGCGCCCGCGGCGGGCCTCCATTCCGATGACGGCGTGCTCGCCCGCCACGACTACTCGCTTCAGCCCTCATGCGAATCGAACCGGCAACGCTGCACGACGTCCAGGCGGCAGTCGACGCCTACGCGTATGCGCGCACGGTGCAGCTCGCGCATGGAAGCGCGGCGTGGCTCGGGTTCGACGCGACGGCCATCCGTCAGCTCGTCGATGCGGGTCAGCTCTTCTGCGCTCGCGAGGCCGACGAGGTGATGGCGGTCTTCGTGGTGCTGGAGCAGGATCCGGCGATCTGGGACGACGCCGACGCAGACCGGTATCTATACCTGCACCGCGTCGCACGGGCCGAGGCGTGTCACACGCCCGGCGTCTTCGCGCTCGTGATGGAGTGGATGCGATCGCGCTGCGTCGAGCTCGGCCGCTTTGGCGTACGCATCGACACGTGGTCAGACAACGAAGGGCTCCTCTCGTACTATGAGCGATTCGGCTTTCGACTCGTCGGAGCGCGCACCATGCCTGTCGATCCGCATCTGCCGCCGCATTACCATGGCATCGAGCTCGCGCTGCTCGAGCAGCGCGTCACGGACACGAGCGTCCCACCGCGGTAGCCGTCCGCTTGGCGGTGGCGAAGAGCATTGCACCGCCAGGACACGTGCCGCTACTGGACCTTTACCGTCGGCTTGTTTCCGAATCCCAAGTTGAGCCCGAGTGACGCGAACAGCGGGCTACGGCTCACGGTCGACGCGGCGAAATCCTTGCCGAGCGCGTAGGTGATATACCAGTCGTCCGACGCCTGCAATTCGATGACGGCGCCGAACCGCCGCGTCCATGTCGCGGTGCCGTCCGGAGCATCGAGGTGTCGCGCCAGCCCCTCCGCTGACAGGCCGAATGCCGCCGTCGGCTTCCACAGCAGGCGCAGCCCAACATCGGCAGCCTTCGTGGCCGCAATGCCCGTAGTGTCCGATCGAATTCGGAGGTACCGCGCGACGGCGATGAAGTCGACGTGTTGTTCCAGCGTGTAGCTTGGCGTCGCCCAAAGCCCGACGGTCTTGACATGGCCGAGCGCGAAGCTGTCGCGTGGAAACTGTGCGCTCGCCGCGGTTGCCAGTTGGAACCGGAAGCCGACCGGTTCCATGTTGCTCTTCACCGAATCGATGAGTGGCTTCAGCTTGGCGTAGCAGGCGTCGACGTCTGATGCCGCTGCACAAGCGCCAAGTCCGGCGATCAAACGATCCTTGACCCCTTTGAGGACGTCCGACTGCCGGCCCGACCAGAGCATGGCCCGATATCCCAGGGCAAATCCCGTCCCGATGGTGTCTTTCCCTTGAAGCCGCGGCGTACTGCCAACCGAGAAGGCCGAGGTGCGGAGGAACGTACTTCCGATGCTGCTTCGATATAGCTGATCGAACGTGAGCGAGGGGCGCGACTTCAGCCAGTAGGGCGTGACCTCGACCGCCAGGTTGCTCGGAAACGACTTGTCGTGCGTGAGCGCGAGGAGCGATGTCGAGATCGCGCGCGAGTCGGCTGGCTTCTGAATGGAAGTCGGCGCGATTCCGAGAATCGTGAATGCCGGTGAGCTCGGCGCGGTGACGTCCGCGACGTTGAGTTTGCTGATATCGCCAATCCCTTGTCCCATGCTCGGCGAGGGAGCGGCGCCGATCGCGAGGAAGCCGAATGCGGCGAGTCGAAGAGCGTGGCGCATGTCACAGCCCTCCGTTCGCGGCGACGAAATTGATCGTCATCACGTACTGAACACCATCACCCGGGTTCTGCAACTCGTGCGAGAACGTGAACGGCGGATGCGTTGCGCCGCCGGTCAACGTGTACGTGACACTGGTGAAGCTCGTATCATCGTTCACCGGCGCGACCAGGGTCTTGGCGCTCAGCTTCTTTGCCACCAGCGCGGGCCCGTTTCCTATTTTCAGATTCGTGATCGTGCCTTGCGGGCCAATCGCCGTGCCGTCGAGCGACAGCGCCGAGCCGCCGATCTGTCCGTCGCCGATCGCGATGGACAGCATGACGGGTCCGGCGGCAACGGCGTAATCGAATGCCAGATTGACCTTTTCGACCATGGGCGCGACTCCTCGTCAGGCAGGGGACGGATCGAGGCAGTAGAGGGCGCGCCACATTAGCGACAATTCCGATCGTCGGCAATATCAATTGCCGGGTCGAATCGAGGGGATGCCAAGGATTCGCTCATGGAACGCGAGAGCGTTCCGTGATGAACGTATTTTAAGCTGAAATATTAAATTGCCTTAATATTCGGTGCGCCGCGGGTCCTAGTTCCGCTTTCGCGCCGGCTTCTCGTCGCGATCCTCGTCGGCCACATCCGCCGCGAGCGGAAAGAACAACGAGTGCCGCACCGCCGGATACGGCGTGTTCCACCCTTTCGCGTCGTGCCACAGGATGCGATTGAGTTGCTCCGTCGGCGCGGCGTCGGGTTCCATGAAGTTCATGCGCGCGGCGGAGCGCGATTCGGTGGTGAACGATTGCGTGCGGGTGCGCTGGGAAAAAAGCGCGCGAGAATCCTCGGTGGGCCGCACGTAGCTTGCGTCGCTGAATATAGTTTCTTACTGTATTACTCATCCGATACAGTTCGAATTCGCAGCCAGCAACAACTCCACCGGTCCTCTGAGCCCAGCATGCTTCGATATACGATCCGTGCGCTCGCACGCAGCCCGGTATTCACGATCGTGGCGGTGCTGTCGGTGGGCCTCGCACTCACGCTCAACACGACGCTATTCGGCATCGTGGACGGTGTGGTCCATCCATACGTCCCGTACATACACCCCGAGCAGGTGTTCGTCGTGAACTACGCCGGCGGCGACAGGCAGCGGCCGGTGGCGCCGGCGAACGTGGCGCGCGCTGTTCGCGATGGTCTCCAGTCGGCGCAGATGGTCGGCGACTGGACAATGATGCTCACGTTCCTCTCTGGCGGTGGACAGGCAGAAGACGGACGCGCTGTTGCCGTCTCGCCGAATGTATTCGACATCCTCGGCGTCAGACCGGAAGCGGGCCGCGGATTCTCGGCGAATGTCCCGGCCAGCATGGCGACGCAACAAGCGCTGATCAGCCACGCGCTCTGGATCCGGTTCTTTCACGGAGCGCCGCTCGAACGCGGCTTGAAGATCACGGTCGCCTCCGCGACCTACGACGTCATCGGCATCATGCCGCCCGGCGTCCACTTCCCGTTCGCCACGGACGTGTGGGTGCCCGACCAGGCGATCGCCGGCGATACCGCAGCGCGCCACCTCGGCCCTCGCATCGTGTTTCGAGCCAAGCCCAATGTCACATATCTCGGCGTGCGGCACGATCTGCAGACGATCATGCAGCGGATCGCGCTCACGTACGGCCAGGACCGGCCGTACGTCGCGTACCCGCAGTCTGTTGGCACGGGGTCGCCTGAGAATTACACGGAGTTTCGCCTCATGCTCGGCATCGTCGCGCTTGTCTTGATCATCGCGTGCGCGAACCTCGGGACGATGATGCTCGCGCGCGGCGTTGCGCGCCGGCGCGAGCTGGCGATTCGCGTCGCGCTTGGCGCGAGCCGGCGCACGATCGTGTCGCAGGTGCTTCTCGAGTGCGCCGTCGTCGTCGCCGCAGGGCTCGCGCTCGGAGCGCTCCTCATGATCTGGGCGATGCACGTCATCCCACACGTGCTCACGCCATACGTGCCGGTGCTCGGCGATTTGCGCGCCACGCCGAGCTGGCGCGTGTTCGGCTTCGCCGCGGCGATCGCGGCGCTGGCGACGATGTTCGCCGGCGCGCTCCCGGCGCTTCGCGCGTCGAGAACCGATCCGATCGAACCGATCAAAGAGGGCGGCGCGTCCACCGACCGGTTCCGGGACCGGTACAACCCGCTGATCATCGTCGAGGTCGCGCTGTCCACCGGACTACTCATGGCGTCCGGTCTGTTCATCATCTTCTCGATTCGACTCGCGCGCTATCACTTCCATTTTGACGCGACACGTCTGATCACGGCCAGCCTTCGGGTGCCCGCCGACCGCATGACGTCGCCGGACGTGCCCGACCACTTCTATAACGGGATGCTCGCGAGCATGCGACACGTGCCGCACGTTACGACCGTCGCGACCTCATCGAGCGAGGGGCCGGACCACAGCGTGATCTACGCTGAGGAAGGCAAGAGCGGTGATCACTGGATGAACGCTCCGAGTTACACGTCCGTGAGCCCCGATTACTTACGCACGTTCGGGATTCCCGTCATCCAGGGGCGCGACTTCGCGGCGGGCGATCGCGGCGGGTCGCTGCCCGTCGCGATCATCGACGCGGCCGCGGCGGCGCGGCTCTTTCCGGACCTTCGTAATCCTGTTGGACACATGATTAAGCTTGGCGACGAGAAGTCGACGGCGCCCTGGATCCACGTCATCGGGGTGACACCGGTGACGGAGTATGCGCCGCGGCGCGACAACGATCTCCCCCCGGAGCCGCGCGTGTACGTGCTCAATCCGCACGACTCGGAACGGCAGCGCGAACTGATCGTGCGCGGCGACGGCGTGGGCGGATACGCGGGACGCGAGGCGCTATCGCTCGACGTGCGACATGAGATCCAGGACGTGGCGCCGTGGTTCGGCGTGCCCAACGTGCACCCGTGGCTCCAGAGCTACGACCAGACGCGCTCGTTCACCGGGTTCCTTGCGGCGACGCTCGCCGCCTTCGGGATTTTCGGACTCGTGCTGTGCGCCGTGGGATTGTATGGCGTGCTCGCATACGCGGTCGCGCGCCGGCTACGAGAGTACGCGATCCGCGTGGCACTGGGCGCGCAGTCGTCGGACGTCGCGCACCTGGTGCTGCACGACACGAGCGTGACCGTGTTGGCCGGGATCGGTCTCGGCGCTTTCCTCGGCTTGTGGGGCACGCACGCCGTCGCCGACGCCCTGTTCAACGTGCACTATGAGTTCGCGATCGCGCTGCTCTCCGCGGAAGTGCTGCTCGTTCTGGCGGGAGCGGTGGCCTGCGTCGGGCCGCTGCGTCGCGCGACGGAGGCCGATCCAGTCGAGATTCTGCGAGCGAGCTGATTCGGGGCTCGAACGCAAGCCTTCGTCGCACACGCCGCCGAGGACGAAGGCGTCTCCCCCGCTCCAGGTCGCAACAGTGCGAGGCGAATGACGCCGCTCAGCGCTGCTTTCGCGTCGGCTTCTCGTCGCGGTCCTCGTCGGCGATATCCGACGCGAGCGGAAAGAACAGCGAATGCCGCACCGCCGGATACGGCGTCTGCCACCCTTTCGCGTCGTGCCACAGGATGCGATTGAGCTGCTCCGTCGGCGCGGCGTCGGGCTCCATGAAATTCATGCGTGCACTCGCGCGCGCCGCATCGCGCCGAAGCGCCGCGTTCGAGCCGGTGATCGCGCTCGGCCGCAGATTGGTCTCGTACAGCGACTGCTTCGGCTCGAGCGCGGTGTACGGGGCGTAGTCCGGCTTCTCGATCGGACTGATGAAGCTCGCGTGCATGTCGGTCGCGACGAGATCGTACATGCTCAACGCGGGCAGGCCGAGCATCAGTTCGATCGTCTTCACCATGCTCGGGTGGCTGTAGAACGTGCTGTCGATCGCCCTGCGGCGCGCGTACGGGCTCGCGAGCAGCGCGACGGTACGATGCCCGTCGATGTGATCGACGCCGTCCTGCGCGTCGTCCTCGACGACGAGGATCGCCATGTGCTTCCAGAAGCTCGAGTGGCTCAGGCCTTCCACGATGCGGCCGAGCGCGAGGTCATTGTCGGCGACGCATGCCTTGGGCGCACACCAGCCCGCC
>DASZUN010000159.1:0-28380 GCA_035547615.1 Gemmatimonadaceae bacterium | reverse complement strand
CGAGACCAGCGTGTCCGGACTGTTCATCGCTGGCGTCGTCGTGGCCGGCTTCGACGCGAACAAGGTGTTCATCGAGAACGGCCGGTATCACGGCGACAAGATCGTCGCGCGGATCCTGGGCGAGGCCGTGCCGCCGGAGCCCAAGCTGAGCGCGGAGCTGGATACCTAGCGCGCGCTCAGTCGAGCAGCGCGAAGCCCGCGGTCTCGAAGTGCTTGTCGAACGCGAATGCCTGCTTGAGGCGTTCGCGGCGCATCAGTTCGAAGCTCACGGCGTCGGCGAGCGAGAAGCGCTGGTCGGCGTAGCGCAGGATCCAGTGCGCCACCGCATCCGACGCGAACGCCGCATCGACGGGGTGCCATTCGTGCACCGGGTCCTCGAGCAGGGCGGAGACCCTGCGACGTGCCTCGTCCGGCCCGCGCACGTACAGGACGTGCGCATGAAATTCGGCGAGCACCAGCGTGGTGCTCACGTAGCGGATCCCCGAGGCGGCGTTCGCGCGGGCGATGCGAACCGCGCGCGCGTGCCATTGATCGCGGCCATTGGCGAGCGCCAACAGGGCGCTCGTGTCAACGAGGACGCGCACGCTTACCGCGCTTCTTCGGCGGCTGCTTGGCCGTGGGCTGCGATGCCGCATCGGTGCCGGCGCTCTCCGCGACGCGGGTGAGCACTGGCTTGCCACCGTAGAGATAGTCGTCGGCGCGTTCGGCGTAGTCCGCCGGGGCGTTGAAGCCGTGGGCGCCGGCGATGAGCTGTTCGAAAGCCGACGGGGCGTCGCGCGTTCCGAACTGCGCCGCGAGTGCCCACAATCCGCGGCGAAACAATTCGGTGCGGGAGAGTCCGGTGGACGAGACCAATTTCTCCAGCAGCTCGCGGTCGCGGTCCGTGAGATAGACCACCGTCTGCTCGCGGACTCGCTTGCCCTGTGGCGACACGAGTACCTCCATGATGTACATGTCCAATGTACATGTACATCCAGCGAGGGGCAAGGTCGATCAGGTTCCGCTTCGCGTCCACAGCAGTACCACGCCGCAAAACCCGCCGCTCGGCCATCCCGGGTGGTCGCCGCCGAACGACCTGTACTGGAGCGGGATCTCGCCCGAGTTCACGTACACTTCGATGCCCGCGACTTCCTTCGGCGACGGGAGATCGCGCTCCACGTTCGGCGTGGGAATGCGCACGCCGTCGATGTAGAACGTGAGTGCGCAGGGGCCGGGCTGCAGGCGCATGACCGCGCGCTGCGCGACCGCGATCCCGTTGATGATGTTGATCGAATGGAACGTGCGCAGCAGATCGGAGACGCCGGCGAAGTCGTATTGCTCGATCTGCGCCTGCGTCATGAACTGACCTTGCCCGGTGCTACGTCGTCCTTCGAACTCGGCCAGGCGGCCGGGGATGGACGGTTCGGTGATGACGATCGTGTCGAGCATCGTGGACACGGGCGCAAGCATGAAGGATGCACGCAGGGTGTCGTCGACGTCCGGGTGCACGATGGCCGAGACAGGCCCGTATCCGATGCGCCGCACGATGACGATGTAATCGCGGGGCGGCAGGCCGACGATCCGGAAGCGACCGTCGGCGCCGGTCGTGACGGTGATGGATCCGCAAGGAAGCCCCCGGTCACGTGAGAATTCCGCCTCGCCAAAGCTGTGGAGCCCCGCTCCGCTCGGCAACTCGGCCCCCGTTCCGATTATCTTGATCGGATACCTCTCAGCCTCGCTGCACGTTCGCCGGATCGCCCATACTCGCATGCCCAATCAACCCGACGTCCTCGAGAAACTCGTTTCGCTCTGCAAGCGCCGCGGCTTCATCTTCCAGTCGTCCGAGATCTACGGCGGCGCTGGATCGGTGTGGGACTACGGCCCGCTCGGCGTCGAGCTCAAGAAGAACCTCAAGGACCGCTGGTGGCACGCGATGGTCCGCGCCCGCGACGACATCGAGGGGCTCGACGCCGCGATCCTCATGCATCCGCGCGTCTGGGAGGCCAGCGGCCACGTCGCCGGCTTCACCGATCCGCTCGTCGACTGCCGGAACTGTAAAAAGCGCTTCCGCGCCGACGATCCCAAGATCAAGGGCGTGCCCGGCACGCCGGAGGCGCAGTGCCCCGCGTGCGGCATGAAGGGCACGCTGTCCGAGCCGCGCATGTTCAACCTGATGTTCAAGACGTTCATCGGTCCCGTCGAGGACTCGGCGTCGGTGGCGTACCTGCGCCCGGAAACGGCGCAGGGCATCTATGTGAATTTTCTGAACGTGCAGCAGTCCACGCGCCAGAAGGTCCCGTTCGGCATCGCGCAGATCGGCAAGGCGTTCCGGAACGAGATCACGCCGGGGAACTTCATCTTCCGCACGCGCGAGTTCGAGCAGATGGAGATGCAGTTCTTCGTCGAGCCGGGCACGGACATGCACTGGTTCGAGTACTGGAAGGAGCAGCGCATGAGCTGGCACAAGGCGCTCGGGCTCGACCCCGCGCGGCTGCTCTTCCACCAGCACACGAAGGAAGAGCTGGCGCACTACGCGCGCGCCGCGTTCGACATCCAGTTCGACTTCGGCGGTTCGTTGGATTTTCAGGAGATCGAGGGCGTTCACAACAGGGGTGACTTCGATCTCGGACGGCATCAAGAGTTCTCAGGCAAGAAGCTCGAGTACTTCGACCAGCCGAACAATCGCCGCTACGTGCCGTTCGTCGTCGAGACGTCCGTCGGCGCCGACCGCACGACGCTCGCCGTGCTCGTCAACGCGTATCGCGAGGAAACGGTGGAAGGCGAGTCCGAGGGCCGCACGGTGCTCGGCCTCCATCCCGCGCTCGCGCCGATCAAGGCGGGGATCTTCCCGCTGGTGAAGAAGGACGGCATGCCGGAGTTCGCCGAGAAGCTCGCGCACGAGCTGCGGAAGTCCTTCCCGGTGTTCTACGACGAATCGGGCGCGATCGGGCGCCGCTATCGGCGGCAGGACGAAGTCGGCACGCCGTACTGCATCACGGTCGACGGGCAGACGAACGAGGACGGCACGGTGACGCTCCGCGACCGCGACACGCTCCAGCAGGAGCGCATCGCCGCCGACCGCGTCGGCGACGTGATTCGCGCTCGTCTGACGACGTGAGCGATCTGACGCTGGACCGGCTTCGCCGCGAGGGCGAAGCGTTCATGGTCGAGATCTCGCGCGAGTACTACCTCGCGCACTCGGGGCACAAGGCGACTGCCGAGCTGCAGCCGATCTACGCGCGCCATGCGAACATTCTCAACGATGACTCGCTGGCGCTGGCGCGCGAGACGTTCCGCAACGCGCCGGAAGGCAGCGAGGAGTTGCGCTCGGCGCGGCTGCTGCTCGACTGGCAGAGCGACTCGCAGTCCGCGCGGCAGCTCGCCCCGCTCGACGAGCGCGAGATCGCGTGGGAGGCGAGCGCGGTCGTGCGGCTGCCGGAGGGTCGCGAGATCCAGTACGAGGCGGTGGCGATCGAGATGGCCAACACCGCGGATCCGGCCGAGCGCCACGCGATCGAATCCGGCCGCGCGAGGCTGCTGGAGAAGGAGCTGGCACCGCTGCGCCGGGAGCGGTTCCAGCGCGAGCGCGAGATCACCGAACAGCTCGAGCTCGCGCCGACGTACAACGCAACGTGGGAGCTGTTGAGCGGGATTCCGCTCGCGCCGCTCGCCGCGCAGTGTGAGCAATTTCTGAAGGACACGCAGGCGCTCTGGAACGAGGCGCTGCCGTACTACACGAAGCGCGTGCTCGGGATGGACGTTTCCGAGGTCACCCGCGCCGACGCGCTCGCGCTGTTCCGTGCGCGCGAGTTCGATGCGTACTTCCCGGCGGCGCGCATGGAGTCGGAGATCCGGCGCCAGGTGCGCGAGATGGGCGTCGATCCGCTCGCCGCCGGCCGCGTGCGCCTCGATACGGAAGAACGCGAAGGCAAGCGGTCGCGCGCCTTCTGCTCGCCGGTGCGCATTCCGGACGAGGTATACCTCGTGCTGCGCCCGCACGGCGGCCAGTCGGACTGGACGACGTTCCTCCATGAGCTCGGGCATGCACTGCACTTCGCGTACATGCACCCGGAACTGCTGTTCGAGTACCGCTGGCTCGGCGACAACTCGATCACCGAAGGGTACGCGATGCTCTTCGACCACCGGATGAAGGACGCCGGGTGGCTCGCGCGCTACACGGAGCTGAGTGCGTCGAAGATCCCCGAGTTCCTGCGGTGGACGGGGCTCGAGGAGCTGCACTTCCTCCGCCGCTACTGCGCCAAGCTGCTCTACGAGATCCAGCTCTACGGCGGCACCACGCGCTGGGAATCGCTCCCCGATCTCTACGTCGACGTGCTCACGGCGGCGACGAACTTCCGGTACAACCGCGCCGACGCGTTCGTCGACGTGGACGCGCGCTACTACGCCGCGCGCTATCTCCGCGCCTGGCAGCTCCAGGCGCTGATCGACGAGACCTTGGTCGAGCGCTACGACGTCGACTGGTGGCGCAACCCGCGCGCCGGTCCCTGGATCTGCTCGGCCCTGTTCGGGGAAGGGCAGCGCGAGCTGGCGCAGGAGCAGGCCCAGCGCGTGGCGGGGAAGGAGCTCACGTTCGGGCCGCTCGTGCGCGCGGTGGAGAAGCTGCTCGGGTAGGAGCTACCGCGGCAGCGCGAACGCGACGATCGCGTCGTTTTTCCCCCACTGATCTCCGCCGCCCACCGCGATCGCCACGTACTGCCGCCCCCCCGCCTCGTACGTCATCGGCGTCGCCCGGCCGCCGGCGGGGAGCGTTCCGCGCCAGAGCTCCTTGCCGGTCTCCACGTCGAACGCGCGGAGCGAGTTGTCCATCGTGCCGGCCACGAACACGAGGCCTCCCGCGGTGACGATCGGGCCGCCGAGGTTCGGCGCCCCGAGCGGCGTTTTAGAGATTGCTGATAGCTCCGGGTGGGTGATCGACAGATCGCCCAGCGGGACCTCCCACGCCTTGGCGCCCGTTTTCAGGTCGATCGCGACGAGGGACCCGAATGGCGGCTTGGTGCACGGGAGCTTGCTCGGGCTGAAGAGGAACCGCCGCCGCATCACGTACGGCGTGCCGTGCATCCGCGTGTACTGATCGCCGAGGCGCGACTCGTTCGAGTGCATGTCGAGCGTGTCGAGCTTGTCCACGGGAATGAGCTGCACCATGGCCGCGATGCGGTTGACCGGAACGACCGCGAGCTGGTGCGCGGGATCGAACGCGAGGCCGCCCCAATGCGCGCCGCCGACGTTGGACGGAACCGCCAGCGTGCCCTCCAGACTCGGCGGCGTGAACACGCCCTCGTTGCGCAGCGGACGAATCTGCGCGAGGCAGGCCTCGCGGTCGGCCGGCGTCGGACCCCACACGTCGTCCAGCGTCATGCCCTGCGGGCTGAGCGGCGGGATCACGGTGTTGAACGGCTGCGTCGGCGACGCGTGCTCCCCGTATACGGTGCTCGCGGGGACCGGACGCTCCGCGACGGGGAACACGGGCTTGCCCGTGTCGCGGTCGAGCACGAAGAGCTGCCCCGTCTTGAGCGTTTGCAGAACGACGTCGACGCGCCGGCCGTCGTGCGTGATCGTCGCCAGCGCGGGCGGCGCCGCCACGTCGTAGTCCCAGAGATCGTGATGGACGGCCTGGAACGACCACACCACCTTGCCCGTGGACGCGCGCAACGCGACGATCGAATTGCCGTACCGGTTGTCGCCGAGGCGCTCGCCGCCGTAGTAGTCCGGGCTCGGACTGCCGGTGGGCACGAACACGAGATCGCGCGCCGAGTCGGCGGCGATGATCGACCACGCGTTCGCCGCGCCGGTGACGTGTCCCATGCCGCTCCGCCACGTCTTGTACGCCGGGTCCGTGGAATCACGCGGGACCGGATCCCAGCTCCACCGCAGCGCGCCGGTCCTCGCGTCGTACGCGCGCACCTCGCCGCTGGCGGCGTCCACGCGACCGTTGTCGGCGACCGCCGAGCCGGTGACGACGAGCCCGTTGATGATCGCGGGCGGCGAGGTCAGCTCGTATTCCTCCTCGTACAACGGCGCGTTGTGGAGTCCCGTGCGCAGGGACACGGTGCCGCCGCGGCCGAAATCGGCGCACGGCCGTCCCGTGCGCGCATCGAGCGCGATGATGCGCGCGTCGATCGTCCCGAGATAAATGCTGCGCTTGCACGCGGCGTTCGCGGGCGCCTTGCGGTCGAGCCAAGTCGACACGCCCCGGTTCGCCGGATCGCCCCAGTCGCCGCGCACGGCGTGGGCGTCGTAGCGCCAGCGTTCCTTGCCCGTGGAGGGATCGAGCGCCATCACTCGGCCGAGCGGGGTCGAAACGTACAGCGTGCCGTCGACCATGAGCGGCGTCGCCTCGAACCGCGTCCGATCGTCGCTCTGCGCGGCGTCGCCGGTGTGATAGGTCCAGGCGAGGGCGAGCCGATTCACGTTGTCGCGCGTGATCTGCGTGAGCGGCGAGTAGCGCGTGCCGAAGGCGTCGTGCCCGTTGGCTCCCCACTCGCCGCCGTGGCGCTGCTGGGCGGACAACGGGGCGGGAGCGGCGAGCGTGCCGGCGGCGAGCGCGCCGATTATGAGAATGCGCATGATGGGTCCGGAGAGTTCGATCGCGGTCAAGATGCGTGCGGCCGCGTGATTCCCCTACGGGGGCGGGACCGACGGCGCGCAGGCGGGACGAGCGGGATGGCGCCGGGACGAGTGGGTCAGCCGTTCACGCCGAAGGTGCGTTCCGCGACCGCTCGAAAGCGGCGGCTCCACGTCAGTTCCGTGCCGTCGAGCATGGTCACGCGATAATCGCCGTGCGACCACTCGTCGATCGCGCGCACCGCATCCAGGCGCACGATCGTGGATCGATTCACCTGGATGAACTTCGCGCGGTCGAGCCGCCCCGCGATCGTCGCCAGCGTCGCGCGCAGCCGGTGGCGTGCACCGCCGGCGAATAGCGTCACGTAGTTGCGGTCGGCCTCGATCCTGTCGATCGCGTCGACGGGGACGAACGCGGCGCGCCCGTTCTCGATCACGAGCACGCGCTCGAGCGACTCGCGATCCGGCGATGCCTCCGCGACGAGGCGCGCGTTGCCGAGTCGCGCACGCGCACGCTCGAGCACTTGCTGGAATCTCGCCGGCGAGAATGGCTTCAGCAGATAGTCCACCGCGCCCACCTCGAAGGCGCGGATCGCCTGCTGGTCGTCCGCGGTGATGAAGACGACGTACGGCGCCTCGTGCCTCGAGATCGCGTCGAGCACGCCGAAGCCGTCGAGCCCTGGCATCTGGATGTCGAGAAACACGATGTCCGGCATGGAGCGGCGGATCGCCGCGACGGCTTCGCGGCCGGTCTTCGCTTCGCCGACGATCTCGATGTCGGGTTCGGCAGAGAGAAGCCGGCGCACCTTGGCGCGCGCCGGCTCCTCGTCGTCAACGATCAGCGCCCGCATACGCGGCGTGCGTCGCCGTGAGCGCGAGGGAGGGCACGGCGGCCGGCGCCGGCCGCGCCGGCACGCGGACGCCGACGCGGAACCGCTCGCCGTCGCGCGCGGCGGTGAAGGCGTGTGCGTCGCCGTAGAGCAGGCGGAGGCGGTCGCCGGTGGACTGCAATCCCGTCCCGGTCCCGGGCTCGCTCGCGCCGTGCTCCGCGACCTCGTTCTCGATCGTCACCGCCAGCCAATCACCCTCTCGCTCGATCGACACGGTGATCTCGGCCATGCCGCCGTCGATCGCCGAGCCGTGGCGCACCGCGTTCTCGACGAGTGGTTGGAGCAGGAACGCGGGCAGCGCCAGCGACGCGGCAGCCGAGTCGGCGCGAATGACGACGGAGAGTCGGTCCCCGAAGCGCATCTCGACGAACGCGACATAGGCGCGGAGCAGGGCGAGCTCTTCGGCCACGGAGACTTCCCGCCGATCGCCCGTTCGGAGCGACTGCCGAAGCAGGTCGCCCAGCCGGCTGATCATCTCGTCGGCGGTCGCGGGATCCTCGTACACGGCCGAGGAGATCGTGTTGAGCGCGTTGAACAGGAAGTGCGGCTGGAGGCGATCGGTCAGCGACGCGAGGCGTGCCTCGGCGGCGTCGCGGGCGAGCGCGAGCGCGTGCACCTCCCGGTCGCGCAGCCGCTGCTGCACGCGGAGGAAGGTGAGCAGGCATATGAAAAGCGAGTATCCGAGCAGGTCCTCGCCCGACTCCATGAAGTACCGCCAGGGCATGCGGCCGTAGTCGTAGGCGCCGAGCCCGGCCAACGGGGAGATCACGGCGCGGCTCGCCCACATCAACGTCGTGTGCAGGGCGGTGAACGAGGCGAACGCGGCCGCGTGCCCCCAGAGATTCCGGCGCCAGCGGTCCTGGGTGAGCGGGAACCAGCGCTCGGCGAGCGCGATGATCGGGAACACGAGCATCGCCGCGTAGGCGCCGGTGCTCTCCTCGAGCAGCCGGCTGGCGAGCGTGCCCGCGTGCCCTCGCGTGATGTCGTCGAGGTAGAAATACGTGAACCGGAGCACGCCGATCGCCGTGAACATCGCCAGCACCGCCGGCCACGAGAGGCGCGGTGGGCGCTCGGGCAGGTCCGGCAATACCTCACGTGGCGGGCGCATCGAGGCAGTCTGCATGCACCGAGACTACAGCGCGTTTGGCCGGCGCGCCATCGCGTTGCCCGGGGATGGGGAATTCCGTCTATCTTCATCTACTCATGCAGTGCTCCTCCTCCCCTCCTCGATGATGCTCCGCCGCCGAGGCGGCTGCCGGTTCCGCGTTCTGCTCGTTGCGGCGTGCGCTCTGTCGCTTGCCGGCCGAACCAGCGTCGCCCAGAATCCGACGGCCGACCTCGAGAACCGCCTTCCGACGCTTACCGGCCTCGAGCGGGCGCGCGCGCTCGCCAAGCTCGTCGATGCCCACAAGCTCGACGAGCCGGAGCGTGCGCTGCGCTACGGCGCCGAGGCGATCAGGCTGTTCGCCGTCACGCCGGATCCGGCGCCGAACATCTCGGCGCTCAACGAGATGGGGTGGGCGAGCATGACGCTCGGCCGCTACGACTCGGCCACGTTCTACGCCGACAGCGCACGCCACTTCGCCGAGCGCGTCGGCGACAAGGCCGGCGAGGCGCGGGCGTTGAGCAATCTCGGCTCGCTCGCGCAGCGCATGGGCGATCCGACCAAGGCGGTGGGATTGTTCAACCAGGCGCTCGTGCTGCAGCGCGCCGCCGGCAACGACCGCGAGCTTGCGAATTCGCTGAACAACCTCGGGTTCGTCTACTCGACGGACCTCGCCGATTATCCGCGCAGCCTCTCCCTGCATCTCGAGGCACTCTCGATCCGGCAGCGCCTCGGCGACAAGGCGGCGATCGCGCTTTCGTTGAACAACATCGGCATCGTCTACGATCGCCTGCACCAGTTCGACCAGGCGCTGGCGTACTTCGACCGCGCGCTGGCGCTGCGCCGCGAGCTCGGCGCGAAGGCGCGCATCGCGGCGACGCTCAGCAACATCGGCGACACGTACTTCGACGCGAAGGACTACGCGAACGCGCTCGTCTACCAGCGTCAGGCGCTGGAGATCCGCGCCGCGCTCGACGACCGCTCGGCGATCGCGCTCTCGCACCTCAACATCGGGCTGCTGTACATCGCCATGAATCAGCTCGACGCCGCCCGGCGCGAGTTGCGGACCGCGATGGTGATCAGCGATCAGGTGCAGGACAAGGGATTGGCGGCGCAGATCCATCTCGGCATGGCCAAGGCGGAGCGTGCGGGCGGGGCGCCCGCGACGGCCAAGGAGCATGCGAGCGAAGCGCTCGCCCTCGCCAACGCGATGCCCTCGCGCGAGCTCATTCGCCGCTCGACCGAAGAGCTGGCGGCCGACGACGAGGCGCAGGGGCAGCTCGCCAGCGCGCTGGCCGAGTTCAAGCGGGCCAAGGTCGTGAGCGATTCGATATTCAGCGCCAACACCTCCCGGCGCATCGCGACGCTCGAGCAGATGTACTCCGACGCGCAGCGAGGCCGCGAGATCGATTCGCTCCGCCGGGAGCGCGCCGAGCTGGAGGTTCGGGCCAGCCACCGGGCCCTGCAGCGCGACGGCGCGGCGGTGCTCGCGCTGCTGATCGCGATCGTGGCATTCGGCGCGTACCGCCGCCGCGTGGAGCGTACGCGCATGGCGGAGGCGCTCAGCGTCACCGACGCGCTCACCGGCATCTGGAATCGCCGCTACGTGCAGCAGACGATGCACATGGACGTGGCGGCGAGCCTGCGCCGCTATCGCGCGACCGCGTCGCGCGGCGAAACGCCCGACGACGCCGATCTGATTTTCCTCATGTTGGACGTGGATCACTTCAAGCGCGTGAACGACGACTACGGCCACGCCGCGGGCGATCTCGTGCTCACGCAGCTCGCCACCGTGCTTCGCAAGGCGTGCCGCGACTCGGACGCCGTCGTGCGCTGGGGCGGCGAGGAGTTCCTGATCATCAGCCGGTTCACCAACCGCGAGCAGGCGTCGCGCACGGCGGAGCGCCTCCGCCTCGCCGTCGAGCGGCACGCGACGACGCTGCCCGATGGGCGCACGGTGCGCGTGACGTGCTCGATCGGCTTCGCCCCCTATCCGTTCGACCTGGCGGCGCTCGACGCGCTCGGCTGGGAGGCGGTCGTCCAGCTCGCCGACCATGCGGCCTACGCGGCCAAGCGCGAAGGCCGCAACAGCTGGGTGGGATTCCTGCGGAACGCGAGCGTCGGCGCGCCGCTCGCGTCGGCGCCGGCGAGCCACGACGAGATGGTCCGACTCATCGACGCCGGGCGCATCCGGCAGTTGACCTCGTGGTCGATGCCCGCGGGCGTGGGGCGACTGCCGATCACCACGCCGGAGGGCGTCGAGCGGATCGTGTAGATTTCGCGGCATGGCCAAGCCCATCGCCGTGATCACCGGTGCGTCGAAGGGAATCGGACGCGCCACCGCGCTGCGTCTCGCGAGCGACTACGACATCGTCGCTGTCGCCCGATCCGCGGACGAGCTTCAATCGCTGGCCGCGGAGATCGCGCGGACCGGCGGATCCTGCCGCCCGGCACCGCTCGACATCACCGATCCGGACGCCGTCGCCGCGGCGCTCGGCGGCATCGATGCGCAGGTGCTCGTCAACAACGCCGGCGTGGGCACGATCAAGCCGCTCATGGAGCTCACGCGCGACGAGTGGACGCAGATGGTCGACGTGAACCTCAACGCGCTCTACGACGTGACGCGGGCCGTGCTCCCCGCGATGCTCGCGCGCCGATCGGGACACGTGGTGATGACCGGCTCGATCTCCGGCCGCAGCGCCTACACGGGCGGCACCGGCTACACGGCGACGAAGCACGCCGTGATGGCGTTCACCGAGTGCCTGATGCTCGAGGTGCGCGACGCCGGCGTGAAGGTCTCCGTGGTCAACCCGGGTGCGGTCGCCACGGAGTTCTCCGAGCACGCCGACCCGAGCTGGATGCTGCACGCCGAGGACGTGGCGGAGGCGATTCACAAGGTGCTCGACACCCCGCCGAACGTGCTGATTCACCGCGTCGAAGTCCGCACGCTGACCGTTCCGAAAAAGAAATAGGTCTGTATGGATCGCGCGATTCTCTGGCTCGATCGCCGCACGATTCGTAAGTTCTGACCCGTGACGAAACCCGTGACCTCGCTCCAGGAGCGGCTCCGCATCACGGCGGAGCAGCCCGACTCGGCGGTCCGCGAGCTCCTCGCGGTGCGCGAGATCGCGCACGCGTTTCTGACCGCCGATCGGCCCGAGCAGGTCTACCAGTTCGCGCTCGATCGCGTGAGCCCGCTCGTGGGCGCCACGTTCGCCTGCGTCTACCTGATCGAGGACGACGCGGAGCTCATGCGGCTGGCGGCGGTGCACAACTGGCCGCAGCGATGGGCGCACGTCCTGAGCGAGATGCGCGTGCGGCTCGGGAAGGGCCCGAGCGGCGAGGCCGCGGCCGAACGCCGCACGATCGAGGTGCTCGACCTGTTCGCCAATCCGGCGCACGAGGACTGGCGCGAGGCGGCGACCGAGCTGGGCTTCCGCTCGTTCGTGGCCCTGCCGCTCCAGACGAGCGACGCGGTGCTGGGGACGGTGACGTTCTACTTCGCGTCGGCGCACGCGGTGAATCCCGAGACGCGGCAGCTCATGCGGACCGTCGCGGACCAGATGGCGGCGACGGCCGAGAAGGCGCGGATGATTCACGATCTCCAGCGCGCGAACGCCGCGCTCCGCGACTCGCACGCCGCGCTCGAGCGGCAGTACGCGGATCTGCTGGAGGCGCGCCGGACCAAGGACGAGTTCCTGGCCAACATCTCGCACGAGCTCCGGACCCCGCTCACGGCCGTGATCGGCTACATTTCGCTGATGCAGGAAGGGTTCGCCGGCCCCATGACCGGCGAGCAGCAGCAGACGTTGGAGCAGGTGAAGGAGTCGAGCGAGCAGTTGCTCGGGCTCATCGGCGACCTCCTCGAGCTGACGGCGCTCAAGCGCGGCACGGTTGCGGCGGCGGTGGCGGATCTGGATCCGCGCGCGCCGCTGCGCGACGCGCTCGCCACGGCCAAGGCGCGCCGGCCCGAGGTGTCGCTCGAGGTCACGGAGCCCGAAGAGGTCCCGGTGATGCGAGGCGATCGCGCGACGCTCACCAGAGCCCTGCGGGCGCTGATCGACAACGCATTCAAGTTCACGCATCACGGGTCGGTGAAGGCGTCGGTCCGGGTCGCCGGAGATCGCGTGCTCTACACGATTTCGGACACGGGAATCGGGATTCCGGCCGAAGCGCACCGGCTGGTGTTCGAGGAGTTCCGCCAGGTGGACGGCGGGCTCACGCGGGAGTACGGCGGCCCTGGCCTCGGTCTGGCGCTCGCTCGCCGGCTCGCGCGATTGCTGCAGGGAGACATCGCGCTCACGTCGGCACCGGGCGTGGGATCGACGTTCACACTGAACGTGCCGTTGCGGTTCGAAGCACCTCAACCGAGTTGATCATGAGCAAGTCTGAACGCACCGTGCAGGAAGTCACCACGGACCTGAGCGGCGAGGAAGTGCTCGCGCGCGCGAAGACGTTCTTCTCGACCCGTCCGTCGCTCTATGCGACGTTCCTCGACAAGGAAGGCCCGACCTTCTGCTCGTTCCGGGGGCAGGGCACGGAGGAGATCGTGATCGGCGTCGCACCGGCCCCGGACGGGAAGGGGACGCGCGTCACGGGCTCCGCCTATCTCTTCGACATGCAGGTCGCGCGCTTCTTCACGACGATCGCGCCGGCGGGGGTCCTGTGAGCGCGCCGTTCGTCGGCAGCCTCCGCGCGCGAAGCTCCACGATCCGCCTCGCGCCCGAGGGCGTGGCGGCGATCACGATTCGCGTCGAGATGCCCGAGGTGTGGGACGTGGTGCGCATCGTCGTCGCGCCCACGGAGCCGGTGCTCGTCGTCAAGGTGCGCGCCCTCGAGGCACTCTTTCCGGAGGCCCAGCTGCACGAGGATTTCGTGCTCAAGCTGCGCGGCTGGGAGATCCTCGACGAGGGCGCGTCGCTGGCCGACGCGGGCGTGATCGACGGCTCGATCCTGCTGCTCACGCATCGTCGCCGCCGGCCGGTCCGCTAGTCCGGTCCACTCGGCATGACGACCGCTCCCCCGGTGGCTGACCGGGACGCGCTGATCGGCGCGGCGGGCCGCCTGCGGAGCGAGGTCCAGCGGCGGATCGTCGGGCAGTCGCGCGTGCTCGACGAGATCCTCATGGCGCTCATCGCCGGCGGGCACGCGCTGCTCGTCGGCGTGCCCGGCCTGGCGAAGACGCTCATGGTGCGCTCGCTCGCCGATGCGATGCACCTGGAATTCCGGCGCGTGCAGTTCACGCCGGACCTCGTGCCGAGCGACATC
The DNA here is from genome assembly GCA_035547615.1 of Gemmatimonadaceae bacterium. Lineage (GTDB taxonomy): Bacteria > Gemmatimonadota > Gemmatimonadetes > Gemmatimonadales > Gemmatimonadaceae > JAQBQB01. The sequence goes on along the minus strand of DASZUN010000159.1, from coordinate 14,556 downwards.
ACGGGTACAGAAATATTGGAGGAAGATTCTGTATCCGGCGCGCGGAGCTTCCGCTTCGTGCGCGGGCCGGTGTTCGCCAACATCGTGCTCGCGGACGAGATCAACCGCGCGCCGCCGCGGACGCAGGCGGCGCTGCTCGAGGCGATGCAGGAGCACTGCGTCACCGCGGCCGGCGATACGATGCGGCTCCCCGCGCCGTTCTTCGTGCTCGCGACCCAGAATCCGATCGAGCAGGAAGGCACCTATCCCCTCCCTGAAGCGCAGCTCGATCGCTTCCTGTTCGACATCCGCGTGTCGTATCCCGCGGAAGACGAGGAGATCGCGATCCTGCGCAACACCACCGGCGCCGACGCGGAGCGCCTCCAGCCGGTGATCGGCGCGCACGAGCTCATGGCGCTGCAGCGGCTTGCCCGCGAGGTCACCGCCACCGACAGCATTCTCCGCTACGCCGCCGCGCTCGTGCGCGCGTCGCGACCGGATGCGGCGAACGCCCCCACCCTCGTGAAGCAGTCCATCCGGTGGGGCGCCGGCCCGCGCGCGGGACAGTCCCTCATCCTCGGCGCCAAGGCGCACGCGCTCCTCGGCGGGCGCGCTGTGGTCTCGCCGGAGGACGTCGCGCGCGTGGCGCATCCGGTGCTGCGCCACCGCGTGCTGCTCAACTTCGCGGCGGAAGCCGAGGGCGTGACCGCCGAGCGCGTCATCGACGAGCTGCTCGCGCGCGTCGAGCCGCCGCGCAGCGACATCCGCGTCTGAGATGAGCGGCACGCCGTACGGCGCGCTGCTCGATGCCGTGCGCGGCGTGCACTGGCCGGCGCGGCGGACGGTCACGGGCGGCGCGCATGGCGTGCATCACTCCCGGATGCGCGGCACGTCCGCCGAGTTCAGCGAATTCCGGCCGTATCGCCAGGGCGACGACACCCGCCGCATCGACTGGAAGCTGCTCGCGCGAAGCGATCGCGCGTACGTCCGCCTCGCCACCGATCACGCGGTGCTGCCGACGACCGTCGTGCTCGACGCGTCGGCCTCGATGGCCTTTCCGGTCGTCACGCGGGCGAAGTGGGCGCTGGCGCAGGAGATCGCCGTCGCGCTCGCCGCCGTGGCCCACGGGGACGGCGATCCCGTGGGCTGTGTGCTGCGCGACGCAGACGGCTCGGTGCGCGTGGTGCCGCCCCGCACGCGCCGCGACATCGTGGCCGAGATCGCGCGCGCCGTGGCCGCGGCGGATCCGGATGGCGACGACGCGCTGGCGCCCCTCGTCGCGGCGGCACACACGCCGCGCATCGCGATCATCACCGATCTGCTGGGCGATGCCGACGCGCTGCTCGACACCGCACGCGTGCACCTCGCGGCGGGCGGCGAGGTGTACGTCGCGCACGTGGTCGCGCGCGAGGAGTTGGAGCCGCCGGCGCGCACGATGCTCGCGGCCGATCCGGAAACGCCGACGATCCAGCGCATCCTCGATGAGCGGACGCGGCGCGCGTACCTCGACGCGTTCGCGGGCTGGCGTACCGACACGGCGCGTCGTTGGCGAGCCGCGGGCGCCGTGCACGTGGAAGTCGCGACCGATGAACCCGCGGCGCACGCCGTGCGACGCATCGTCGCGCCCGCGCTCGCCGGTGGAGCGACGGCGTGACCTGGCTGCTGCCGTCGGCGCTCGTCGTTGGCGGCGTGGCGGCGCTCGCCGCGGCGGCGATCCACTTCATCACGCGCAGCCGGCCGCTCGCCGAGCCGCTCCCGACGGCGCGGTTCATCCCGCATCACGCGATCCGGGCGCGCGTGACGGCCTTCGGTTTGAGTGACCTGCTTCTGCTGCTGCTGCGGATCGCCGCGATCGCGGCGATCGCGATCGGAGTCGCCGCGCCGGAGTTCGCCGGGACGCGCGGCCGCACCGCGCGAATCATCGTCGTCGACCGGTCGCGCGCCGTGGCGGACCCCTTGGCGGCGCGCGATTCGGCGCGCGCGTTCGCCGGCCGCGGCGCCGTGCTGATCGCGTTCGACAGCGTCGCGCGGGTCGTGCCGAGCGTGGATTCCACCACCTCGAACGCGCGCGGCTCGCTCTCGGCCGGAGTGGCCGCCGCGCTGCGCGCCGCGGCCGGGATGGCGCGCCGGGCGGACTCGGTCGAGCTGATCGTGATATCAGCGTTTACTAATGAGGAAATGGATGCGGCGACGGCGCGCATCCGGGATGTATGGCCCGGGCGCATTCGCCTCGTGCCGCTCCAACCGGCGGCCACCCCGCGGTGGGCGCCCGGCGTGCAGACGAGCGTGGACGCCGGCGACGTCGTGCGCGCGGGGCTCGCGCTGATGGGCGTGGTGCACGACACCGGATCGGTGCGGCTCGATCGCGGCCACGTTTCGGCGGCGGACTCGGCGTGGGCGCGCGGAGCGGGACACGTGCTTCTCCACTGGCCCGCCACCGGCGGCGACGCGCGGTGGCCCGCGCGCCCGACGATCGACGCGATCGGCGGCGTCTCGGCCTCCTCCGGCGCGACGCTCGTCGGGCGGTTCCCGCGCGCGTTCGCGCCACCCGGCGCGGCGATCGCGCGGTGGGCCGACGGCGAGATCGCGGTCGGCGAATCGCGGCTCGGCGCCGGGTGCGTGCGTGATGTGGGAATCCTCATCGATCCCGCGAGCGACCTCACCCTGCGGCCACCGTTCCGCGCGTTCGCGCAGTCGCTGCTGGCGCCCTGCGGCGGAGCGCGCGACCTGACGCCGCTCGACTCGGCGCACCGCGCCGCGCTCACCGGCGGCGGAAGCCTCGCGGCGACGTCGGCGCTCGCGATCCGCGCCGACGCGACCTCGCGGTGGACGCCGTGGCTGCTGCTCGTGGGCGCGGTGCTCCTCATCGTCGAGCTCGCGGTGCGGCGCAGCACGGGGGGCGCGGCACGATGAGCGCCATCGTCGCACTGCGGCGCGTGCGCGCGGTGCTGGTCGCCGGCGTGATCCTGCGTGCCGCGGGGTGGGGGCTCGTCGGTGCCGCGACCGTGCTCGTCGCCGCGCTGCTGGTCGACCGTGCCGCGCCGCTCGCGCCCAATACGCGCGCGGCCCTCGGCGGAATCGCGATGGTGGGTGCGACCTGTATCGCGCTCGCGCTCGTCGTGCGCGACCGAGCGGTGCGATCGCTTCGCGAGGTGGCGCTCTGGCTCGAGGCACACGTGCCGTCGCTCGGATTCCGGCTCGTCTCCGCCGTCGAGATGAACGCTCCGACGCTCGCGCGCGACGTCACGCCCGATCGCTGGACCGCGCTCGCGCTGCGCCGCTCGCTCCGCTCCCTCGCCACGCCCGCGGCGCTGATCGTCGCCGCGGGTGTCGCGCTGCTGCTCTTTCCCGCCGGCGCGGTCGCGCGCCTCCGCGCGCCGCATGCCGGCGATTCGCTCGATCGCGCGCTCGCGCGACCCGCGGGAGCGAGCAGGCTAGAACCGCTCGTGGCCATCGTGCAGCCGCCCGCGTATGCGCACGGCGGCGTGCAGGGAATCGACGAGCCGTCGTCGATCCGGGCGCTGGTCGGCAGCGCGATCGTTCTGCGCGGACGCGGGGATCCGACGGGCATCTTCGCGCGAGTCGGGAGCGACTCGATCGCCGCACGCGCGGATTCCTCCGATACGTGGGCCATCACGACGCACGAGCCCGCGCGTCCCGATGCGGTGCGCCTGGTCGATCGATCGTTCGTGAAGATCGTGGCACTCGAGCCGGTGGCGGACCAGGCGCCGAGCGTCACGCTCGTCGCACCGGCGCGCGACACCGTGCTCCCGGCGCCGCGCGGCAGGCTCGGACTCTCGGCGCAGCTCGCGGACGACATCGGCCTCGCGAGCGGCTGGTTCGAGCTGATCGTCAGCTCGGGGGAGGGCGAGCAGTTCACGTCGCGTTCGATGCGGCTGGGCGAAGCTGCGGCGAGCGGAAAGGCGCTCGAGCTGTCGGTCGCGCTGTGGCTCGACTCGCTGCACCTGAAGCCCGGCGATCTGCTGCACATCCGCGCCGTCGCTCGCGATGGGAACGACGTGACCGGGCCCGGCCTCGGGTACTCGGAGACGCGCGCCATCCGGATCGCGCGTCCCGGCGAGAACGATTCGGTCGCCGTCGAGCCCGCGCCGCCGACCGACGAGGACAAGAGCATGGTCAGTGAGCGAATGCTCATCATGCTGGCCGAAGCGCTCGAGCGGCAGCGCCCCCGGCTCGCGCGCGACAGTGTCGTGCACGAATCGCAATCGATCGGGGTGGATCAGGCCCGCCTCCGGCGCTCGGTCGGCGACGTCGTGTTCTCGCGTCTGGGCGGACAGCCGAGTGGAGAAGAGCAGAGCGGCGGCGAGCCGGCCGCACGCGCGGCTTCGATGCAGGAGATGCTCGCGCGTGCGGATTCCGCCACGCGCCGTGCGATCGATCCGACGGATTTTGGCGGAGACGAGACGCCGGTGGTCGCCGTCAATGGCCCGCTGCTCGAGGCGTACAACGCGATGTGGGAGGCCGGCACCGCGCTCGAAATCGGCGAGCCCGGGCGGGCGCTTCCGCACATGCGGCGCGCGCTGGCCGCCATCGAGCGGGCGCGGCAGGCGGAGCGCGTGTACCTGCACGGCGCCGCGCCGCCGATCATCGTCGACGTCGCGCGTGCGCGGCTGCAGGGCAAGGATCACGGATCGTCGAGCACTCGCCGCGCCGTGCCCGCGGACAGCGCGGGCGCGGCGAGAGACGCGCGCTTCGGCCGGATCGTCGAGTCGCTTCGCGCGTCGCCGAGTGCGGCGATCGATTCGCTCCTCCTGCTTCGCGTCGACGCGCTCGCGTCCGCGCCGACGTTCGCCGGCGCGCTCGGCGAGGCGATCGACGCGCTGCGGCGCGGCGATGGCGTGTCGGCGTCGCGCGCGCTCGCGGCGGCGCGCCGCGCGCTTGCCGGTACGCCGGTCGCGCACGACTCGCTCGGCCGATGGAGCATCGTCCCGTGAGCGCGGACTTCGTGTTCGCGACGGCGCGGTACGAGTCCGGCGACTGGGACAGTGCGCCGTACGTGCCGGCGAACATCATCGACAGCGTGGCGCGCTACACCGCGATCCCCGTGGCGCCGACCGGCGTGATCGTCTCCCTGTCGGACGAGCGCATGCTCGAGTTTCCGTTGCTGTATCTCACCGGGCACCTGCCTGTCCGGTTCAACGACGCGGAGCGGCGCAACGTGCGTCGTTTCGCCGAGCGCGGCGGCCTCCTCTTCGTCGACGACCACAACCACGACGTGGACGGCACCTTCCACAAGACCGCGACCGAGGAGATCGCGCGCGCGGTGGGCCCGCTCGCCGAGCTGCCGAACGATCATCCGCTCTATTCAGCATTCTTTAAATTCGACGGCCCGCCCACGACGAGTCAGGAGCTCAACGGCTGGGGCGACAACCTCGTGCACACGCACCTGCTGGCGGTCCAGCGCGCGGGGCGGATCGCGGTGCTGTACAGCAGCAAGGACTACAGCTCCGAGTGGAACTACCATCCCGAGAACAAGCGCTTCCTGTCGATCGACAACACCCGCTTCGCGGTGAACCTCGTGGTCTATGCGCTCACGGCGTAGAGCGTTCGAGCTCGCCTGTCGGATCGCGGCGTTCGCGCTGCTCGGCTGGCTGATCGGCACGAGCGTCTTTCCGTCGCGGCCGATCGGGGTGGAGCGCGCGCGCGGCGCCGATGTGACCGCGAGGCTCGCCGACTGGACGCGGCTCCCGCCGAGCACCGAGCTGCACGTCGAGCTGTCGGCGGCGCCCGCGCCATGGGTCGTCGACTGGCTCGCCGCGCTCCGCGAGAGCGGTCACGTCGTTCGATGGACGGGCTCGCCCCCGCCGGCGGCGATGCTCGCCGAGCGCGTGGCGGACCCCGAGCAGCACGTGCGCATCGGCGTGGCGGCGCCGAACGGCGCGACGGCGGCAATCAGTGATGACGCGGCCCGCATCGATTCGCTCCCGGTGGCCACGCTCGGCGCCACGCTCGATGCGCCGCTCGTGATCGGGAACGTGCGCGCGACGGTGAGCGGCCAGACCATGATGGTGGCGCCGCCGCCGCGCACGGTCACGCGCGCCGTGTACGTGATCGGTGCGGCGGGATGGGAAGGGAAGTATCTCGCGTCCGCGCTCGAGGAACGCGGCTGGCCCGTGATCGCGCGCTTCGCCGTCGCACCGGGGGTCGACGTGGCGCAGGGACAGCCGGTGCTCGACACGAGTCGTGTCGCCGCGGTCGTCGCGCTCGACACGACAGTGGATCGCCTCGGCGCCGCGCTCGCGCGCTACGTTCGCGATGGCGGCGGGCTGGTCCTCGCCGGGTCGGCGGCGCGTGCGGTCAACGTGCGGGCGATCGCGCCCGGCGCCGTGGGCCCGCGGACGCGGGTCGTCGTGCAGCCCGCCGGATCCGTCGGCCTGGGGTCCACCGGATTCTATCCGATCGACTCGCTCGCGCGCGACGCCGTGCCGCTCGAGCGGCGCGATGGCGGTGTGGCGATCGCCGTCCGACGGACCGCCGCGGGACGCGTGATGCAGGTCGGCTATGACGACACGTGGCGGTGGCGGATGGCCGGTGCGGAGGGCTCGGTGGACGCGCACCGCGCCTGGTGGTCGCGCGTGGTCGCATCAGTCGCCTACGTTCCGGGAGTGCCGGTGGGGTCGGTGTCGGCCGCGCAGTCCGCCGCTCCGCTGGCGGCGCTGGTGGACCGGCTCGGACCTGCGGCGCCGGCGCGCACGCCGCAGCGGAGCGCGCCGAGTCCGCTCGTTATAATTATGATAATTATGATTTTCTTATGCACGGAATGGGCGTCGCGGCGCCTGCGTAGCGTGCGATGACGGTCGCGCTCATCTCCAACTCGGACTGCGGGCGCCACGACACGGGGTGGGGGCATCCCGAGCACGTGGGCCGACTGCGCGTGATTCCGTCGGCGCTGCGGCAGGATCCGGAGCTGTTCGCGCGGCTCGAGCATGTGGAGTCGCGGCACGCCACGGTCGACGAGCTCTCCCTGGCGCACGACGGCCGGTACATCGAGCAGGTCCAGGCGCTCGTGGCCGCGGGGGGCGGGCGCCTCGACGCGGACACCGTGGCGAGCGAGGGATCGTGGGACGCCGCCACCGCATCCGTGGGCGCGGTGCTCGACGCGATCGATTTCGCCGTCGGCACGGGCCCGCGGAGGAGCTTCTGCGCGGTGCGCCCGCCGGGGCACCACGCGCTCCGCGATCGCGCGATGGGCTTCTGCCTCTTCGGCAACGTCGCGGTCGGGGCGCACTACGCGCGGGCGGCGCATGCCCTCGAGCGAATCCTGATCGTCGACTGGGACGTGCACCACGGCAACGGGACGCAAGCGCTCGTCGAGGGCGAAGCGGACATTCACTTCGTGTCGATGCACCAGTGGCCGTGGTACCCCGGCACCGGCGCCGCCGACGATCGCGGACCGCATCGCAACGTCTGGAACGTGCCGATGCGCGCGAACCTCGCGCCGCAGATCTACGTCGACGCGTTTCTGCACGCGGTCGACGATGCGGCGGGCGGGTTCACGCCGGATCTCGTCCTCATCTCCGCCGGCTTCGACTCATTGCGCGGCGATCCGCTGGGCGGATTCACGCTCGAGGACGAGCACGTCGACGCGCTCACGCGCGCGATGGTGGAGCGCGCGAACGTCTGGTGCGCGGGCCGCGTGGTGAGCGCGCTCGAAGGCGGATACGATCCGGCGCGTCTGGGCGACGCGATCGTCACCCACCTGCGCGCGCTGGAGGACTGAGCTCAGCTCTCCACGGCGGCGGCGAGCTCCGTCGCACCGTCGCGCTTGGTCGCCCACGCCGCCCCGATCAGCGCCGTGGCGAGGAACGCGCCCGCGAGGAGGAACGGCGCGCCCGGCATGCGCTGCGCGTGCGACGGCCCGATCGCGCTGGCGAACACGCTCGTGAACAGCGCCGGCCCGATCATGCCGGTGATGCCCATGATGCTGTTCGTCGCGCCCTGGAGCTGCCCCTGCTCGTCGGCGCTGACGTGGTGCGTCATCAGACCCTGCGCCGCCGGACCGAAGAGGCCCATCATCGAGCTCACGGGAATGCCGGCGCAGAATCCGAGTCCCGTGGCCGCCATGCCGAAGATCGTCATCGCGACGGCGCCGGCGGTGAGGCCGAGCAGCACGGACGTGCGCTCGCCGAATCTCGCCACGAACGGCCGTATGAGGCCGCCCTGCACGATCGACGTGCAGATGCCGAGACCAGCGAGCGTGAGCCCCACGTCGCGCGTGTTCCAACCGTACCGGTAGTCGGCGTAGAGCACGAAGACGCTCGGATACGCCTGGTGCGCCATGTAGTACAGGAGCAGCACGCCGGCGAGTCCGAACAGCTCCCGGTGGCGCATGAGCAGCTTGAGCGCGCCGAGCGGATTCGCCCGCCGCCAATCGAAGAATGCGGAACGCCGCTCGGGCGCGTGCGACTCCGGCAGCACGAAGATGCCGTAGCACGCGTTGGCGAGCGTGAGACCCGCGGCCACCCAGAACGGCAGGCGAGGATTGATGTTCCCGAGCACGCCGCCCATCGCGGGTCCGAGAATGAACCCCAGTCCCCACGCGGCGCCGATCACGCCATAGCCCGCGGCCCGCTTCTCCTTCGGCGTGACGTCGGCGATGTACGCGCCGGCGGTCGTGAACGCGGCGCCGGTGATGCCCGAGATCACGCGCCCGACGAACAGCCACCACAGCGTCGGCGCGACGGCCATCAAGAGATAGTCGAAGCCGAGCCCGAAATTGGAGAGCAGGATCACGGGGCGGCGGCCGTAGCGATCGGACACGACGCCGAGCACGGGCGAGAACACGAACTGCATCAGCGCCCAGACCGTGCCGAAGATGCCGACGTACGTCGCCGCGCGCGCGGTATCGCCGCCCAGGAAGTTCTCGATCAGCTTGGGCAGCACGGGAATGATCACGCCGAACGCCAGCACGTCGAGCACGACGGTGACGAAGATGAACGGCAAGGCGGCGGAGCGTTTCACGGCGTAAGCCCAAGGGAAGGAACTGCCAACGGCGGAGCTTTCGAATTCTAATCGACGGGAAATTCAGGAACCGAAATACAACGGAGCCGATGCAATCCTTAACAACTAACGGCGCAAACAACGAACGGCGCTGACTTCCAAACGGCGCTGACTTCCAAAGAGCGCTGACTTCCAAACGGCGCCAACTTCCGAACGGCGCGGACTCCCAAACGGCGCTGCCTGACGGCCGACCCGTGACGTCGCAAACAACGAACGACGCAACGGCAAACCGCGGGCGCGGCGTGCGCGCAACGCGCGCCGCCGCGGCCGTCACCCGTCACGCCCTGGCAGGTGCGCCGTTCGCCCCGCGCCGTTCGCCCCGCGCCGTTCGCCCCGCACCGTTCGCCGTTGCGCCGTAACGGGTCTGCCGAACCGCGCAGCGCGTTCGTGCCGCGCCGTTCGGGAGTTCGCGTAGTTTGGAAGTTGGCGCCGTTTGGAAGTCAGCGCCGTTTGGAAGTTGGCGTCGTTCGGAAGTCAGCGCCGTTCGTTGTTTGCGCCGTTAGTTGTTCCCCGCCATTTTGCAGGGATGGCTCTTCGCCTTTACGGCATTACGCCCGCCGACGCGCACGCCGCGCCGGAGGGGAATGGGACTGCGACCGTGGTCAGTCTGGTCCCGTTTCGGGATCTCTGCGCGGTCGTCTCTGAACAAGGTACATTCGCGCTCGACGAGTCGACGCCGGCCGAGTTGGCCCGGCATCGCGACATCGTCGACGGGCTGTTCAGGCGGACGGCGGTGCTGCCGGCCCCGGTCGGAGTGCTCTTTCGCACTCCGGACGTGTTGAAGCGATGGATGGAGCTGCACTACGTGTCGTTGACCGGAGCGCTGGAGTTCGTGGAGGACCGCGCCGTCGCTCGCGTGCACACCTGGCGCGCGGACGGGAAGCAGGACGAGGTCGAGACCGGATCCGATCTCGCTGCGGCCGCGGCCGAGGTCTTTCGCGCGCTGCGCCGGAGCGCCGTCGCCTCCGTGCCGCTCCGACTCGAGCACATGACGGGCGTGGTGTTGAGCGCGTCGTTCCTCGTCGAGCGCGACCTCTGGAAGGATTTCGAGGCGGCGGTCGACGAGCAGCGGGACGCGCATCATCATCTGCGCTTCGACTTCACGGGGCCGTGGGCGCCGTACGATTTCGTGCGCATGCAGTTCGGGGGCTGACCGGTGTTCTGCCCGAGCTGCGGGACCTGGAACCGCGCCGCGTCGCCGGCCTGCGCTCGCTGCGGCGACGCGCTGCCCGAGCTCGAGCGCCCCGCCTTCGAGCGCCCCGACGAGGAGCTGTCGCGCCTCCGGCGCGCGACGGGCAACCGCTACCGCGTGCACAAGCGGCTGGGGGGCGGTGGCATGGCGGACGTCTACGTCGCCGAACAGGCACAGCTCGCGCGCCGCGTCGTGATCAAGGTGTTGCATCCGCATCTCGCGCGTGATCCGGAAGTCGTGGAGCGCTTCCGCCGGGAGGCCGAGGCCGCGGCGAAGCTCGTGCACCCGCACATCTGTCCGATTCTCGACTACGGCTCGACGGAAGACGTCGTCTTCACGGTGATGCCGTTCCTCGAGGGCGGCTCGATGGCCGATCTGATCCAGAAGCATCGGCACGCCGAGCCGGCGCGGGCGGCGTCGGTCGCGGCGCAGGTCGCCTGCGCCCTCGACTACGCGCACCGCCGCGGCGTGGTGCACCGCGACGTGAAGCCCGACAACGTGCTGTTCGACGAGGACGGCAACGCGGTCCTCACCGACTTCGGCATCGCCACGGCGCGCTTCCACGGGCGGCTCACCGCCAGCGGGCGCGCCATGGGCACACCGCACTACATGTCGCCCGAGCAGGCGATGGGCAAGCTCGTCGACGGCCGCAGCGACATTTATGCAATTGGTATTCTACTTTACGAATCACTCGTCGGCTTCCCGCCGTTCGACGGCGCCGACGCGTTCTCGGTGAGCTACAAGCAGGTGCACGAAGCGGCCGTCCCGCCGGTCGACGTCGCGTCGCGCGTGCCGCACGCGCTGAGCGAGATCGTGATGCGCTGCCTCGCCAAGGCGCCGTCGGCCCGGTACGCGCGCGGCTACGACCTCGCCGACGCCCTCATCGCGTTCCTCGCCGCGTCGCCCGCCTCCGGCCCCGAATACCGCGCCGCCTTCTCCGCGCGCCGAGCCAGCCTCTCGCCCCGTCCATGAAGCTCCAGCACGACTTCGCCGTCGTCCACACGACGCACCCGTTCGTCATCGCCCGCGGCAGCGCCACCGAACATCGCATGCTCCGCGTGCGGATCACCGATGGCGACGGCGTGGAGGGGTGGGGCGAGGCTGCGCCCAATCGCTTCTACGGTGAAACGGCGGAAACCGCCGTCGCCGCGCTCGACCGGTTGAAGCCGATCGTCGAGGCCTGCGACGCCTGGGCGCTCGAGGACGTCGAAGCGGAAATGAATCGCGCGCTGCGGTTCAACGGCTCCGTCAAGAGCGCGATCAGCGCCGCGCTGCACGACCTCGCCGGCAAGCGGCTCGGTGTGCCGGTCTATAAGCTCTGGGGACTCGATCCGGCGAAATCGCCGCTCTCGAGCTTCACGATCTCGATCGCCGCCAGCGAGCAGGAGCTCGTCGAGCGCGTGCAGCAGGCCGCCGAGTATCCGGTGCTCAAGATCAAGCTCGGCACCAATCACGACACCGACATCATCCGCACCGTGCGCCGCGTCGCACCCGACAAGGTCCTGCGCGTAGACGCGAATGCGGCATGGAACGCGAAGCAGGCGCTCGCCATGGTCGACGTGCTCGTGGAGTGCGGGGTCGAATACCTCGAGCAGCCGCTGCCGCCGCACGACCTCGAGGGCCTGCGCTTCGTGCGCGAGCGTTCGATCCTGCCCGTCATCGCCGATGAGTCGTGCGTCGTCGCAACGGACATCCCCAAGCTCGTCGGCGTGGCCGACGGGATCAACATCAAGCTCTCCAAGTGCGGCGGCCTGCGCGAGGCGCTGAAGATGATCGCCACCGCGCGCGCGCACGGCATGCTCGTCATGGCCGGCTGCATGATCGAGACGAGCCTCGGCATCAGCGCCGCGGCCCAGTTCGCGCCACTGCTCGACTACGCCGACTTCGACGGCGCCGCGCTCCTCGCGGACGATCCGTACGTTGGCGCGACGATCGCGGGCGGGCGGATCCAGATCCCGGATGCGCCGGGGCTCGGGGTGCGGCCTCGGTAGGCTGCTCGGTCGGGACGGGTCGTTTCTTCCCCCGCGGAGATCGCGGAGATCGCGGAGGACGCAGAGGGACCGATGTCATTCCGAGCAACGCGAGGAATCTTCTCCACCGGTCGAGATCTCGATCGAGCCGGGCAGATCCCTCGCTGCGCTCGGGATGACACTGCGCCGCCCACTCCGCTCACTCCGCTCACTCCGCGCCCTCCGCGGCCTCTGCGGTTACACCGGCCCCGCCACTACGACGCAGGCCCGCGCCAATACTGCCCCAATCGCGCCAGGACGCCGGCATACACCTGCACGCCATCGAACAGATTCTGCAGCCGCAGATTCTCGTTCGCCGAATGCTGATTGTTGTCGTGGTTCACGATCGGCAGCACGATCAGCGGCGCGTGCAGCACGCGCTCGAACTCGTACATCGGAAGGCTGCCGCCAAGCGTCGGCAGCGCGACGATCGGGCTCTCCAGGGATTCCTGCGTGGCGCGGATCACGGCGCGCGAGAGCGGGGAATCCATCGGCACGCGCGTGGCGGGATAGCCCGCCTCCCACACCATCTTCAGGATCTTGGGGTGTGCCATGCGCTCGGCGGGTGTCGGCGTGTGGTCGACGACGAAGTAGCCGTGCGCCTTCGCGTGCGCCTCGACCAGCGCCTTCACGCGCTCGGGCGTCTCGTGCGGCACGAGCCGGAAATCGATCGACGCCGTCGCCTCGGTCGGGATGGTGTTCGACGCGGTCGCGCCCACGCCGCCGCCGCGGATGCCGCGCAGGTTGAGCGCCGGGAGCATGATCCGCTCGACGAGCGGCGCATCGTGTGCCTCCGTCGCGGCGAGCTGCACTTCCACGCGGAGCGCTGAATCGATCGCCGGGATCTGTGCCAGCGCCCGCCGCTCGGCGGGCGTGATCGGGTCCACGTCGTCGTAGTAATGTTTGATGAGAATTTTACCATCGTCGTCGCGCATGCTCGCGACGAGGTTCGCGAGCATCGTGATCGGGTTCGGCGCCCAGTTGCCGTAATGGCCGCTGTGGAGCCCGTGCGATGGGCCATACGTGGTCAGCGCGACGCCGGTCACGCCGCGTACGCCGAACACGATCTGCTGGCGGCGTGACTGGTGCACGGGGCCGTCGCCGAACAGCCACGCATCGGCGCGGAGGAGCTCGGCGTTCGCAGCGAGGATCTCGTGCAGGTGACCGGAGCCCGCTTCCTCCTCGCCCTCGAAGAAGAACTTCAGGTTGACCGACGGCGCGACACCGGCCGCGCGCAGCGCGTCGATCGCGCGCAGCATCGCCACGATCGGCGCCTTGTCGTCACTCGCCGACCGCGCGTAGAGTCGCCATTCGCCCTGGACGAGTCCTGGCGACGCCGGGATCGCGATCGTCTGTCCGCCCTGCTCCAACTGCTTGTCGCGGAGCACCGGCTGCCACGGCGGCGTGGTCCACTGAGTCGTGTCGACCGGCTGCCCGTCGTAGTGCGCGTAGAAGACGACCGTCCTCGTCGCGCCCGGCGTCTTCAATTCGCCGTACACGGCGGGCGGTCCGCCGGCGGACGGCAGCAGCCTCGAGCTGATCCCGCGCGCGGCGAGCATCGCCATGAGGTGCTGGGCGTTCCGCCGAATGTTTGCGCTGTCCGAGGCGCGGTTGGGGATGGCGAGGAAGTCCGCGAGCTCGCGGACCATGTCCGCATCGTGCGACTTCTCATAACGCGTGATGCTGCCGCGCAGCGCGGCGGGCGTCTGCGCGCCCAGCAGGTTTGCGGCGGAGGCGCTCAGCGCCGCCGCGGCGAGGACGGAGGTGATGCGCGTGGCGAGCTCGGGCATTGAACTTGCAAATCGGGGGTAGGCGCCATTACCGCATAACGGACATACGCTAGTCTAGCGAACCGAACGTTTCGAGGCGATTGTTCTGCCCGCCGGTGCGCCATGCGCCGGCTCGCATAGGCTCGAGGTGCCGATGCTCGACATGCCCGTGACCGAAGCGACGCCGCCCACCGGAGTCGAAGGCGGCAAATACGTCTACTGTATCGTGCGCAGCGACCGCCAGCGCGAGTTCGGCGCGATCGGCATCGGCGGCGGCCAGCGCGTGTTCACCGTCGCCTTCCAGGATCTCGCCGCCGTCGTCAGCGACACGCCGATCGTCATCTACGACCCCACTCGCGAGAACGTCCTCGCCCACGAATTCGTGAACGAGACCGTGATGAAGGAGTTCACGGTCATTCCGATGTCGTTCGGGACGGTGTTCCGGTCGGAGGACGACGTCACCGAGCTGCTCCGCTCCACGTACCAGGCGTTCTCGGACGTGCTGGACAAGATGCAGGACAAGATCGAGTTCGGCCTCAAGGTGCTCTGGGATCGCGACAAGGTGGTGGCCGCGCTCGAGCGGGAG
>DASZUN010000158.1:0-1796 GCA_035547615.1 Gemmatimonadaceae bacterium | reverse complement strand
CCGCGTGCACGACTGCCTCGACCAGAAGCGCCCCGGGGAGATCGACATCCCCGAGGTGCAGAACATCAAGCGCATCATCCGCGAGGCCGAAGCGGTGAGCGGCATCGAGACGGTGGGGCTGCCCCGCAGCGCCGCGCGCTTTCTCAACCTGCCGTTCTATCAGACGGGCAAGGTCCGCAAGGATCCGATCGGGCCCGCGGACGTCGCGATCGTGCGCGAGCTGCTCGAGGAGTTCCAGCCGGAGATGATCTTCGTCGCCGGCGACTTGTCGGATCCACACGGCACGCACCGCATGTGCAAGGAAGCGATCGATCTCGCGCTCGTGGAGCGGGGCCTCACCGAGCGAGCCGAATCGCCTGCCGGCGATGCGCCGGCACCCAAGGCGCAGACCTCGGGGCGCCTGCCGCGACCCGAAGTCTGGCTCTATCGCGGCGCGTGGCAGGAGTGGCCGATCCATGAAGCCACGTGGCTGGTGCCGTTGTCGCAGGAGGAACAGCGGCTCAAGATCCAGGCGATCTTCAAGCACCAGTCGCAGAAGGACTCCGCCCCCTTCCCCGGCGGCTACGACGAGCGCGAGTTCTGGCAGCGCGTCGAAGCGCGGAACAAGGGCACGGCGGCGGAGCTCGACCGGCTCGGCCTCGCCGAATATTTCGCGATGGAAGCGTATGTCGTGGAGTGAGCGCGCCTGATGCGCGGCCTCGCACCGCTCGACTTCGTCGTCATCGTCGCGTACCTGATCGGCATCACGCTGCTCGGCATGTACGTCGGCCGGCGGCAGCGCGACTCGAAGGACTATTTCGTCGCCGAT
Source organism: Gemmatimonadaceae bacterium (assembly GCA_035547615.1). GTDB lineage: Bacteria > Gemmatimonadota > Gemmatimonadetes > Gemmatimonadales > Gemmatimonadaceae > JAQBQB01. The sequence continues at coordinate 988 of DASZUN010000158.1, read as the reverse complement.
CGGGAGATTCCGTGGTGGGCGGTCATGTTCTCGATCGTCGCCAGCGAGACGAGCGCGCTGACGTTCATCAGCATTCCCGGCCTCGCGTACACGACGGATCTGGGCTTTCTCCAGATCGCCGCCGGATACCTCGTGGGACGCATCGCGCTCGCGTACACGCTCCTGCCGCGCTACTACGAGGGCAATCTCGTCACCGCGTACGCGCTGCTCGAGCAGCGGTTCGGGCTCGCGGCGCGGCGCTTCACGTCGATCGTGTTCATGGTCACGCGCGGCATGGCCGACTCCGTGCGCGTGTTCGCGACCGCGGTGCCGATCGCGCTGATCATCGGCCCGCTGCTGCCGCACGCGCTCGTGATGCCGGTCGCGGTGCTGGTGCTCGGGACCCTGACCGTGGTCTACACGATCAAGGGCGGCATGCGCGCCGTCGTGTGGACGGAGATCGTGCAGGCGTCGGTGTACCTGATCGGCGGCATCTCGGCGGTGATCCTCGTCGGCATGCTCGTGCACGGCGGCTGGGGCTCGATCCTCAGCAGCGCATCGGCCGCCGGCAAGCTCAAGACGATCAGCTGGTACACCGGATTCGATCAGCCGAATACGATGTTCGCCGGCATCCTCGGTGGCGCGTTCCTGTCGATGGCGTCGCACGGCGCGGATCAGCTGATCGTTCAGCGGCTGCTCTCCGCGCGGTCGCTCAAGGCCGCGCAGGCCGCCGTGATCGGCAGCGGCGTCGCGGTGATCATTCAGTTTGCGCTCTTTCTCATTCTCGGCGTGGGGCTCTGGTCCTTCTACGGGGCGCGCCCGTTCGCCACGCCGGACGCGATCTTCCCGACGTTCATCGTCGACCAGATGCCACACGGGCTGCTCGGGCTGCTGCTCGCCGCGATCCTCGCCGCGACGATGAGCACGCATTCGGGCGCGATCAACTCGCTCGCCGCGGCGTCGACGCACGACATCTACCTGCCGCTCACCGGGCGCAGCGCCGATGACG
>DASZUN010000157.1:0-2886 GCA_035547615.1 Gemmatimonadaceae bacterium | reverse complement strand
CTTCTTTGAAGCCGCCTTGCGAACCGTCTTCTTGGCGCCGCGCTTCGCCGCGGGCTTCGCGGCGCGTTTGACGGTCTTCTTCTTATTACTCTTGGAATTCCGGCGACTTGCCATGGAAAGCCTTCCCGCAGCGAGGGCAGTGAATGGGGCCGGACTCGGCGAGCGCGTAGCCGAAGTCCCGGCCGCACGAGCACTCGGATTCGAGCGCTTCGTGGCCGCAGCCGATGCAGTATCGGTCGTCGGGGTCGTAGGAACGGAACCGGCCGCACACGGTGCAGCGCTTGGTGACCTGGTCGGCCATGCAGAAAGCTAGCGCGGGATCAGGCGCCGTTACATCTCCATTTCGGGCCGATATGCTCGGACGGTGAGTCCAGCGTCGAGCCTCGAGCCTCGAGCATCCAGATGGAGGACCCCCGACTGGCGCGCAGAGATTCCTTAACGTTCTCCGCGCAGCCACCGCGCCGGATCCACCGCGGCCGGCGCGCCGCCGTTGCCGCCGTGGCGGATCTCGAAGTGCAGGTGCGGCGGCAGGTCCGGATCGGAGATGCCGACGCCGCCGATCACCTGGCCTTTCCGCACCGTCTCCTGCTCGCGCACGTCGGCGCGCGAGAGTGATCCGTAGATCGAGTAGTCGCCGCCGCCGTGATCGATGATCACCGTGAGGCCGTACGTCCCGAGCGGACCGACGCGCACCACCTTGCCGGCGGCGACCGCGTGCACGCTCGTGTTGATGGGCGCTCTGATGCCCACGCCATTCCAGCGAATCGTCGTGTTGCTCGCCGTCTGCGTCTTGCCGAACGTGTACACGAGCGGTCCATCCACCGGCCAGTCGAGCTTGCCGTAGTCGCTGGTCTTGATCGAGCTGCTGCTGCGCGCCGTGGACGGGCGCGCGCGCTCGGCGCGGCGGCGCTCGGCGTCGAGCGTCGAGATCGCGTTCGTGAGCTGGGTTTCCGTCGCGCGCAGCCGGGCGACGCGCGTCTGAATCTGCTGCGCCTGTCGCCGGGTCGAGCTGAGGCTCGACTGCCGTTCGCGCTCGAGCGCGCGCAGGCGGTCTTCCTCCTGCGCCTTGTCGGCTCGGCTCTCCTCGAGCGTCTGCTGCAGCGACACGAGCTGGTCGCGTTCGCGGGCCGCTTCCTCGCGGAGCTGCTCCACGCGGTTCACGAGCGCGCGATCGTGCAGCGCGAGCATGTGCAGATACTTGTACCGCGCCACCAGCTCGCCGAACGAGCGCGCCGAGAGCAGCGCCTCCGTGGTGGCCATCGGACCGCGCTTGTAGATGTCGATCAACCGTCCGCGGAGCGCGGCGCGCTTGCTCGTCAGCTCCGCTTCGGTGAGCGCGACCTTCGTGGCGGCGTCGTTCACGTCGGCGGTGATCGACGCGAGCTGATTATCGAGCGTCTTGACGATGCGCGCGGTCGCGTCGGCGCGGCTGTTCAGGTTCGTGACCTCTTCGTTCAGATCGTGCACGCTGTTCTGCAACTCGGCGGCGCGGCGCTCGAGCGCCTCACGCTCGCGCCGGATCTGCTCGAGCGTGTCGCGCTGCGCACGGATCTTGGCGCTCTGATCCTGCGCGCGCGCCGGTCGAGCGAGTGTGCCCAGCGCGCAGAGCGCCAGCGCGAACGACCAGACCCGCTTCATACCTGTCGCAGGTGCCGTCCGACCGAGACGGCGCTGCCGAGCAGGCCGATCAGGGCTCCGAAGAGAATGCCGAGCGTCGCGATGCGGCGGTCGAAGAAGATCGTCTGGAAATGCAGATACTGCTCGAGCAGCCGCATCGCGAAATACGTCAGCGCGAGCGCGAGCACGCCGCCGAGAATACCCTTGATCGAGCCCTCGATCAGAAAGGGGCGGCGAATGAAACCGTCGGTCGCGCCGACGAGCCGCATGATCGAGATCTCACGGCTCCGCGCGAGCACCGCCATGCGGATCGTCGCGCCGATGATGATGATCGCGACGGCGGCGAACGCGAGTCCGAGCGCGGCGCCGGCCACGCCGGCGATGTTGCGCAGTCGATAGAGCTGCGTGATCCACTCCTCGCCGAACCGGATATCGTCGACGAAATCGTGGCTCCGGATGCGGTCGGCCACTTTGCGCACGGTGGCCGGATCGCGGAACCCGGGCTTGAGCTTCACGTCGAGGGAGGCGGGGAGAAACTCGCCGTCGAAGACGTCCTTGAACTCGCCCAGCTCCTCGCGCGCTTTGGCGAGCGCCTGATCCTGCGTGACGATCTCGACCTTGAGCACCTCGGGGTACTTCGCGATCTCGTCGGCCGCGGTGGTCATCGTCTCGATGGTCGTTCCGTCCGCGACGAACGCGCGGATCTCCACGCGCTCGGCGACTCGATCGAGCGCACTGCGGATGTTGAGCGCGACGAGGCCGAAGAGACCGAAGGCGAAGAGGGAGAACGCGATGGTCGTGATGCTGAGCGCGCTCAGCAGCGGGGCGCGCCTGAACGCCCAGAGGGCCGTCTTGAAGCCGGCCATCAGTCCACCTCCGCCGGAATCTTCGCGGCCTCCGCGGAGTCGAACACGATCTCGCCGTGATTGAGCTCGATCGTGCGATACTCGGAGCTGCGGACGAGCTCGAGGTCGTGCGTCGCCATGAGGACCGCCGTCCCGGAGGCGTTGATCTCGCGCAGAAGCTGGAAGATGCCGCGCGTCGCGCGCTCGTCGAGGTTGCCCGTCGGCTCGTCGGCGATGAGGACGAAGGGATCGTTCACCAGCGCGCGCGCGAACGCGACGCGCTGCTGCTCGCCGCCGGAGAGCTCGCGGGGGAGGGCGGTCGCCTTGGACGCGAGGCCCACCTGCGTCAGCGCGCGCGCCACCCGGCCCGGAATGTTCGCGCGCGGCGTGCCGATCACCTCGAGCGCGAACGCGACGTTCGCTT
>DASZUN010000156.1:0-22540 GCA_035547615.1 Gemmatimonadaceae bacterium | reverse complement strand
TGAGCGCCACGAATCCGCTGGTGCGCGTGGTGGTGCGTGGGCCGAGCACCGTGGCGTTGAATGTCCCCGCACCAACGAGCGAATCGGCGACGCCGATCAAGTTCGGCTCCGGAACGACGGGGACGCTCACCAGCGGTTCGGCCACCGTCACCCAAGTCGCCGACGTCTCGGTGATCGAGATCGGCCAGAGCGTCGACGCGCCGGGCGTCGCGCTTGGCACGACGGTGACGGCGATCGACGCGGGCGCGAGCACGATCACGCTTTCCGCCGCCGCCAGCCAATCGACGACCGGGGCGACGCTAGCGTTTTATAATACCACTACTGGTACAACGACGCAGGGCAGCACGCTGGTGACCGGCGTGCCGGCCGGCGCGGTGCCGGTGCGCGTCGGGCAGGTCGTGTCCGGCGCGGGGCTGCCGAGCGGCGCGCAGGTGGTGGGCGTCACGAACGCGTGCTACGCCGCGAGCAGCTCGGTCGGGCCGCCGACGGCGTTCTATGCGCCGCCCGTGCCGGCGTCCGGAACGAACAGCATCGCGCTCCGCGTCGAAGTGTGGTGCAGTCCGGGTAGCTACTACGACAAGGGTGCGACACCCGCCGCGCCGGATCACGCCGCGTCGATCACGGTGTCGGCCGATACGGATGGCAACCTCTCGTGGACGATCGACAGCGATCCGTCCGGCGTGATGGTGCCGTACGACGCGACGAACCCGTTCCGGATCGCGGTGGCCGCGCCCGCGTGAGTGCGCCCCGGTCCACTTCCCGTCTTCTCCGCGCGACGCTGCGCCACTCGCACAAACCACACACACCTGGTGCTGCGCAATCATGACGACACGCCCCGTTGAAGAAGTCGTTCCCAAGGTGACGCTTTACATGTGGAAGCCACTCGGCCTCGCCACCGAAGACACGTCCAGCGGCCGCGCCGCCGCCGCGTTTCATGACATCCTCGAGCAGGCGACGCCCGAGACCGTGCCCACGGGGATCCTCGACACCATGCCGCCCAGGTTCCTGCCGCTTCAGTTCGCCGACGGCGGTGAGGACGTTCCGGCGCTGTCGCAGGCCGAGTGGCAGTCGTGCATCGAGGCGCTGCTGGTGAGCCGCTTGGAGCGCGCGGCGCCGATCGCCGGCGCCTCGGCCATGCTCGACATGGACACGATCGAGGAGCGGGCCGCGGCGCATCGCGCAAAGGGCCACCTGCCGATCTTCGTCGCCGACGTCGACTATCACGCGATCCGCGGCCGCGCGTGGGTCGCGATCGAGCGCGCCAGCCAGGCGCCGGCCGGCGCGCCGCGCGCCAGGTCGGTCGCGAGCGGCACGGACCTGTTCGAGTCGCGCCGCGCCTTTCTGGCGTCGGCGATGCTTCCGACGGTGTTCGCCGAATTCGCGGCGCTGCCGCACGTGCTGCACGATCGGCAAATAGACTTCGTCGTACCGTCCGACGGGCTGCTCGGCGACGCATTCGCCTCGACCGCGCTCACGATCGATTTCGGCGACGGCGAAGGCCCTCGCTCCATCGAGCGCGACGCTCCGGTGTCCGTGACGTATGGCGACGCGGGCACGAAGCTTCTGACGCTGGTCGCGGACGGTCCTCGCGGGCGCAGCACGGCGCACTTCCGCCTCGCAATCGCCGACCGCGAGGCGTCGACGTTCCCGCCCCCGGACTACGTGGCCGAGCACTGGCCCGATCTCCCCGCGCACGCCGCATGGCCCGGTACGGCGCCGAGCGTCGCGCAGGTGCGAGTGTGGCGCCACGTGCAACGCCGGCTGGCCAAGCCCGTCATTCTCGTCGAGGGGTTCCCCGCCAATTATCCGTGGGAGGTTATTGAGAGATATATTCAAAAAGGCGACTTCGCGAGGAAGCTCGCCGACCAGGGCCACGATCTCGTGCTGGTCCGCTTCCCGTCCGGCCCGGCGCGCCTTCAGAACAACGCGTACGCACTGGTCGAGGTCATCCGCGAAGTGCTCAAGCGGCGCGAGGGGAATGACCCGCTCATCGTCGGCGGGTTCAGCATGGGCGGCCTGCTCGCGCGCTACGCGCTCGCGTACATGGAGCACGAGCACCGGCGCGATCCCACGCGCATGGAGCATCACCAGGCGCGCGTGCTGTTCACGGTCGACACGCCGCACGAAGGCGCCAACGTCCCCGTGAGCGCGCAGGCGCTGGCGCAGTACTACGCGTCGATGGGCGCCGGCGCGCGAGCGCGGCAGATGCGGAGCGACGCGGCGCAACAGATGTTGTATCTGTCCGTGCCCGAGCTCGGGCAGTGGAGGGACGGCCTCGAGATCGGTCCGAGCCCGCTGCGTCAGGAGTTCCTGACGGAGCTGGCGCGCGTGGGCGGCCCGAACGGCATGCCGCGGGAAGTGCCTTCCACCATCGCGGTGGCGAACGGCGACGGCACGGGGAAGGAATGGGTTCCCGCCGGCGAGGTAGCGACGCGATTCTTCTGCATCTGGCACGGCACGGCGTGCACATTCCCTCGAGGAGAGGACGACAGCCTCGTCGCGGCGGGAGGCACGTGGGGCAGGAACGAGTGGCGGATACGCACGCCCCACGGCTATGGATTCGACTCCGCTCCCGGCGGCGTCTTCGAGGACCCGATCTTTCGAGCGATCTACGACTCGTCTCCGAAACCCGATCGGTCGATCGCGCACGAGAACGCGTGCTTCATCCCGACGACGAGCGCGCTGGCGATCAGCGGCATCGACCAGTTCTTCGCGCCCCCGGACCTGAGCCGCTCGAAGTTCAAGTACGTCACGTTCAGTTGGACCGGCAACCAGAATCACGCCTGGCTGGACGAGACGCTGTCGGAATTTCTGATCAAGTTCATCGAGCAGCCGGCGGATGCGGCGCCGGGGGGAGCCGAGACGGGGCAATAGCCCGGATCTCGCGGCGGCGCCGGCGGTCTAACCGCCGCCGCCCTCCGGCGCGTACGCCTCGACCGCGAAGGTGAACGTGCGCTCCTCGCCCGGGGCGATCGCGCCGACGCCGACGACCTGGCGCGTGACCTCCTCGCCGCGGTCGTTCCGGATCGAGATCACGACCGCGTACTCCCACGGTTCGCCGCCGCTCGGATGGCGAATCGATCCTTCCACGCGGAGCGGTGAGAACGTGGGCACCGCGGCCGTTCCGTCGGCGCCCGGCTCGAAGCGCAGATGCTTGCGACAGGACGGACAGACGCTCGCGCTCTGGAGAATGACGGCGCGGCAGTGCGGGCAGACGCGCGTGGCGCCGGCCGGAGCACGGGAGACCGTGCTCACGACGCCTGGCGCGCGCCGAGCGTGAGCGAGGATTTCGTCGACACGTCGTCGGTCCATCCGAACTCGACGCGACCGCGCATGCGCGAGCCCGACGCGACGGTGAGCGTGCCCGCCTTGAGATCGCCCGCGAGCACGCCGGTCGCGAGCAGCTCGACCGACTCGGCGCTCTCGATGTTCCCCTCGATCTCGCCGCCGATGGTGACCGACTTCGCGCGCACGCTGCCGGTGAGCTTGGCGCCGGCGTCGATCGTGAGATTGCCGTCGATGTTGACGTCGCCCTCGAAGCGGCCGGCGAGTCGGACGTGACCGCGGCCGTCGATCTTGCCGGTGATGGTGATGTCGCCGGCGATGACGGATTCCTTGGCGTCGCGCGCGTCGCGGACTTCGCGGGGGCGGGTGTACTGCGACGGCGCGGGCGCGGCGGGCTCAGCGGCCAGCTCGGGCTCCTTCTTCATCGTCGGCGCATCGACGGCGGCGGGCGTCGACGGATCCTTGCTCGAGGCGGTCGCTTCCTTCCAGAGAGCCATTGGGAACATCCTGTTGGAGAGAGGCGGATCGATAGTGGTGGGGAGACGAGGCGTCTGTTAGCTGGGTCACGAAGTGTCGGGTGAAAACGCGCGACGGCGCGCAGAGATGGCGCGCCGTCGCAGTACAGCTCGGTTCGAGTGCGGTACCGCTCGGCAGGGCATCCGCTGATCAAAGATCGCTGCGGTGATGGCATTGCGTTTAGCGGCGGCTGTGGCTCGGCGATCCAATGGCTTCGTTGACAATCACCGTGCGGCCTTGCTTCGATTGGCATACGTGATGGCAAACGTACCAATCGTGAGTCCTTGCATGAGCAATGCAAAACCGACAGCGACTCCAAAACTGCTCAACCAAGTCGGCTCAACGTGCGTTCCGAATGAATAGCGGGTGGCGGCGACCTGCGAACTCTCATCGGCCGCGGCAATCCAGGTTCCTGCCGCTGACAATATCGAGCAGGCAATCCAAACCCAGCCGAGGAGCTTTAGAAACGCGGGAGCGCCGCGACCGGCCTCACCGTGAGCTGACTCCGCATTGGAGGGTCCCTTTGTGGGCTGTTGCGGACGTCCGCAATTCGGACACGACACGGCGGCGTCGGAATGCTCCTTGAGGCAGTCCGGGCAGACGATAAGCGGCATCCCGCTCTACTCCTGCGTTGGGATTTCAGGTGAGATCATGATGATGCTAGTGGAACCCGGCGACTCTGGTCACAATGGGAGAATACGCGGCTGAGCGACTTGGCCGGGGCATTCAGCGACCAAGGGTGCACAATTGAACCCGTGGTTGCGGCGGAGAAGCGATACCTTGCCGGTCTTCGCTTGGATAGAGAAGATGCTCAAGATTGCGGAGTGGCAAATGCTGCCAGACGACCTTTACTGCGCGTTGAAATTACGCCGAATCGAGCGGTGGCCGACAGGCGAGCCGCTTGATTTGAGCTCGCCGCGACTTAAGGCTGCAGTCCAACTTCGGAGTTGAAGAGGTGCTTACCGCTTGCTAGCGGCTCAGGTAAGCCGCACCGCCGCCCCGGCCTAGACATACCATCGGCGCGTTCGCCACCCGGCCAGAATCGACTCCGCTTTTAACGCCGGCACATCGAGGGGACCAGAGTCAGAGGTTTAGATCGTTTACATATTCGAGCAACTTGGCGAGAAGGTACTGCTGGATATGTCCAACGGTCATCGTGTTCTGTTGTTCTTTAGTCTCATTCGGAATTGCCTCGCCCGTAGTGCGCCACGTAGGTTCCAAGCAGACGATGCGCCCATCGGGGAATCGCACGGCGATGTCCGGCTGAAGGTTGCTACCAGCCTCGATAGTACGCTTCTCAGCCGTCACTACCGCCGCAACGCCAGCGTCGTCGAGGGCAGCTTGAATCGCCGCTGCCAATGCTTTGTTCAGCGCCTTGTCGTTCTTCCCCGCAAGCGATTGAATGCGTCGGTACTCGTTTGCGGTCTCCGTCGTTGCCGCACGCAACTTCGATACGTTGGTGCTCGGCTGTCCAGCGAGTGCTTGAAACACGCGAGCCTTCTGAGTTGCACGTATGGCCTCAGCAGTCGGGCCCGAGGCCCGCTTAAGCTTTCCTTTAACGACAGCGTCGCCATATGCGCGAGCGGCTGTTAATGCGACGTTTGGCGGAATCTCGAAAAGCCGCACGTCCAAGCGCCGAAGAACGAAGGCAATCTCATTCCGGCGCTTCTTCCATTCCTTCAGATACGCCGCATCGAGCTCCGGATCATCCAGAACGGCAATAAATCTGTCGATATCAATCTGCTTCTGAGTTCCTTGTGTAAGCGTGGCTACGGTTAGATTAAGCTCTTTCGTGTCATCGCCAACAAGGCAGACCCACACGCTCGGCACAGTGCGTTCGTTTAGCAGCTGGTCGAATTCAGCGTTTATCTCTTGCGCGTGCTCCTCTAAGAGCCCGAAGAACTCGCTGATGGTCTCTGCTTTGTGCGCAAGCGGTGCTGCGATATCGTGCCCCAGGCCGAAAGCCTCGAGGCTTTGTCCGCCGTTCAATGAACGCGTTGTGATATCTGCGACTTCGTAATAGTCGCTACTCGGCAGCCCGCGAAACTCAAACAATCCTTTGCTGGCGAAATCCACCACGCTGTCACGCCCCACCTGCCAAGCGACTCGCGCAAGAAGCTGAGCCGCGGCTTGGTCTGTTATTGGCCAAATCACCAGCACACGCCCCTCTCGCTCGCGGAACAGGCGACGAAGGTCCTCAAGAAACGAGCGAACCTCCTGCTCATCCAATACCGGATTATCACGCTCCAGCATCACGAAGACTTGATTGTCGTCCGCGGGCGACCAGTCTCTCCGGATCGCAGAAGCGACGTCAGGTAACGACACCTTATCGGAAATGGGCACGACTCGAACCGGTTGGTAGAAGCGCGGCAACGTGCTCAGGAACGTCGTCTTGCCTGAACCGGACGCGCCGAGGAAGACCTCAAACCGCCCGAGCCCACCGTCCCGCACTGTCTTGAGTAGCCTTTCGATACGCTGCGTGGCGTCCGGCACCTTCCTCACAATCCGCGTGAGATCCGCGGCGCTCTCTTCTGCAAGATCGCGTAGGCGCTCAAAGCGCTTCGGAAGGAATAAGTTGTGAATCCTCTGTGCGGTCATGACTTCGCGATTGATAATTGAGTCATCGAGAGAGGCCGGGAGTCTCCAGGGGCCCGCGACCGCGCAACTCGTGCGGATATCGGCGAGCAAGAGAAACAGCTGATTCATCAAGGACCAATTTGGCCGACAGGCTCCCCATCTTCCTCGCGCAAGTGTGAGCTTTCGTACCGCTTCGCCAAACCACGGTACCTGTGTCGAAGCCCGGAAAGCCGTGCCTGCCTTTGTGCGCGGCGGCGACATTTTCCTGCGAGGTACGGCAATTTCGTCCAACTCCTCATTGGCTGATTAGCTGAGAGAAGGCCGGCGGGCCGTGTGCGCACGACAAAGTCCTCGGAAGTGTCCCTGGGGATGATCGACCGAGCGCACGAGCCCGGCTGTGGCGTGGTAGCCGGCCATGCCTGATATGCCAATTTCCACTCGCCGTCCGCAACCCTCGCCCTACCTCCGTTCCCTCCTCCCCGCCCCCAAATCATCCCAATTCAACAACGCATTCCAAACCATAAAGTAATTCCCGATCGTCTCACCCCGATAGATCGGATTATTAGCAAATAAGATTACATGCCCTCTGTCCAGAGGATCATCAACAACCACCGGCCGCTGCGCCAGGTCCGCGCCGCCATCCAACAGCCCTGACACGAACAGATCTTTCTGGTCCGCATACCGCAGCGCCACCCGCGGCCGCTGCCCCACCGGAATGACGTTGAGAGGATTCCGCAGCTGATCCTCCGTCGGCTCCGCCGGCTGCCACGGCGTCCCGCGCGGGCGCGCAGGCGCCAGGAACTGCCCCTCTTCCATGGATGCAGGCCGCCCCTGCGGCACGTCCGGATCGTCCGGCGTCCCGCGGCCCGTCGCGCGATTCGCGCCCCCTGCACCACCCCGCCCACCAAAGCCGCCACCCCCGCCGAACCGGCCGCCGCCCGCCATGTAGCTCACGCTCAGCGCCTGCCCGTTCTTCGTGAACACCGCCAGGCTGTCCGGGATGCCGTACACGAGCGGGCTTGCGTCGTCCACGATCTTCGCCCGCAGCAGCGTGCCGTCCACCTCCAGCCGGCGCGCGGTGCTCGAGCTCACGCCGTTCGTGAATCCGTAATCGATCGCGAACTCAGCGGTGTTCGTGCTCGTGATCAGCACGCCGCCGTTCTTCACGAAATTCTGAAGATGCTGGAGGCCGTCGTAGCCCATCCCCGGCCGGATGTCGTCCGTCTGCGCCCACGTGCCGATGTTCGGCGTCTCGGGACTGTTCTTCCACGGCATCGGGTTCCGCCACATCGGCATTCCCTCGATGATCGACTTGCCGCTCCCGCCCGCCGGCGGGAACACGATCACGTCGTACTTCGCGTTCAGGTCGGCGATCTTCTGCACGTCCTGGATGCTGATGTAGTCGTACGGCACCTGGTTGAAGTCGAAGCCCTGGCGCCACCAGCCCTCGGTCTGCGTCCCGGTCCACGTGTGCAGGATCGCCACGCGCGCCGCGCGCCCCGGATGCGTCTTCACACTCGGCGCGCTCCCCACCGCCGCGACCTCGATGCCGAGGAGCTTCGCTTCGTGATCGAGCGCGTCCTGCGCGACGCCGGTGATGATGAACGAGCCGCGATTGTAGTGCTTGCCGCCCAAGTCGAACGGCTCCTCAGCGATCTGGAAATTCGCGTCCTTGAGCTTGTACCGGAGCGTGATCAGACCGTTGTCCGCGTTGTGGTTGATCAGATACGTGCTGCCGCTCCCGGTCACGCCGCCCTTGGGGGTCACGTCGCCGGTCACCTGCTCCACCGGCACGCTCAGCACCTTGGTGTCCGTCGTGCGCACGCACTTCACGGCGAAGCCCTCGGGGAATGTCCAGCCGGTGTCGTCGTACGGGCTCTTCTGCGGATCGCTCGGGCTCCAGTACTGGTAGTCGAGGATCGCGTCGGCGATGCGGCTGTACGGCTGGTCCATGCGGATGATGTAGCTGCCAGCGGGGAATTGCTGGTCCGTGGTCTGTGGTCTGTGGTCCGTGGTTGACGGCGCGCCGGCTTGCTCGGCGCCGGAGCCGCCACGTCTGCCTCGACCAGAGGCGAGGACCTTGGCGGGGACGCTCAGCGTGAAGGCTTCCTTCGCGCGGCTGATCTCGACGTGCTGGCGCTGGAGGACGCGCAGCAGTTCCGCCTGCGCGCCAGGGCGCGGGTCGTTCGCGGGCAGCACATACGCCGCCGGGCCTTCGGTGGTCGCCTTGGCGATCGAGCGTTTGCTCTTCTCGTAGAAGTTGCGGAGCAGCGTTACGCGATTGTTAGCAACGTATGATAACGAAACCAGCAGACCAGTTTGCTCATAGTTGTTGTTGTCCCGCAGGTCCCACTTCACGTGGGCGAGCGGCGGGTTCTGGCGATACCACGTGCGCTCGGTCTGCTGCGGCGAGAGCGTGCGGTCCTGCACCTCGGGCGAGCCGCCGTTGCCGAACGTCTCGTACAGCCGGCTGATCCCGTTGTGCATCGCGGCGATGAACATCAGGTAGCCCGGCGACCAGGTGTCGAAGTCGCCGTGCGCGTACACGCCGGGCATGTTGAAGCGCGTCATCTCCTGCACGTTGTTCCAGCCGATCATCTGCCACTCGTTGGCGAGCAGCGGATCGATCCACGCGTTGTACGGGCCGTCGCCGATCGTGTTGTCGTACAGGAACGGCTCGGACTCGTGCAGATCGTGCAGCACCTGCGCGTGCCACTCCACATCGGTATTGATGACGTTTTGCGTGAGCTTGAGCGTCGCGCCCATCGCGTCGCGGTTGTTGTCGTGCGCGACGTAGTGACCCCAGTAGATGAGACTGGGCATCACCTGGTCGGGGTGCTTCAGGTGATAGTTCACGAGATCCGCCTCGCGATCGCGCCCGTCGACCTCGACGATCGGCGTGATGAGCGTGATCACGTGGTCGCGGATGTTCTTTATATAGGGGCTCTCATCCACCGCGAGGCGGTACGCGAGCTCCATGAGCGCCGTCGGCGCGCCGGACTCGGTCGAGTGGATGGTGCCGGTGATGTAGTAGACCGGCGCCGCCGTCTTCGCGATCTGGTCCGCCTCGGCGTCGTTCATGCCGATCGTGCGCGGATCGCCGAGCTTCGCCAGCGCCGCCTTGTTGGCGTCGAGCTTCTTCATCAGCTCGTCGCTCGCCACGGCGACGGCGATCATCTCGCGCCCTTCTTCGGTCGTGCCGATCGAGTACACGCGCACCCGCGGCGTCGACTTCGCCAGGAGCCGCATGTACGCGTAGACCTCCTTCGAGTGCGGCAGCGAGTTGGGGTTCCCCGCGATGTCGCCGAGGACGGCCATCGGCGTCGGGATCCCCTTCGCCGCCGGCATGTAGTCGACGAGCGGCGAGAGGAAGAACTTCTCGGTCGTGTACTCGAGAATCTTCTTCGTGTACGCCTCGTCGATCGGCTGCTTCGGATCGCGGCCGGGCTTGGCGTTGGCCAGATCCTGCGCGCCGAGCGCGGGAACGAGCGTGAGCGCGGTGAGCAGCGAGAGGAGCGCGGAGAGACGCCGCATGACTCGACCTCTATAGGAAGGGCGGGACGGCCGGACTCGGCCGGACAAACGGATGCGAAATACTGGTCGGCGGAGGGGGCCGGCGCCAGTTTCTGTCCTACTGACTCGGGGCTCGGCACGCTGGGCTGGACGCGGCTGAGATCAACAGCGGGGAACGACAATTCAGCGGAAAACGGCCGAACCGCACGAATGAAACGACCTGCAATTTCGTTCTAGTCGGCCGTTTTCCGCTTGATTGTAGCTCCCCTCTGTTCCCGCCCCCGCCGTCGGCGGACCCGAGCCTGCCCCGCGCAATTCCCGTTCGCCAAACCGTGCTTCCACGGATCGGCTTTCGCCCCAAAACACCGTATATTCGCGTGCGGCAGTCGAACCCTCGAGACTCGGAGGACCGATCCGATGTGGAAGGACTTCAAGGCGTTCATCATGCGCGGGAACGTGCTCGATCTGGCTGTCGCCGTGGTGATCGGCGGCGCGTTCGGCACGATCGTGAAGTCGCTCGTCGACGACGTCATCATGCCGCCGATCGGGTTGCTGCTCGGCAAGGTCGACTTCTCCAACCTCTTCGTCGTGCTGAAGGACGGCACGAAGGCGCCGCCGCCGTACACCACGCCCGCGATGGCGAAGGAGGCGGGGGCGGTCACGCTCAACTACGGCGCGTTCATCAACAACGTCATCGCGTTCCTGATCGTCGCGGCGGCCGTGTTCATGATCGTGCGCATCGTGTCCAAGCTCTACGCCAAGCCCGCGCCAGCCGCGCCGAACACGAAGCCGTGCCCCCAGTGCACGCTGCCGATTCCGCTCGCGGCGACGCGCTGCCCGAACTGCACGGCCGTGATCGGCGGGATCACACCGCCCGCCGGGGCACCTGGGGTGCCCACGGCGACGGTGTGACGCTCACTGCTTGGTGGTGATGACGATGACGCCGTTCTTCCCGTCGGCGCCGTAGGCCGTTTTCGCGGCCTCACCCTTGAGCACTTCCATCTTCGCGATCTGGTTCGGGTTCAGGGAGCGCAGCACCGAATTGTCCGCGCGCTTGCCGTCGAGGATGATCATCGGCTGATCCTTCGACGGCAGGTCGCGGATCACGCGCGGCTCGCCGGTGCTGCCGTTCATCCCGCGCACGGCGAGGCTCGGGCGGTAGCGCACCGTGTCGATCACCGTGGCGTGTCCCTTCGTGCGGATGCTCATCGTCACAGCGCTGACGCCGTCGAATCCGGTGACGCTGATCTCGGCGATGCTGTCGCGCGGAACGGCTTTCGCCTCCGCGGCGCTCACCAGCTTGCCGTCCACCTTCCAGACGCGCGCGCTGTCGATCCGCCCCGACGGGGTGATCGACTGCACGGCGCGCTCGGCGGACGACGCGTCCATCTTCGCGATGTCGGCGGAGGTGGGCACCTTGGCCTCGCACGCGGCGAGCAGGCCGGCGAGTCCGACGAGCGCGACGCCCGCGCCGCGCACGATCGGGTGAGTGATGCGACGCGATTCCATGGCGAGAATTCTCCGTTGAAGTTGTGAAGCGGCATCGGACAGCGCGAGGGCCGCGAACCGGAGCGGCCGCGCACTCTCGGCGACGTCGACGAGGAGCGCGCCGTACGCGCGCGGCGAAGTTCCGTTCCGCAGCAGGCGCGCGTCGCAATCGAGCTCGATCGCGAGGCGGAGCCGGGAGAGCATCATCCAGAGCACGGGATTCCACGGCATGAGCGCGGCGAGCACGCACCCCGCCGTGAGCAGCAGCGGATCGCGCGCGACGACGTGCGACGCCTCGTGCTCCACGATGAGCCGCTGCTCGGCCGGGCTCCGGCGCATGATCCAGCGCGGAACGACGATCACCGGCGCCGCGACGCCGATCACGACCGGGCCGACGTCGGACGACAGGCGCACGCGATGGCCGTGCAGGTCGGCGGCGGGCCACGCCGATTGCGCGCGGCGCATGCGGCGGTAGGCGGCCGCGAACGCGAGCATCACGCCGAGCGCGGCGAGCGTCCACGCGGCGACGACATATGGGTCGATCGACGGAGGCACCGACTGCTGCACGGTGCGCATGCCCGACTGGAGCAGCGCGAGCGTCGACGGATCGACCGGCTCGCCGGCCGATGCCGGCGCTTGCACCGGGCGGAAGCGCGCGATCGCGGCGAAGAGCACCGACCCGAGCGCGGCGGTGATCCACACGAGGCGCACCGGCATGCGCCGCAGGCGCAGCAGCCACTCGGCGGCGCTCGCGGCGACGAACAGGCACGCGCTCACGAGGAGCGCGTAGAGCATCCAGGCGATCATGGCTTCTCCCCCAGGCGCTTGGCGATGAGCTCGCGCATCTTCTGCAGCTCCTTGCGGCTCAGCTTCTTGTCGGAGACCATCTGGGCGAACATGCGCTCGGCGGATCCGTTGAAGATCGCGTCGCGCACGCGGGCGAGTGCGCTGCCGCCGGCGCGCTCGGCTTCGATGGTCGGGAAGTAGCGATAGGCGCGGCCCTCGGGCTCGTGGCGGACAAAGCCTTTCTCCTCGAGCGTCTGGAGCGCCGAGAGCACGGACGTGTAGGCGAGCCGTTCGCCTTCCTCGAGCGCGTCGCGCACGTCGGACACGGTGGCCGAGCCGAGTCGCCAGAGCACGCTCATGACGGCCAGCTCGCGGGGGGGAAAATAGATGTCGCTCACGTCGGCTCCGTTCTACGGAAGTTTCCGTAGGATACGGGGCGCGCGGCGCGTTGTCAACTGCTTTTTCCGTAGATGGTGATCCCGGCGCCCGCGCAGGCGCGCGATGGCCGGCGCTGTTCCTCGCGCGCGCGGCCGGGGACCGTTAGACTTCCGCCCTCGTTGTTCCCCACCCTCCGCGGCGTCCCGAACGGCGCCGCGCCCCGGACCAGTTGAACGTATCCGATGACGGATCTGGACGCCTACGCGGCGGCGCTGCTGCGTGTGGTCGACGATATTGCCGCTGGTTGTGCCATCTTCACCTGCTGTGGAACGCTGATCGCCACGAGCCCCGGGCTCGCCCGGACGCTCGCGGACACCCACGACGCGGCGTGCGTCATCGCCGAATCGAGCGCCATGGCGCGCGTCCTCGGCGCGTCGGCACAACGGGGCGAGGAACCCGCGCCCGGTGCCGGTTCGGCGAGCGGCGCGGTCGACACGCCGGCCGGGCGCTACGAGCTCGCGGCGTCGCTCGTGCCGGTCGCCGCGTTCGATCTCGATCGCACGGTCCTCGTCACCGTGCGGTTCACCGCCGCGCCGCGCACCGCCGCGGCGCTCGCCGAGGCGTTTCGGCTGACGCCGCGCGAGGTGGAGATCGCGCAGCTCATCGCCGAAGGCGACTCCAATCAGCGCATCGCGGACCGGCTCCAGCTCAGCGTGCGCACGGTGCACCATCACACGGAGCGCGTGCTCCGCAAGCTCGGCGTGCGCGGGCGCGCCGGCGTGGCATCACGAATCTTTAAAGCGTGACCGGGGGCATGGGCATTTCTGCCCATTTCGACGGCGGCGGGAAACGTTAGACTGCGCGCGGCGCGACCACCCGCGCCATCTCCCCACCGACCGGAGCACACATAATGCGAACCAAACGTCCGCGCGATGTCGCACGGACAATGCCGGCGGCTGCCGGCTTGCGAACGCTGGCCAGAACGGCCGCCTGGACGGCCGTTGCCGTCGCCCTCGTCGCGTGCAGCGACAACACCGCGCCGCGCGTGAGCCCCACCGCCGCCGAGCACGTGCAGATCCGCGACGGCCTCGTGGTCACGCCCTCGGGCGCGACGTTCACGCAGGCGGAGTGGAAGGCGATGGACCACCACGAGTGGTACATGGAGCCGTCGGCGGACGTCATCGCGCGCACCCAGGACGGCCTGCTCAACAAGGCGAAGGGTGCGCTGCGCGACTACCTCCCGGGCAGCAACAAGAAGGTGCTGTGCTACGTGAACTCGACCGGCGTGTGCAGCGCGCTGCAGTCGCTCATTCCGGGCGTCACGGCCACGTACTGGAACGATGCGCAGTGGGAATCGGCGACGGTCGCGGACTTCCAGCAGTTCGCCATGATCTACATCCCCGATGCCGCGGGCTACGATCAGGGCATCATCCAGTCGAAGAACGTGTGGGGCAAGGCGACGACCGGCCGCATCGCGCTCACCGGCGTGCACTTCGAGCACTGCAGCGCGTATGCGTCGACCAGCGGTCCGTGTACGGTGCTCAAAGGCGCATCGAGCTGGATCCTCGGCGGCTCGTCGACGGGGCTGCTCGCGGCGACGTCGCTCGTGACGGCCACCTGGCTGCCGACGGTGGCGCCGTATGCCGGCGTGACGTACGCCATGAACGGCGGCGGCTTCGATCTCGTGCACATCACCGATCCGGGCCATGCCACGATGCAGGGCTCGACGGACGCGAGCCTGAGCAACTTCTATAACAGCGCGCACTCGCTGTTCGCGAACATCGGCTCGTTCACGAGCGTCGCCGAGATCTGCGACGTGGACGTGTCGTACCCGAACGCCTGCCCGGGCCACTGGCGGCCGGACTTCCTCGTGACGTCGGTCGCGGTCGCCGATCAGGACGGCGACGGCGTGCCCGACGCGACGGACAACTGCCCCACCGTATCGAACGCCGACCAGGCGGACGCGAACGGCAACGGCGTGGGCGACGCGTGCGAGTCGGCGCCCACGGTCCAGCTCTCGCCGGCCGGGTACGTCGGCGCGCCGGGGAGCCAGGCCACGTTCACCGCGATCGCGCAGGATGCGGACAACCCGCTCAACACGCTGACGTACGAGTGGCGCGTGAACGGTATCGTGCAGCCCAACGCGACGGGCCCGACGTTCACGTCGACCTTCAGCGCCGACGCGACGGTGCGCGTGACGGTGAAGGATCCCGGCAACCTCACGGGCTTCGCCGACGCCACGGTACACATCCTCACCAATCAGCCGCCGACGGCCTCGTTCAGCGGCTCGTTCACGACGACGGAAGGCGCGCCGGTCGCGGTCACGGTGACGGCGAGCGATCCGGACAACGACGCGCTCAGCTACCGCTGGGACGTCAACGGCGACGGCACCGTCGATTCGACGACGACCGTTCCGACCGTGACGCTCACCTATGCCGACAACGGCACGCAGCAGGTGAACGTGACGGTGGACGACGGCAAGGGCGGCTCGGTGAACGCCGGCACGACGGTGACGGTGACGAACGTTCCGCCGACGAATACCGCGACGAGCGCGCCGGGCACGATCGACATGGGCCAGTCGTACACGCTCACGGGTGCGTTCACCGATCCGGGCGTCAACGACGCGCCGTGGTCGGTGAGCATCAACTGGGGCGACGGCTCGGCGGCGCAGACGGTCGCGACGAGCACGACCAGCTTCGCGGCGGCGCACACGTACCCCAAGTTCGGCAGCTACGCGATCACGTACACGGTGACCGACAAGGACGGCGGCGCCAGCGCGGCGGCGCACACGTCGGTCAGCGTGAAGGATCCGACGCCGCCGATCATCGTGGGCACGGTGAGCGGCACGCAGGGCGGCGATTCGTGGTATCGCGGCACGCCGACGATCACGTGGTCGGTGACGGATCCCGAGTCGGGCATCGCGGCGGGCTCGGAGGTGAATTGCGGCCTGACGACGATCGCGCAGGACACGCCGGTGGGCGGCTCGACGTACACCTGCACGGCGACGAACAACAGCGGACTCACCGCGCACGGCTCGGTCACGGTGAAGCGCGACGGCACGCCACCGGTCGTTGCCTACGCCGGCAACACGGGCGCGTACACGGTCGACCAGTCGGTCGCGATCACGTGCTCGGCGACGGATGCGTTGTCCGGCATCGCGACGAACAGCTGCGCGACCGTGAGCGGCAACGCGTACGACTTCGCGCTGGGCGTGAACGGCTACTCGGCGAGCGCCACGGACGTGGCGGGCAACGGCGCGTCGGCGACGGCGAGCTTCACGGTATCCGTGACACAGGGCAGCCTGTGCGCGCTCGTGGATCGCTTCGTGTCGAACGCCGGCGTGGCGAACTCGATGTGCGTGAAGCTGCAGCATGGCAGCTGGGGCGCGTTCCAGAACGAGCTCTCGGCGCAGTCGGGCAAGAAGATCACCACCGCGAACGCCGCATTGCTCTCGAGGTTGGCGGACGCGCTGGCAAAGCAGTAAGCACGGATACTAGGTTGGAAGAGGGCCCGCCGCGCTCCACGCGCGGCGGGCTTTTGTCTTTCGACCCGAGCTGGAACTTCGAAATTGATGGTGACGTACTCGTTGGATATGCCGTGTGTGGATCGTCGCGCGGTTCGATGCGCGCTCGCGTTCGCTCTGTTCGCCATCCTTCCTGGCGTCGCGCGCGCGCAGCAGGCCGCCGACACGAACCATGACGGCGCGGCCGCCCGGCCGCACGCCGTCGCGGTGCGCGCACCGTCGCCGATCGTGATCGACGGCCGCCTGGACGACGCGGCGTGGGCCGCCGCGCGCCCGATCACGCACTTCACGCAGCAGCGCCCGAACGAGGCGGCCGCGCCGACCGTGCGCACGGAAGTGCGCATCCTGTACGACGACGAGGCGCTGTACGTGGGCGCGCGGATGTACGATCCGCTCGGCGCGCGCGGCGTGACCGACCGGCTCGCCCGCCGCGACGACGACCCGCAGAGCGACGAGCTGTGGGTGGGGATCGACGCGTACCACGATCGCCTGCACCAGGCGGAGTTCGACGTGAACCCCGCGGGGTGGCGCGGCGACTCGTACGACGGCGACGCATCGTGGGACCCGGTGTGGGAGACCGCGTCGCGCGTCGACTCGCTCGGCTGGACGACGGAGCTGCGCATTCCATTCAGTCAGCTCCATTTCAACCCCGAGTCCGTGCAGACCTGGGGACTGGAGCTCGTCCGCATCGTGCAGCGCACGCAGGAGCGCGACATGTGGGCGTTCTGGCGGCAGAACCAGAACGGCGGGCCGGCGTTCTTCGGCGACCTCACGGGACTGCGCATCGCCGAGTCGCCGGAGAAGGTCGAGCTGCTGCCGTACGTGGTGGGACAGGCCAAGTCGCTGGGGAGCGGCGACACGGGCAGTCCGTTCTTTCACCCGCACCAGCAGACGCTGCGGGTGGGCGGAGACCTCAAGTATCTGCTCACGAGCAATTTCACATTGAGCGCCACGGTGAACCCGGACTTCGGCCAGGTGGAGGTCGATCCCGCGGTCGTGAACCTGAGCGCGTACGAGACGTTCTTCCCGGAGAAGCGGCCGTTCTTCGTGGAGGGGAGCAACGTGTTCTCGTTCGGGCAGCCGGGATGCAACATCAACTGCGGCCGGGGCCTCGATCTCTTCTACTCCCGGCGCATCGGCCGCCCGCCGGAGGGCGCGGGGCTCGCCTACGCCGCGGGCCCGTACGCCGACGTACCGGACAACACGACGATCCTGGGCGCCGGCAAGATCACCGGACACACGCCGAGCGGAATCACGGTGGGCGTGATGGACGCGGTGACCGGCCGCTCGAGCGCCGAGGTGCAGACGAACGCCGGCGCGAGAGAGGACGTGCCGGTGGAGCCGCTGACGAACGATTTCGTGGGGCGCGTCACGCAGCAGACGAGCGACGGCAACCTGGTCGTGGGCGGGATGCTCACGTCGGTGAATCGCGATATCACGACGCCAGGGCTCGCCGACCTCCTGCCCCGCTCGGCGAACGTCGGCGGCGTGGACGTGCAGCGCTACTGGGATCAGCACAACTGGCAGGCGTACGCTTCGATCGCGGCGTCTCGCGTCGCGGGCGACAGCGGGGCGATCCTCAAGCTGCAGCAGTCGCCCGCGCGGTACTTTCAGCGGTTCGATCGCACGACGCACCCGAGCCTCTTCTCCGACGCCTACCACGCCGGCGCGACGAGTCTCACGGGCTATGGCGCGATCGCGCGGATCGCGAAGCAGGGCGGCCAGTGGACCGGCGACCTGAACGCCGCCTCGGTGAGCCCCGGGTTCGAGACGAACGATCTCGGGTTCCAGCAGAAGGCCGATTGGAAGTGGATCAACGGCTCGTTCGGGCCGCAGTTCACGACGCCGACGCGCTGGTATCGCACCTTCTCGGCGATGCTGGGCTCGGAGCGCTACTCGAATTTCGAGGGCGACGTGACGCAGACGGACGTGACGCCGGTGATTCAGTTGCAGACGCTGAACTACTGGAACGTGCTGGTGGTGGCCGAGCACATCTTCCAGGGGGTCGACGACCGGGCGACGCGCGGCGGGCCGGTGGTGGGCCGTCCGGCGGTCGATGCCTTCGTGACCAACATCTCGACCGATCCGCGGCTGCCGCTCCAGTTCAGCACGAACATCAACCTCTCGCGCACCGCGGAGGGGGCGTTCGAGAACTCGCTCTCGCTCACGGCGACGGTGCACCCCGCGCCGAACGTGAACCTGACGCTCGGGCCGTCGTTCGATCGGAACGTGGCGACGGATCAGTACGTGGCGACGATCGCCGACCCGACGGCGACGGCGTTCGACGGCAACCGATACGTGTTCTCGCACATCGACCAGCGCACGATCTCGATGACGGCGCGGGCGGACGTGACGTTCACGCCGGGACTGTCGCTGGACCTGTTCGCGCAGCCGCTGATCGCGAGCGGCGACTACAGCCAGTTCGAGGAGTTCGCGGCGCCGCGCGCACTGCGGAAGCTGGTCTACGGCCGCGACGTGGGCACGATCGCCGCGACGCCGGACGGATCAGCGTACAGCATCGACCCTGACGGCGCGGGACCAGCGCCGGCGTTCACGTTACAGAATCCGAATTTCAATTTCAGAAGCCTGCGCGGTACGGGCGTGCTGCGCTGGGAATGGCGGTCCGGGTCGACGGCGTATCTCGTATGGACGCAGACGCGCTCGGATGCCGTGCCGCTCGGGGACCTCGAGCTCCGGCGCGACGAGCAAGCGCTGTTGCGGGCGCCGGCGGATAACATCTTTCTGGTGAAGATCAGTTATTGGATTGGTCGATAGGGGTTCTTTATTGACCGCGGGGGACGCGGTAAAACGAACAAAGGGCGGATGCACACGAAGCCGATTCGTGCGCACCCGCCCTCACGTCAACCTCTTGCCCCGCTACGGCCGCCGGTAATTCGGCGGCAGGTTCTTGTACCGCTGCTCGAGGAGATCCTGCCGCGTGGGCGTCGTGTCCTCCTTGCCGCGCACGTACACGTGCTCGGGCTGTGAGGCGAACTCGAATGGGTCGCCGCTCCACACCACGACGTCCGCGTCCTTGCCCACGCTGAGCGACCCGACGCGATCCGCGACGCCGAAGATCTCGGCGGGCGTGAGTGTGATCGCGCGCAGGGCGTTGTCCCAGTTGGCGCCGTACGCGACCGCGTTCCCCGCCTCGTAGCGGATGTTGCGGACGTTGAACGCCTCCTCGTCGCCGCCGCCGGCATTGCCGATCAGGGCCACGGGCACGCCCGCCTTCTGCAGCAGCGCCACGTTGTCCTGCCGCGCGCCGAGCTCGGCGAAGGTGTGCGGGATGTTGTTCATCGCGCCGGTGACCACGGAGACGTGCGCGGCGGCGAGCTGCGGAGCCACCTCCCACGCCTCGGCCCCGCCGGCGATGATGAGTTTTATTTTATTACTATTTGCGAAATCGAGCATCTGCAGGATGTCGCTCGCCTTGTCGGCATCGACGAGGAGCGGCTCGCGCCCCTGCACCACCGGGAGCATCGCCTCGAGGTCCGCCTGGTCGGCGGCGAGCGGGCGCGTGGCCCCGCGGTCGTAGTCGGCGCGGTGCGCGGCGTACCAGCGCGTGTCGGCGATCAGCGCGCGGAGCTTGTTGAGCACGTCGCCGCGCGACCGCACGCCGACGCCCTCGCCCGGGCCGTAGTAGGCGAACATCGCCGCCGGCCCGTGGAGCACCATCGCCTTGGGATCCTGCGCGCCGACGGTGAGCTCCATCATCGCCGCCTGGCCGCTCACGAGCCCGCCGCGCGGGCCGACGAGCACCGTCGTGACGCCGCCGCGCCGAGCGTCGGTCACGAGCACCGACGCGGGATTGAATCCCTCCCACACCTTGAACGCCGAGTACACCGAGTCGCGGCCGCGCGCGTTGTAATCGTCGGTGGTCTGCACGGCACCGATCTCCTGCACGCCCAGCTCCGTCGCGGCGTCGATCAGGCCCGGCGTGACCGTCTTGCCGCGCGCGTCGATCCGCTGCGCGTCGGCGGGCACGGCCACGTTCGCGCCGACCGCGGCGATCTTCCCGTCGCGAATGAGCACCGTGCCGTTGTCGATCGCCGGTCCGCTCACCGGGAGCACGCGTCCGCCGACGATGGCGATCGTCTGGGCGTGGGCGGCGGTGGCGGTGACGGTGAGAAGCGCTGTCATTCCGAGCGCGGCGAGGAATCTCGCGCGGCCCGTCGTGTTGCCCGTTTGGGACAGAAGATCCCTCGACTCGCTGCGCTCGCTCGGGATGACGTGCATTGTCGTCTTCATCATCACTTGCCTCCCGCCGGAATCGGCACGTATCCGAGCTCGAAATCCGTGCGCCAGCGCGCGGACGGGTCGTCGCGGTCGAACAGCATCGCGCCGTCCACCCAGACTTTCTCGGCTTTTGTGTAAACGCTGAATGGGTCGCCGCTCCACAGCACGACGTCGGCGTTCTTGCCCGCGACGAGCGAGCCGACCTTGTCGTCGATGCCGAGCGCCCAGGCGGGGTTGATCGTGTTCCACTTGATCGCTTCGTCCTCCGTGACCGGCACGCCGATGCGGTTGCCCTCGGCCATGCCCTTCGCGGATTCCTGCGTCAGCCGCTGCTCGCCCGACGCGTCGTCGGAGTGCGTGATCACGCGCACGCCGTCGTGGTCGAGCAGCGCCATGTTGCCGCGGATGCCGTCAGCCGCTTCCATCTTGAAGCCGCCCCAGTCCGCCCACACCGAGGTGCCGATGTTGTTCGCCGCGAGGAGGTCGCCGATTTTATAGCCCTCGACGACGTGCTCGAACGTGGTGATGTGGTAGCCGAACTCCTTCGACACGTCGATCATCTGCGCCATCTCGTCGGCACGGTAGCAGTGCATGTGCACGAGGATGTTGCCGCGCAGCGCTTCGGCGAGCGTCTCGAGGCCGAGGTCGCGCGCCGGCGGATCGCCCTTGGGATTGGCGAGCCAGTTGTCCCAGCGGCGGCGATAGGCTTCGGCCTGGATCCACATCGACCGGTAGCCGGCGATGTTGCCCATGCGCGTCGACGGACCGCGCGCCGCGTACACGCGCATCGGGTTCTCGCCGCACGCCATCTTGAGCCCGTACTTGGCGCCGGGGAACTTCATCCCCTGCACCGTGCGCGACGGCACGACCTTGAGCACCACGCTGCGGCCGCCGAAGAGGTTGCCCGATCCGGGGAGCACCTGAATCGTGGTGACGCCGCCGGCGAGCGTGCGCGGGAGTTGCGGGTCCTGCGGCCACACCGAGTGCTCGACCCACACGTACGGCGTGGAGGGATTCGTCAGCTCGTTGACTTCATTGAGCTGCGAGCCCTGATCTTCCGGCACCGCGCCGGCCGCGATGTGCGAGTGCGTGTCGATGATGCCGGGCGTCACGTACTTGCCCGTGCCGTCGATCACGACCGCGTCGGACGGCGCCTGCACGTTCGTGCCGATCGCGACGATCTTGCCGTTCTCGAGCAGGATGCTGCCGTTGTGGATCGCCGGACCGGCGGCGGTGAGGATCGTCGCGTTGCGGATCAGCGTGCTACGCGACGGGAAGCGCTGGTACGTGCTCGGAAACGGATCGGCGTTCGGGCGCGAGTACGCACCGGGGCCGGCCTGTTCCTTCGCCGGCTCCGCCGGTGCGGGGGCGGGGGCGGGTCGCACGGCTTCCGGCGCCGGTGCGGGCGCGGCCGTGCGCGTGGATTGCGTGCACGCGCCCAGCAGCACGAGCGGGACAAAAAGTTTTCGCAAAACTTGGCCTCCAACGGATTCGAGTGCGCCGAGAAACTACAGCAGAGTGCGTCTCGGCGCGACTAGCCGTCAGTTTCCGAACTTCGTCCCCGAGAAGCTGCCGCCGGAGTAGGTGAAGAGCGTCGACGAATCCGGGTACGCGACCACCTGGAACGCGCCCTTTCGGCCACCGGTGGGCGCGGTGAGATAGATCCCGACCGCGTCGGCGTCATAGGACGCGATCTCCTCGACGGGAATCGCCTTGGGATGGGCGCCGTTCATGATCGCGATCACCTGGAGCGAGGAATCGGAGGGCGTGGTGCCCTCGACGACCGCGTCCTCGGTGCCGTCGTGGTCGAAGTCGCCCATCGCGGCGAAGAGTGCCGGGAGTCCGCCGCCCGCGGCCGCGGCGGCCTGCGCGACGTCGGAGCGATAGCTCGTCGTCTGGATCGTGTGGAAGCCCGGCGCGGCGGCATCGAGCGCCTGCTGCATGGCGGGGGGCAGATGCAGGGTGAAGCCGACGTCGGTGAGCTGGATCTGCGGCGGGTCGGCTTTCTTGGCGCAGCCGCCGAGCGCGACGGGAAGAAGAACGAGCAGCGCGGTGGACTTCATGACGTCCCTGGTGTGTCGAGTCCTGGTGAATGCGGCCGAGGCCGCATCGCCCCTTTCGAACGACGGACGAGGCGATGTCGCGTAACGAGACACGCTCGGCGCGTGATGCTGCTGGCTTCAAGACTGCACTGCAACGCGGCGCGGCGCAGGACGGTTGCGTGCGCCAACACAC
>DASZUN010000155.1:0-3193 GCA_035547615.1 Gemmatimonadaceae bacterium | reverse complement strand
CGAGCATCCCATTCCTGGTATTCGAGTACTGCTCGTTGACGTCCTCGCCTTCACCAGGAGCTCCCGTGGCGCACCGTTCCCCGCCGCCCGCAGATCATTCCCCGACGTCCCCGCCGCCCGACGCCGCCGAGGATTCCGCGGTCTCGCGACGCAACTTCTTCGTGCGCGCCGGCCAGATCGGCGGCGCGCTCGCCGTTTTCGGCCCGACGCTCGGCCGCACCTGGATGAGCGCGCCGCCGGCCGCGGCCGCCGCCGCGCCGCTGCTCACGAGCGTCGGCCAGCACCCCAACCACGCGGCCCTCGCCGATCTCTTCTCCGGCCTGCGCTGGCGCATGCTCGGCCCCTTCCGCGGCGGCCGCACCGATGCCGTGTGCGGCGTGCACGGCCGACCGAACGAGTTCTATTTCGGCTCGGTGAACGGCGGCGTGTGGAAGACCGTCGACGCGGGGCGCGTCTGGTTCCCCGTGTTCGACGGACAGCCCGTGGCGTCGATCGGGGCGCTGTGCGTGGCGCCGTCCGCGCCCGACACGGTCTACGTCGGCACCGGCGAGTCGACGCTGCGCGACTCGATGGGCTATGGCAACGGCGTGTACAAGACCACCGACGGCGGCAAGAGCTGGACGCACGTCGGGCTCGACGAGACGCAGCACATCGGCAAGATCGCGGTCGACCCGCGGAACCCGAACGTCGTGTTCGTCGCGGCCATCGGGCACTTGTATGCGCCCAATGCGGAGCGCGGCGTGTTCCGCTCGCGCGACGGCGGCAAGACCTGGCAGAAGGTGCTCTACAAGGACGAGAACGTCGGCGCCGTCGAGGTGGTGATCGATCCGACCAACTCCAACGTCGTCTACGCGGGCCTCTGGAACACGCGGCGGCCGCCCTGGTACACGTACCGCCCGTCCAATGGACCGGGCGGCGGCATCTACAAGTCCACGGATGGCGGCACCACGTGGAAGCAGCTCACGAACGGGCTTCCGTCGAAGGACATCGGCAAGAGCGGCATCGCCGTGGCGCCGAGCGATCCGAAGCGCGTGTACGCGGTGATGGACGTGCTGCCCGATCAGGGCGGCTTCTTTCGGTCGGACGACGGCGGCGCGTCGTGGACCAAGCTGTCGTCGGACCAGGCGCTCTGGGGCCGCGGCTGGTACTTCGAGCACGTGGCGGTGGATCCGCACGACGCGAACCGCGTGTACGTATCGAACGTCGCGGTCTCGCGCTCGAGCGACGGCGGCCACTCATGGGTCGCGCTGCGCGGCTCGCCGGGCGGCGACGATTACCATCAGCCGTGGGTCTCGCCGGACGATCCGAACACGATGATCGTGGCGAGCGACCAGGGCACGATCATCACGCGCAACGCGCGCGCCGACGATCCGAAGGACGTGACGTGGAGCTCGTGGCTCAACCAGCCGACGGCGCAGGTCTACCACGTGTCGGTCGACTATCGGTCGCCGTACTGGGTGACGGGTGCGCAGCAGGATTCCGGCGCGGTGGCGGTGCGCTCGCGCGGGAAGTTCGGCGAGATCTCGATGCGCGACTGGGAGCCGATCGGCGCCGGCGGCGAGAGCGGCATGACGGCGGGCGATCCGCTGCACCCCGGCGTGATCTACGGCGGCACGGGCTCGCGGTTCGACCTCGGCGCCAACGCGCCGATCCCGGGCACCACGAGCCCGGTGACGCAGGGCGACGACCGCGCCGACTGGACGCAGCCGCTCGTGCTCTCGCAGGCGGATCCGCGGGCTTTATACTATGCTAGTCAGTATTTGTACAAAAGCACCGACGGCGCGCGCACCTGGAAGAAGCTCTCGCCCGATCTCACGCGGCCGGACCCGGGCGTGCCCTCCACGCTCGACGCGGCCACGGCCGAGGACACGGACCGCAATGCCAAGCGCGGCGTGATCTACACCGTGGCCCCGTCGCCGCTGCTCGTGCCGATGGTGTGGATCGGCACGGACGACGGCTTCATCCAGCTCACGACGAACGACGGCAAGACGTGGCAGAACGTGACGCCGAGCGCGATGACGTCGTGGAGCCGCGTGACGACGATCGAGGCCTCGCACTTCGACTACAACACGGCGTACGCGAGCGTCGATCGCCACCAGCTCCAGGATTTCGATCCATACATCTATCGCACGCGCGACATGGGCAAGACGTGGCAGCGGATCACCACGGGGCTGCCCGCCGGCGTGTACGTGCACGTGGTGCGTGAGGATCCCGCGCGGCAGGGCCTGCTGTTCGCGGGCACGGAGCGCGGCGTGTTCATCTCGTTCGACGACGGCGACCACTGGCAGCCGTTCCAGCAGAACCTGCCGGCGACGTCGAATCGCGATTTCCAGATCTACGGCAACGATCTGATCGTGGCGACGCACGGGCGCGGCTTCTGGGTGGTCGACGATATCAGCGCGCTGCGCCAGCTCACGCCGGCGATGGCCAACGAGGAGGCGATCCTCTTCAAGCCGGCTGACGCACTGACCTACGTGCAGGGCGGCGACAACGGCACGCCGCTGCAGAAGGACGAGCCGCAGGCGCCCAATCCGCCGGACGGCGCGTACATCGACTACTATCTGCGCGACAGCGCGACGACGCCGGTGACGGTCCAGATTCTGGACGCGGGCGGCAACGTGCTGCGCACGTTCTCGAGCGATCCGAACGCGCAGCAGCAGCCGGCGTTCGGCGGACGAGGCGGCGGCCGCGGCGGGCGGGGCGGCGGCATCCCGAATGTGTCTCCGCTCTGGCAGACGACACCGGAGCCGCTCCCGGCGAGCGCGGGCATGCACCGCGTGGTGTGGACGCCGGTCGCCGGCGGCGGGCGGGGGCGCGGCCGTGGCGGCGCGGTGATGCTCTCGGGCAACTTCACCGCGAAGCTCACGGTGAACGGAAAGAGCTACACGCAGCCGTTCAGCGTTCGGCCCGCGGAACGCATCGACGGTTGAGCCGAAACGAAACGCGGCGGGTGGGCGCACAGCCCACCCGCCGCGTTTTCGTGTTCACAGACTCACGGACCGACCGGCCGCGGGCTCTGTGGAAACGCGATGTAGCTCACCGGAATCTCGCCCGTGAGCGACTGCAGCCACGAGCGGATGTCGCGCACCTGTGATTCGGTGAGCGTGACGCCGAGCTGGTGCTGCCCCATCATGCGGATCATGGTCGGCAGTGACGAGATCGACCCGTCGTGCAGGTACGGCGCGGTCTTCTC
>DASZUN010000154.1:0-43804 GCA_035547615.1 Gemmatimonadaceae bacterium | reverse complement strand
CTCCGTCTTTCTTGATCGAGAAGCTCATGTCGTACTCTCCTAGCGAGACTCGTTCATTGCCATCGGGACGCTCGCCGCCTGGAGCGCGGTGATGGCCGCCACATGGATAATGTCATCGACGACCGCGCCGCGCGAGAGATCACTGCAGGGACGCCGCAAACCCTGAACGATCGGGCCCACGGCGCTCGCGCCGGCAAGACGCTGGACCAGCTTGTACGCGATGTTCCCGGCGTCCAGCGAAGGGAACACGAGTACGTTCGCTCGGCCCGCAACGGGGCTGCCCGGCGCCTTGCGGGCGGCCACCACGCTGGCGAGCGCTGCATCTCCTTGCAATTCTCCGTCCACAGCGAGGTGAGGCGCGTCCGCGCGGACCTGCTCGACCGCGGCGCGCACCGCGTCGATCGACGGTCCCTCGGCGCTCCCCCTGGTGCTGAACGACAGAAACGCGACGCGCGGCTCATCGCCCACGATGCGCACGCGATCGCCGGCCGCGGCAATGGCGATGTCCGCGAGCTGCCGCGCGGTGGGATACGGGACCACCGCGCAGTCGGTGAACGTGAGGACTTCCGGCTCGGGGCCGCGAAACGGCGGCACCACCATGTAGAACGAGCTGGAAATCGTGCGAACACCGGGCTGCGGGCCGACCAGCCAGAGCGCCGCGCGCAGGACATCTCCCGTCGTGTGTGTCGCGCCCGCCACACACCCGTCCACCTGTCCGTCGGCGACGAGCGCGTCGGCGTAGAACAGCGGCGTGTGGAGAAGTGCGCTCGCCTGCTCTTTTGTGAGCCCCTTGCTCGCGCGCCGTTCGGCGAGCGACGCCGCGGCGCGCTCGGCGAACGGATCCTCGCGCGGATCGCACGTCTCGACGCCGAGCGCGCGCACGGCGTCGTGCGTTCCCGGCGCGGCGGGGTCGAGAATGGCGACAGGCCGCACGATGCCGCGCCCTGCCAGCTCGGCGATCGCGGCGCGCGTGCGCTCGTCGGCGGTTTCGGGAAAGGCGATCCGGCGGATGGACGCGGCGGCCCGGGCCTCGACGTCGGCCAGGAAGCTCATTTTGGAGCGAGCTTCGCGCGGAGCGCCGCCGCGACGACCGGGTGCACCAGATTGGACACGTCGCCGCCGAAGCGCGCGATCTCGCGCACGAGGCTCGCGCTGATGTACGTCGTGTCGAGCGACGGGACCATGAACACCGTCTCGAGCGTCGGCGAGAGATGCCGGTTCATGAGCGCCATCTGATACTCATATTCAAAATCGCTCACGGCTCGCAGCCCGCGGATCAGCAGATCCGCCCCCTGCTCGCGCGCGAAGTCGACGAGCAGGCCCCCGAAGCTCTTCACCTCGACGCGCGGCTGGTCGCCCATCGCGGCGCGAATCATCTCCACGCGCTCGTCGATCGTGAACAGCGGCTGCTTGGACGAATTCGTCGCGACGGCGACGATCAGCCGGTCCACGAACTCGAGGCTGCGCAGCATGAGATCCTCATGACCGCGGGTCATGGGATCGAAGCTGCCGGCGTAGATGGCGATGCGCATGGTGGAACTATACACGGTCGAGTCCGGTCCCGTCGCCCCCGCGCCGCTCATCGTCTACGCCGCCCGGTAGAACGTGATCACCGTGCCGCCGTACTTCCGGCGATCGCCGCCGTCCGGCAGCCGCTCGTCGGCGCGGTGCTCGATGCCGATCACGCCGGCGAACGGCACCGCGAGCCAGCGCTCGGCGACGGCGGTCGCGAGCCCGAGATCGTACGGCGGATCGGCGAACGCGACGTCGTACGCCCGCGGCGCGAGCGCGTCGAGAAAGCGCAGCGCGTCGGCGCGATGGATGACGAAGCCGCCCTCCGCTCCCAGCAGCTCGGCGTTGCGACGAATGGTCGCGATGCTTCGCGGCGCCGACTCGACGAAGTCCACGTGCTCGGCGCCGCGGGACAGCGCTTCCAGCCCGAGCGCCCCCGATCCGGCGAACAGATCGAGCACCTTGGCGCCGGGGAGCTCGGGGTTGACGATGCTCATCCACGCTTCGCGCACGCGGTCGCCGGTCGGCCGCACGGCGTCACCGGGCGGCGCGTCGATCCGTCTCCCGCGCCAGCGGCCCGCGATGATTCGCATGCTCAGGCGCGAAAATCGGCGAGGCGCGCCTGCAGTCGCGATTCGCCGTTCCACTCGTCGCGCTCGAGGCGGTACGCGATGTCGATCGCCGCGCCCACGTCGAGCTCTCGAATGCGCGGCGCCATGCCCCACCCGATCGCGACGAGCTGCCGGCCGTTCGCCTCCACGAGCACCTTGAGGCCGTCCTTCCCGATCGCGCGCGGCGGCGCGGCGACGGTGACACCGCGCGCCACGAACAGCGGCGACGGATTGCCGACGCCGCACGGCTCGACGTGCCGGAGTAGCGCCTCCAACTCCTCGTCCGCCTGCTCGAGCGGCAGCTCGAGGTCGACGCGCAGCTCGGGCACGAGATCATCCGGCGTGAGCCGCGCCGCGGCGACCGCATTGAATCGCGCCGCGAACTCCGCGACGCGCTCGGCCGCGATGGTCACGCCGGCCGCCGAGCGATGGCCGCCGAATCGCAGCAACAGGTCCGAGCACTCCTTCAAACCGGAGTGCAGATCGAACGGGGTGATCGATCGTCCCGATCCCTTTCCCTCCGCGCCGTCGAGCGCGATCAGCACGGTCGGGCGGCCGAACTCCTCGACGAGGCGCGACGCGACGATCCCGATCACGCCGGCGTGCCAGCCCTGCTCGGCGACGACGATGCCGAAGGTGTTGGCGAGATCCATCGCGAGCACGAGCTCGCGGGCGCGCTCGAGCGTCGCGCGGTCCAGCTCCTGGCGGCGCGCGTTGAGCTCCTCGAGCTCGCGGGCGATGGGGTTGGCCGCCTGGTCCGAGGGCGCCATCAGGAGCTCCACCCCGCGAAGCGCGCTCCCGAGGCGGCCGGCGGCATTTAGTCGCGGAGCGAGAATAAATCCGACCCGCCCCGCGGTGAGCGGCTTGCCCTCGAGGCCCGAGGCGCGGATCATCGCCCGCAATCCGGGGCGCTGCGTGTCGTTCAGCAGCTTGAGCCCGTAGCGCACGAGCACGCGATTCTCGCCGCGCAGCGGCGCGACGTCGGCGATCGTCGCGAGCGCCACAAGGTCGAGCATACCGTAGACGACATTCTCGTTGCCGCCCACGGCGCGGGTCAGGGCGAGCGCGAGCTTGAACGCGACGCCAACTGCCGCGAGATCCTTGTCGGGCGAGGAGCAGCCGGGCCGCTTGGGATTGAGGATCGCGAATGCCGGCGGCAGCGGGCCGCCTGGCAGGTGGTGATCGGTGATGATCACGTCGATCCCGGCCGCCTGCAGCTCGGCGACGGGGCCGAACGCGCTCGTGCCGCAATCGCAGGTCACGACCAGGCTGGCGCCGGCTTCGCGTGCCGCGCGCACGCCGGCGGCGGTCAGATCGTAGCCATCCTCGAGACGGCGCGGGATGAACGGAATCGCCCGGCCGCCGAGCGCGCGGAGCGTGCGCACGGTGAGCGTGGTCGAGCAGATGCCGTCGACGTCGTAGTCGCCGTGCACGAGGATGATCTCGTTCTCGCGCAACGCGTGCACGAGTCGCTCGACCGCGCGATCGAGGTCGGCGAGGCAGTTCGGCTCGTGCAGCTGGTCCATGCGCGGCCGCAGATATGCCTTCGCTTCATCCGGCGCGGCGAGCCCGCGCGTCGCGAGCAGACGGCAGATCGGCGCCGGGAGCTGCAGCTCCTGCTGCAGCCGCGCGACGTCGGCGGGATTCGGTTCGGCAGGGAGCAGCCAGCGCGCGCGCGGCCGCGCGCGAACGGCGGTAACGGTCACGCGCGAAACCTAGATCGCGCGCACCGCACCAACAACATCATTCCGCCGCGTACAACATCACGCCGCAGCCTTCGCAGATCTCCGTCGCGCCGGTGCCCGTCATCACGCTCCGGCGCTGCAGCGGGATCATCGTGTCGCAATGGCTGCACGACGCGCCGCGGAGCGGGAACACCGCGTGCACGCGCTTGCGCGAGCGGATGCGCTCGTAGCGGCTGAGCAGGTTTCGCGGCACGGCCCTGGCCTTCTCCTCGCGAACCTTGCGCGCGCTGGCGATCTGGCCCTCGAGCTCCTTCTGATCCGCGGCGAGCGATTCGCGCGCCTCGCGCTGCGCCGCCTCGAGCTCCTGGAGCCGCTGCTCCCGCTCGTCCACCTGATGGTTGGCTTCCACCACCCGCTGGCCGATGAGCGCCAGCTCTCGCTCGTCCTCGTCGATCATCCGCTTCGCGGCTTCGAGCTGTGCGGTGGCAGCGGTCGCCTCGCGCATCGAGGTCACGCTGTTGAGCGCGGCCTGATGCTTCTCCTGCAGGCTCTTGTGCTGCGCGACGCGCGCCGCGACCTCCTGGCGACGCTTCTCCTCGGCGTCCGCGGTCTGCCGCGCACTGGCCAGTCCGGCCGCTGCTCGGTCGCGCTCGCGCGACATCTGCTCGAGCCGCGGCATGAGCTCGGCCAACCGCGTCTCGAGCTGGTGAATGGCAACGTCATCGTCCTGCACCGCGAGCAACGCTGCAACGTCTGGATGCACGAACTCCCTCCACACGATTGAAGTCAATCTCTCATCGGGCCGAAGCCCTTCCACCGCGGTCGTCCCAGCGCCTGCATCTCCGCCGTCAACTTCGTCTTCTCGCGGATCAACTCGTCCTTCTTCGACGACTCCGCCAGGGGCAGCAGGCGGTCGATCTCGCGAAGCTGCTTGTCCAGATCCCGCGAGAGCAAGGCGTTGATGCTGCCGTCGATCGTCTCCTCCGCGCGGTCCAGCCCACCGTTCTCCTCGAGCAGCGACTGCAGCTCCGCCGTCGCCTCCTCGTCCAGCTCCGCCGCGATCTCGTCGACCGGTGCCTCGGGGTCGTGCGTCGCGATCGCGGCGAAGATCGCTCGGTACACGGGATCCGCGAACATCTCGGCGCCCAACTTTTCTGCCGCTGGTTCAACATAACGCCGTTGGTGCAGCAGCATGCGAACCAGCTCACGTTCGGCCCGCGCGCCGCGCACCCGGTAGTTGGCGCGCCGATCCTGACGCCGCACGTGCAGCTCGGGCTCGGACTCGGGCTCCGGCGGCGGGGGCGCTGCCGACCGACGCCCGCGCGGCGCGGCCGACAGCTCACGCAGCAGCATCTCCCGCGAGACGCCCGCCGCTTCGCTCGTGCGCGCGATGTACAAGTCGCGCGTGATCTCGTCGCTCGTCACGCGGATGGTGGGGAGCAGTTTGTCCACCGCCTCGCGCTTGCGCCGGAGATCGGCGAACCAGCCGCCGCGCTCGAGAATCTGAATCTTCCGATCAAAGATGTCGACCGACGCCGCGGCGGCGCGCTCGAAGCCCTCCGCGCCCGCCTTCGCCACGTAGGTGTCGGGGTCCTCGCCTTCCGGCAGCGTGATCACGCGCACCGAAATCCCATGCGCCAGCAGCACGTCGCCCGATCGAAAGGTCGCCTTGAGCCCCGCCTGGTCGCTGTCGTAGAGGAGAAAGACGTTCTTCGTGTACTTCTGAATCAGCTGCGCCTGCTGCTCGGTGAGCGCGGTGCCGAGGGGTGCGACGGCCTCGTTGATTCCGGCGAGCATCAGTCGGATCGCATCGAAGTAGCCTTCGACGATCACCAGCCGGTCGGCTTTGCGGATCGCCTGCTTGGCCCAGTTCAGTCCGTAAAGCAGCTGCCGCTTGGCAAAGAGCTCGGACTCGGCCGAGTTGAGGTACTTCGGCTCGCCATCGCCGAGCACCCGGCCGCCGAAGCCCACGATGTGCCCGTGTACGTCATAGATCGGGAACATGAGTCGGTCGCGGAATCGGGGGCGCGGCTCCGGATTGTCCTCGCGGACGAGGAGCACGCCGGCGGCGATCTGGCGCGCGTCGTCGAACCCGAGCGCGTGCAGCGCGCCGCGCATCGCCGCGAGGTCGCGCGGCGCGTACCCCAGCCCGAACCGCTCCGCGTCGTCGCGCGACAGCCCGCGCCCGGCGAGATACTCGCGCGCGACTTTTCCCGCGGGCGATTCCCAGAGCTGCCGGCGGAAGAACTCGGCGGCGCTCGCGTTCACTTCCCACAACGGCTCGCGGTGGTCGCGCTCCTCGGGGCGCCGGCGCACCTCGGTCACATCGATCCCCGCCTTCGCGCCGAGCCACTTCACCGCTTCGACGAAATCGAGGCCGAGGTGCTTCTCCACGAACGTGATGACGCTCCCCGATTCACCGCACTTGAAGCAGTGATACCCCCGATCGGTGACGGAGAAATTGGGATTCTTGCCGTGGTGGAACGGACACGGGCCACGGAAGCTGTTGCCGACGCGCTTGAGCTTCACGAACTCGCCGATGATCGAAACCGCGTCGGATTCCTCGCGAACGCGCTCGACGATCTCGTCCGGGATCACGCGAGCTCCGCGACCGTCACACCGGCGCCGCCCTCGTTCCACGCGCCCAGGCGAAACGCGCGAACGCGCGTGTCCTTGCGCAGCATCTCGGCGACGCGGTCGCGCAATGCCCCGGTTCCCTTTCCGTGAATGATGCGAAGCGAGCGGAGATCGGCGCGCACCGCGTCGTCGAGCGCCTGCAGCACTTCGGCTTCGGCCTCGTCGGGCCGCATCCCGCGCAGGTCGATCTCCGTTGGAACGTGCACCTCGGGAAGATCGCCTGTCCAGGTCCCGGCCGCTTCCGTCGCGATCGGCTGCTCGGAGCGCGCGAGCGACTTGCGCGGAACGGTCAGCTTGATGGCGCCCACGGCCACGACGGCGTCGCCGTCGCGCAGCTCGAGCACGCGCCCCAGCTTTCCGCCGACCGTGCCGACTTCCACCGTGTCGCCCACCGCGACCGGCTCGCTGGCGCGGGGCGCCGCGGCGGTTCCGCGACGCCGAACGTTCGCCTCCTCGCGATCGAGGCGCTCCAGCTCCGTGTTCTGCCGCGCGACCAGCTCCTCGGCGCGGCGGCGCGCTTCCCGCGCGGCGTCGTCCGCGGCTTCGGTGCTCTGGGCCTTGAGCGACTTGATCGTCCGCTCGATCTCGGCCCGCGCATCGAGCAGATAGCGTCGCGCGTCCTGGCGCGACTGTCGCTCGGCGAGCCGCTCGCGCTCGCGCACGTTGCGCTCGCGTCGGGCGATGTCTGCCATGCGAGCGCGCGCATCCTCGAGGATCTTCGCCGTCTCACTCTCGCGCTGGTTCAGCTCTTCCTCGCGCCGCTCGAGCTGTTCGATGAGCGCCGCCACGTCGCGCTCCTGCTGCGGCAACCGCTCTTCCGCGCGATGCACCACGTGTTCGGGCAATCGCAGCCGCCGCGCGATCGAGATGCCGTACGATCGGCCTGGAATGCCCTTGATCAATCGGTACGTGGGCTCGAGCGCCACCGCGTCGAACTGCAAGGACGCGTTGACGACGGCGGGGACGTGCGTGGCGAGCTCCTTGAGCGTGCCGAGGTGCGTGGTCGCGACGGTGAGCGATCCGCGCGTCGTGAGCTCCTCGAGAATCGCCCAGCCGAGCGCGGCGCCTTCGATCGGGTCCGTGCCGGAGCCCAATTCGTCCACGAGCACGAGCGAATCGGGCGTGGCGAGGCGCAGAATCTCCGCGAGGTTCTTGAGGTGCGCGCTGAACGTGGAGAGACTCGCCTCGATGGACTGCTCGTCGCCGACGTCGGCGAACGCGTCGTCGAAGATGGCGATGCGGCTCTCGGGCCCGACGGGCGCCGGAACGCCGCTCTGCGCGAGCGCCGAAACGAGTCCGAGCGCCTTGAGCAGCACGGTCTTGCCGCCGGTGTTGGGACCCGAGACGAGAAGCGTGCGCTCGCCGGGCTGCATCTCGAGGTCGAACGGCACGACGTCGGCGCCCTGCGCGAGCAACAGCGGATGACGACCATTTCGGATCGCGAACCCCTCACGCGCCGGTACGAGCGTCGCGGGCGCGCACGCGTACGCATCGGCGAACCGCGCGCGTGCGTAGAGCGCGTCGAGCGCGACGAGCGCCTCCAGCGCGCCGATGATCTCGTCGCGGCGCGGCCGGAACTCATCGGTGATCTCGCGCAGGATCCGCTCGACCTCTTCGATCTCGTCCGACTCGAGCTCGCGCATGCGGTTGCCGAATTCCACCGCGGCGGGCGGCTCGACGAACAGCGTGGCGCCGCTCGCCGACGTGTCGTGCACGATCGCGCCCGACGCGATGCGGGCCTCGCGCCGCACGGGAATCACGTATCGGCCGTTGCGCACCGTGACGGACATGTCGGCGACGCGGTGATGCGGCTCGAGCCGGGCCATCTCACGTTCGAGGATGCGAATGAGCTCGCCCTGGGCGGCGCGGAGCTCGCGGCGAATGCGCCGCAGCGCCGGCGACGCATCGTCCTTCACGGTGCCGTCGTCCAGGATCGAACGTACGACGAGGTCCTCGAGCGCCGGCGCCGAGATCAGCGCGTCGAGCAGCCCGGCCAGGAATGCACGGATCGCTGCCTGCCGCTTGGGGTCGCGGAGCGCCACCTGCGTGGTGCGCGACGACCGGAGCAGCGTGGCGCCCGCGGTCAGCTCGGCGCCGGTCCAGAGCGCACCGACGACGCGGAGCCGCGTGAGCGGGCCCGTGAGATCGGGGATCGGCGCGGGGCGCCACGGCTCGTCGCCGCCGATCGCCGCCCGCATCGCGGCCACGCGCGCGTGCTCGCTCTCGAGCCAGGCACGATCGCCCTGCGGCGTCAGCGCACGGACGCGCGCGGCGCCGAGGTCCGACGTCGCGTGCCCCGCGACCACGTCGAGCACGCGCGCGAATTCGAGAACCGTGAGAGCGTGAGAGTTCATCATCGAGGAAAACGGCAAAACCCGGACGCGCGAAGGGGGTCGCCAGTCCGGGTTGTTCGAGGTGCCGCGACGAACGTCTTCACGCTGCGATCGGCGAGTGCTCCGTCGTTCAGGTTGGCCGGCCCGCGCGCGCGGCCAATTCCTCACGAACGATGGTGTTGATCGTCCCGCCCTCGGCGCGTCCCTTGAACTGGGCCATGACCTTCCCCATGACCGCGCCCACGTTGTTCGCGCCAGCGTCGATCGCGGCGACCACCGCGGCGCGGATCTCAACCTCGCTCGCGCCCGCCGGGAGGTACGCACTCAACATCTCGACCTCCGCCTTCTCCGTGGCCGCGAGATCGGTGCGGCCGCCCTTCTCGTACATCTCGATGGATTCGCGCCGGCGCTTGATCCCGCGCCGCAGCACGTCGACGGCGTCCTCGTCCGTGATGTCGCGCTTCAGCTCGATCTCACGGTTCTTGACGTCAGAGATGATCGTCCCGAGCAGAAGCACTCGGGGCTTGTCGTGCGACTTTCGGGCGGCATTGAGGTCGTCTTGCAGCCGCGCAAGCAACGGGGCCATTACGAGTGGCGGCTGCGACGGTTCTTCCGGATCGCGGCGTTGAGCTTCCGCTTCCGACGCTCGCTCGGCTTCTCGTAGTGCCGATGCTTGCGCAGATCCGAGAGGATCCCCGCCTTCTCGCACTTCTTCTTGAAGCGCTTGAGCGCGCGCTCGAAGTTCTCATCGTCGTGGATGATGACTTCCGACAAACTGGTTCTCCCCCCTTCGAGGCGTTTGTGCGCCAGTTAAGTGTAAAGAGCCATTTAACTTATGTGGCCACCGGAAGGGCTGTCAAGCAACAGTCCGCCTCTCACCCAGGCGGCCAGCCCAGCGCGCGTCCGCCGAGCAGGTGCAGGTGCACGTGGAATACGGTCTGGCCGGCGTCGCGGTTGGTGTTGATCACGGTGCGGTACCCCGATTCCGCGACGCCCTCCTGCTTCGCGAGCTGAGCCGCCACGAGCGACAGCCCCCCTATCAATCCGGCGTCCGTCGCTTCGTTCAGCGAGGACACGTGCTCGCGCGGAATGACGAGCGCATGCAGCGGCGCCTGCGGGTTGATGTCGCGGAACGCCACGTACCGGTCGTTCTCGAAGATGATCGTCGCCGGAATCTCCTTGCGCAGGATCCGGCAGAAGAGGCAGTCGTCAGCCATGCATGTCTCCCGTGGTTCTCAGACTAGACGCGCGCAAGACCGCGAGCGCTGCGATGCCGGCAGTCTCGAACCGCAGCGTCGCCGGTGCAAGTCGCACCGGCACCCACCCCGCCGCCAGCAGCCGCTCGCGCTCCGCCGGTTCGATGCCACCTTCCGGGCCGATGAGGACCAGCGGCTCGCGCAACGGTGACTGCGGCGCGAGCTCGCCGATCGGCTCGCCGCCCGCGTCGAGCAACATGCCCATCTGCTCGTCACCCAGCGTCAGCGAGTCCACCGGCACGTCAGGCAGAATCTCCGGCATCCACGCGCCGCCCGACTGCTCGAGCGCCGACTGCATGCGCGCGCGCACCTTCTCGGTGAACGCGCTGCCCTCGCCGCGCGGCGACACGCTCATCGAGCGGCGAAAGCGCACGGCGCGCCACGATGCCACACCCAACTCGGTCGCCTTCTCCGCGAGCCAGAGCATCCGGTCGCGGTCGGCGACGGGCGCGCACAGGTGAATCGGCGAAGGGCGCGGGATCTCCGTCGTCGGTCCGATGCGCACCGTGAGCCGCTGGCGATCCAGCGCGGCGATCTCGCCCACGCCGCGCGTGCCAGCTCCGTTGGTCACGACCACGGGATCACCAATGGCGAGCCGCTTCACGCGCGCGTGATGCGCGGCCGCCTCGCCGAGCACGATCGGCTCGGCCGGCGCGATCGCGGACTCGGCGAAGAACGTCGCTACCGGCGTGCGATCGTGGCGCTCCACCAGGCGTCCTCGGAGTCTTCCGCCACGATGCGCCAGCCGCCCGCCTCGAGGGCCTCGAGCATCTCCGGCCGCTCGTCCCGCAGAATGCCGCTCAGGATCGCGGCGCCGCCGGGCGCGAGCGCGTCGCGCATCACGGGGAGCAGTTCCTTCAGCACGGAGGAGATGATGTTCGCGGTGATCACGCGCACCGGCGCCACGAGCGGCAGCAGGACGGCCGCATCGCCTTCGATCACGACCACCCGGTCCGCGACGCCGTTTCGCGCGACGTTCTCTTCGGCGTTCGCGATCGCGTCGTGATCGAGCTCGATCGCGGCGACGTGCGCGGCCCCGAGCTTCGCCGCGGCGATCGACAGCACGGCACTCCCCGCGCCGAGATCGGCGACGCGGTCGCCATTATGGATCACTGATTGAAGAAGTCGTACGACGCCGCGCGTCGTCGCGTGCTCGCCCGTGCCGAACGCCATCGCCGGCTCGATGATGATGCTCGCCGCGGGGTCGAGCCCCTCGGCGAGCCACGGCGGCGCGACGGTGAGGGCGCCCAGCCGCTGCGCGCCGATGCCGCGCTTCCACTGCTCGCTCCAGTCGACGTCGGGCAGCGGCTCGGTCTCGACGCGGGCCGCGGGACTCGCGGCAAGCGCGGCGCAGAGGAGCGCGTTCGCCGTGTCCATGTCCGGCACGTGCGTCACCAGCGCGTCGCCAAGCTCCTGCACGCCCTGCGCGCCGGCCTCGAACAACGCCGCGGTGACCGCCTCGACGTCCGCGCCCGGATGGACGCGAACCGTGACCCAGCTCGCGCGATCGCTCACGCGCCGAGCGCTTCTTTCATCTTCGCCCAGAAGCCCTTGCCGCGGCCGTCCGCGGGCACGCCGGGCTGGATCTCGGCGAGGCGCTCGACGAGCGTGCGCTCCTCTTCGGTCACGCGCTCCGGCGTCCAGAGCTGCACCCGCACGTGCAAGTCGCCGCTGCCGCCGGCGTTCACCCGCGGCAGGCCCTTGCCGCGCAGGTGAAACACGTGCCCGCTCTGCGTGCCGGCGGGGATGGTGAGCATCACGTGCCCCGTGACGGTCGGCACACTCACGTCGGCGCCCAGCACGAGCTGCGGGTACGTGACGAGGAGCTCGGTGTAGAGATCCTCGCCGTCGCGCTCGAACCGCGGATCCTCGGCGACCTCGAACAGCACGTGCACGTCGCCGCGCGGACCGCCGCGGGTGCCCGCGTTGCCGACGCCGCGGAGCGTCATGTACTGCCCCGTGGCGACGCCCGCCGGAATCTGCACGCTCAGCTCGTGCTCACCGCGCATGCGCCCCTCGCCCCGGCACTTCTTGCACGGCGTCGAGATGATCCGGCCCTCGCCGCGGCAGTTGGGGCACGGCGCGACCGTGACGAACTGCCCGAAGAACGATCGCTGCGCGCGCCGCACCTCGCCCGACCCCGAGCAGGTGGGGCAGACCTGCGAGGACGTTCCCGGCTCGGCCCCCGAGCCCTCGCAGCGGTCGCAGGGATCGAGAAGTTTAATATTGATTTTCTTATCGATGCCCGACGCGACTTCGGCGAGCGAGAGCGGCACGGTGACCTTCACATCCGCCCCCGAGCGCGGACCGCCCCCGCCGCCGCCCCGGGCGGCGCCGAACATCTCCTCGAACCCGGCGAAGCCGCCGAAGTCGCGCATGAAGATGCCGAGCGCCTCGGAGAGATCCACGTGATGGAAGCCCGCCGCGCCGCCGCCGCGAAGCCCCGCCTCGCCGTAGCGGTCGTAGGCGGCGCGCTTCTGCGGCTCGCGCAGCACGTCGTACGCTTCCGTGATCTCCTTGAACCGCTCCTCGGCTTCCTTCGAGCCGTTGTTGCGGTCCGGGTGATACGTCATCGCGAGCTTGCGATACGCCTTCTTGATCTCGTCGTCGGACGCCGTGCGCGCCACGCCGAGCGTCGCGTAATAGTCAGCCATGGGTATGCGGTCAGTCGAGCAGGTCGCTCAGGAGCTGCGAGGTGTGGCTCACGAGCGAGATCACCTTCTCGTACGGCATCCGCGTGGGACCGATCACGCCGATGACGCCGGTGAGCGATCCGATCCGGTACTCCGAGGTGACGACCGTGAAATCCTCCAGCCGCGGATCGTCGTGCTCGGAGCCGATCGTGATCGAGATGCCGGGCTGCTGTGAGCGTTTGCGAATCGCCTCGCCGAGCTCCCGGGGCGTCTCCGTGAGCGCCATGAGCCGGCGCAGCCGGTCGGCCCCGGAAAACTCCGGCTGCTCAGCGAGCACCGACGCCGCGCCGAGCACGACCTGGTGCTCGTCGCCGATCGGCAGCGCCGCGTCGAACAACTGCTCCCCTTCCTGCAGGAAGATGTTGAGCAGCTCCGCCGTGCTCGGCCCACCGGCGTCGCGAAGCCGTGATGACAGCGAGCTGCGGATCTGCGAGAGGGGCAGCCCGGCGAGCCGCTCGTTGAGCACGGCCGTCACCTCGGTCATCGCGCTGTCGGCGATCTCGCCGGCCACTTCCACGAATACCGTGCGCACCACGCCGCCCTCGAGCGTGAGGACCATGAGCAAACGCTCACTGCTCACGCGCACGAGCTCGAGCCGGCGCAGCACCGAGTGATCGAGCCGCGGTCCGAGCGCCACGCCGAGCTCCTGCGTGAGCACGCCGAGCGTCTGCGCCGCCCGGCGCAGAATGGTCTCGATCGGCGACACGGAGGCGCTCGCCGCGAATTCCTCGGACAGGCGGTCGGCTTCCGAGATGCGGACGGGTGGCATGCCGAGCAGGCCGTCGACGTAGGCGCGATACGCCTTGTTCGTCGGAACCCGGCCCGCGGACGTGTGTGGGTGGAAGAGGAAGCCCTTCTCTTCCAGATCACTCATCGTGTTGCGGATGGTCGCCGGCGACACGCCGAGCCCGAACCGCCGCGAGAGCGTCCGCGATCCGGCAGGCTCGGCAGTTTCCACATACGTGCGGATCACCGCCTCCAACACGCGGCGCTCGCGCCTGCTGAGCTCTTCGGATGCCATAAC
Organism: Gemmatimonadaceae bacterium; assembly: GCA_035547615.1. GTDB lineage: Bacteria > Gemmatimonadota > Gemmatimonadetes > Gemmatimonadales > Gemmatimonadaceae > JAQBQB01. The sequence continues at coordinate 30,053 of DASZUN010000154.1, read as the reverse complement.
TTCAAAGCTAGTAACGACTTCGGACGTGTGTCAAGTCGGCGGCCAGGGCGTCCAGCCGGAGCCAACCGAGCGGCGTGAGCCGGAGCCGCTCGTCAGGCCCAAGCGTCGCCCATCCCGCCTGAATCCAGGGCTCCACGTGGTGCAATTCGCGCGCATCGAGCCCGAGCCCGGCGCGTGTGCGCAGCCCGAGATACACGGTTTCGGCGAGTCGGTTCTCGGCCGTCAGCGTTTCGCGCGATTCGACCGGATCCCGCGAATCCCCCACGCGACGCAGCCATTCGGCGTAGGCAGCCGTGTTCCACCGCCGCGCGGCGCCGTCGAACTCGTGCGCCGACGGGCCGATCCCGGCGTACGGCGCGCCGCTCCAGTACGCCGAATTGTGTCGCGACGCGCGGCCAGGCTTTCCGAAGTTCGACACCTCGTAGTGCTCCATCCCCGCACCGAGCAACAGGTCGTGCGCGAGCAGGAACTCCTCCTCGTACCGCTCGTCGGGCGATTCGCGGACTTGGCCGCGGTGATGCGCGCGGCCGAGCGGCGTGTGCGGCTCGATCGTGAGGCCGTAGAGCGAGAGATGGTCGGGGTCGAGCGCGAGCGCCTGCTCCAGGTCGCCGCGCCAGGCGCGCTCGAGCTCGCGCGGCAGCGCGAAGATGAGATCGAGCGACAGGTTCGCAATCCCCGCGTCGCGCGCCGTGTGAACGGCACGCACGATCGCGGCTGCATCGTGCGTGCGATGCATCCACGCGAGCACGCGATCGTCGAACGACTGCGAGCCGATCGACAGGCGGTTCACGCCCGCGCCACGCCAATCGCGCACCGCGTCGGCGGTGATGTCCTCCGGGTTCGCCTCGATCGTGATCTCGGCGCCCCGGGCGGGAGTGATGCGCTCGCGCAGGACATCGAGCACGCGAGCGACCCCGGCCCCCCCGAGCCGCGACGGCGTACCGCCGCCGAGGTAGAGCGTGTCCGCCTCCCACGGCTCGCGCTCGGGAAAGCGCACCGCGAGCTCGGCGCCGACCGCGTCGGCGTACTCGTCTGCGGGCACGACGCGCCGGACGGCGATCGAGAAATCGCAGTAGGTGCAGCGGCGTGCGCAGAACGGGACGTGAACGTAGACGTGACGCGGAGGCACCTCGAAAGATAGCGATCGGTCGCGCCTCACCGGCGCCGGATCTCGCCCGTGAGCGCGCACTCGAGCGCACCGCGCAGCTCGAGCGCCGTCACGGCCGTGAGGCATTCGCTCACGGGAAGCGCGACGCGCGCGCACAACTCGTCGAGCGAGCTCGCTCCGCGCGCGAGCGCGTCCCACACGGCACGCTCGGCGGGATCGTCGAACGATCGGGGGGATCGGGGCACGATCTCCACACCGGCGAGCGTGAGCAGATCATCCGTGCACGTGACGGGGTGCGCCCCGTCGCGGATGAGACGGTTCGCTCCTTCGCTCTGCGGCGAGTCGATCGGCCCCGGCACGGCCGCCACGTCGCGCCCGAGGTCCAGCGCGATCGTCGCGGTCTTCAACGCGCCGCTGGCGAGCGGCGCCTCGACGACGAGCGTGACGCGCGCGAGGCCGGCGATGATCCGATTGCGCTCGAGGAACGACGACTTGTATGCGCGCGCGCCGAGCGGCCGCTCGGAGAGAATCAGGCCGTTGTGAGCAATCTCTGAATGGAGCGCGACGTGCGCGCGGGGGTAGGCGACGTCCGCCCCGGTGCCGAGCACGGCGACGGTGGGTCCGCCCGCGTCGAGCGCCGCGCGATGCGCCATCGCGTCGATGCCGAGCGCCATGCCGCTGACCACGCAGGCTCCGCCGCGCGCGAGCGCGCCCACCAGCTCGCGGGTGACGCGGAGCCCGTACGACGTGGCGCGCCTCGTCCCGACCACGGCGACCACCGGATCGCGAAGGGCCTTCCATTGCCCGATGGACCACAACAACGCGGGCGGGTCCGGCAGATCGCGCAGCGCGTCTGGATACCGCGCATCCGCCGCGAGCACGGCCTCGCCGTGCCCGGCGAACGGCTCAGGGGAGCGGGACCGACGTGTCGGTGCGGACAATCGCCTTCTTCATGCCGAGCAGGCGCGACCACCAGGCAGCGAGCAGCGGCTCGAGCCCGGTGCGCGCGGCGGCGCTGATCGCGAAGATCCCGAACGCGTCGGGCGCCTCGATCGGCGGCGGCTCGTCGTCGCCGAGCAGGTCCATCTTGGTGAAGACCACGCAGTGCGGCTTCTGGGCGAGCTCGGTGGAGTACGCCGCGACCTCGCGGCGCAGCTGATCGTATTCCTCCTGCCAGTCGATCGCGTCGATCGGCACGAGGAACGCGAGCAGCCGCGTGCGCTCGATGTGGCGGAGGAACTGCAAGCCGAGGCCGCGGCCCTCGTGCGCCCCTTCGATGATGCCGGGGATGTCCGCGACGACGAAGGTCCGCGCGTCCGAGAGCTGCACGACGCCGAGATTGGGACTGAGGGTGGTGAACGGGTAATCCCCGATCTTGGGTCGCGCGGCGGAGATCACGGAGAGCAGCGTCGACTTGCCGGCGTTGGGCTGGCCGACGAGGCCGACGTCGGCGATGAGCTTGAGCTCGAGCTCGAGCGTCCGCGCCTGGCCGTCCTCGCCGGGCTGATACTCGCGCGGCGACTGGTGGGTGGCGGTGGCGAAGTGCGCGTTCCCCTTGCCGCCGCGGCCGCCCTTCGCCACGACCAGACGCGCGCCGTCGTCGACGACCTCGCCGAGCAGCTCGCCGGTTTCGAGATCTCTAATGACCGTGCCCACGGGCACCGGCAGCACCACGTCGTCCCCCGACTTGCCCGACTTGTTGGCGCCGGAGCCATGCTCGCCGGCCGGCGCCGTCCACGAATCGCGGTACGTGTAGTCGAGCAGCGTGGAGAGGTTGCTGTCGGCCACGACGACGATGTCGCCGCCGCGTCCTCCCTCGCCGCCGTCCGGGCCGCCCATCGGCACGAACTTCTCGCGACGGAAGGACACGATGCCCGATCCCCCATCCCCCGCCTTCACGTTGACGACTACTCGATCGATGAACATGCCGTCACTTCCCTCGAACCCGTGCCCAGAGCAGCCGCGCCGAATGCGCCGCCGCCTCCCCGATCAGATCCGCGATCGCCGCGAGCGTCTCGTCGACCGCCGCCGGCGCCGCGCCCACGTTCAACGCACCATGCAAGTGCGAGTGCAGCTGCCGCTCCTGTCCCGCCGCCGCGCATGCCGCGACGATGCACAGCTCGCGCCGTGCAAGGTCGAGCCCGGCGCGCGACAACACCTTGCCATACCCTTCCGTGATCATCCACTCGTCGAGCAGCGGGTGCAAGCCGCGAATGTTCGTGCGCAGGCGATCGTACATCGCGCCATACACCGCCGCACACGTTCGCTCGCCGTCGCGGCGCCACGCGTCCACGCCCCGGCCGTCGTCGGCCTGGGCCGGCGCGCTCGGCCCGATCCGCCGCCACTCGCGCGTGGCGTTGAGCGCGCGCGGGAAGCCGGCAAACAGATACGACTGCAGCAACAGCTCGTCGATCCACGCCGGCGGAATGCGCGGGGCAAGCTGCGCGAGTGCGTCGCGCACCTCTCCCTCGCTTCCCGCCGTGACGACCGCCGAGAGACGCACGAGCGCACGCGTGGCGTCGTCGAGCGCGGGCAATGTGTGCGCGGACAGCTCGTGCGGCGTCATCGAACGGCGTCGCGGTGGTTCAGACGATTGCGGGCGGATCCGAGCGCGGGGCGCGCGCTCAGGACGCGAGCCGGATTTCGCCGACGACTTCGCCGCGCGTGTTGCGGACCGGGCGGCGAAGGTACTCCTCGAGGCGCGGCGGCAGCGCCGACGGCAGCACGTCGAACTGCTGCAGGAGGCGGATCACCGCGGGGAACTGCGCCCGCTGCGCACCGTCGTCCACCTTGACCGCGAAGCCGATCCCCTGCTCCGGGATCGCGACGCAATGCACCCCCTCGGCGCCGATCTTCGCGACGGCGCGGCCCTCGGTCTCCTCGATCAGCACCGAGTCGAAGCGGTCCGTGCCGCCGATGAGGAACGGCCGCGTGCGCATGGCGTGGAGCACCCGGTGCGGGATGCCGTTCTCGTCGCGATACGCGCGCGCGAGCCGCGCCCACGCACGCGCCATGTTCTCGAGCGGCAGGGCGAACGCGACGACACCGCAGCCGTCGACCGCCTGGCCGATGCTCGGCTCCTCCATCCCCGCCCACTGCGCCACGGACTGCAGACAGCACCGCTGCACCGGGTGCTCGCGGCGCTCGTAGCCGTACGTGTGCCAGCCCGCGGTGTGGGCGCGCGCCAGCATCGCGGCGTGCTTGCCGGAGCAGTTGTTGTGCAGCCGCGTGAGCCGCGCGCCGGACTCGCGGAGGAGCTTCATGCCGCGCGCCGACAGCGGCTCGTGCGGACCGCAGGCGAGGTCCCCTTCCTCGAGCCCCAGATCGTTGAGCATGCGCTCGGCGAGCGCCACGTGCTCCGGCTCGCCGCCGTGCGATGCGCACGAGAGCGCGAGCTGATCGTCGCCCCAGTGCAGGTCGTCGAAGCCGCCCGACTCGAGCAGCGGCATCACCTGGAACGGCTTGGCGCAGGATCGCCAGGAGCTGACGAGACTCGTGTCGCGCGCGGAGGCGATGAGGGAATCATCAGCGCCCACGACCGCGGCGTGCACGCGATGCCGCGATTCGATCTCCGCGCCTCTCGTGGCGACGACGTCCAGCTCGAGAGAGTTCATCCGGTGGGTGTCCGTAAACGTGAAGCGTGACGCGCCTCCCGTGTCGCGCTTCGGACTGCTCACCGTAAACTAATCGGACGCTTCCCGCGGTAGGGTAGTCCCGACGTCGCGCGCGCGGGCGATCGCGGGTCGCGCGGTTCGCGCGGTGACGTAGATGCCCTCGAGAATCAGGGCGCCGCCGAACAGCGTCGCCGCGCCGGGCAGCTCGCGGATGCCGGGAAGGATCGCCGCCAGCACGGTCGCCCCGACCGGCTCGCCGAGCAGCGTGAGATTCACCACGTACGCGGGCAGATACTTGAGCGCCCAGTTGAGGCCCGTGTGCCCGAACAGCATCGGGCCGATCGCGAGCGCGGCGAAGATCGCGAGCTCCCGCGGCGGCTGGTGCCACACGGGCGCGTGCACGACCGTCGCGAGCGCGATCAGCACGACGAAGCACGTGCCGTACACCACCGCGACGTACGGCCAGATGTCGAGCGTGGCGCGGAGCCGCCGCCCGGCGACGAAGTAGAGCGAGGCCGCGGCGGCGCCGGCCAACGCGAGAACGTCGCCGAGCTCCGCGTTCGCGGCCGCGCCGCCGGAGGTCATGAGGTCCGGGAGCGCCACGACGAATGCGCCAAGCATGGCGACGCCGATCCCGAGCCATTGCCGCCGGGAGGGCGGCTCGCGCAGCCACACGGCGGACAGCAGCGCGACGAGCGCCGGCTGCATGTTCACGAGCACGACCGATGCGGCGACGGTCGTGAGATCGATCGACGCGTTCCACGTCCAGAAGTGGATCGCGAGCATCGCGCCGGCTCCGGTCGCGACGGCGACCTCGCCGCGCGTGAGCCGCTTCCACTGCCGCCACGAGCCGGTGACGGCGAGCGCGATGACGACGATGATGAGCGAGAAGCCGATGCGCCAGATCGCGATCGCCAGGGGATGCGCGTGCGAGAGCCGCACGAGCGGCCCGGCGAACGAGATCCCGATCAGCGCGAGCGCGAGAACGAGCGAGGCGGGCATGAGCGCCGGAGTGTACCCCGGCGCCTGATGCCCGTCAATGTGAATGCGTCATTTGCAGAAGATCACACAGATCAAGCCGCGCGTGTACCGATGCGGGTCGCGCCGCACGTCCTCGAGAATCGCATTCAAATCCGTCGTCAGCTTGTTCAACCGGTCGTACAGGGTCGGATCGTTGAGCAGGCGGCCGGCGAGCCCACGGCCGCTCGAGATCGCCTTCATGATCGAGTCGCCGGCCGTCGCCATGCCCACGAGGTGGGTGTAGAGCGTGTCGTCGCGCAGGAGCTTCCCGATCGTGCCGTTCCGGTCGTTGAGCGCGAGGACAAGCGAGTCGGCGCTCGTCACGACCGACACGAACCGGTTGTAGAGCGTGGGGTCGTCGAGCAGGCGCCCGACGGTGCCATTCGGGTTCTCGAACCGCGTGAGCATGTTGTTGGCGCGCGCCATGGTCCCCACGAACTGGTCGTAGAGGGCGCGGTTGGTCATGAGCTGCCCCACCGTGCCCTTCCCCTCGACGATCCCGCCGGTGATCTGCCGCAGATCGTGCGTGAGGCCGACCATGTCGTTCACCGCGCCCGCGGCCTGGGCGAGCACCGCCTCGTAATCGAGCGACGGCACGACGGCGATCGTATCGCCCGGCCGGAGCGCGCCGTAGCGCGGGGTGCCGATCGAGATGTCGATCACCTTGTCGCCGAGGAGCCCGAGCGTGCGCACGTGCGCCTTGGAGTCGCCGCGAATCTGGTCCTCGAGCCCGCGGTCGATCGCCATCTGCACGCGCAGGTTGCGCGTCGTGTCGTTGTCCACGGGCAGGAAGTCGATCGACTTGATCGTGCCGGCGAACTGGCCGGCGACGAGCACCGTGCCGCCCGCGGCCAGCCCGTTCGCGTCGGCGAGGTAGGCGTAGAGCGTGTAGCGGCGCGAGAACAGGTTCGCCGACTGGCCGAGCTTGTAGACCGCGAACGCCAGCACCACGAGCGCGACCACGATCACGCCGCCGACCTTGAGCTGTTCCCAGGTGATGAACGATGAGCGTTTCATGATTAGAACCCGCCCAGGAAGTCCTGGAGGTACGGATCGTCGGACCCGGCCATCTCTTCCGGCGTGCCGAAGAACGTGATGTGGCGCTCGTTGAGCAGCGCGACCTTGCTCGCCATGCGGAACACCGACCGGATGTCGTGCGACACGACGATGCTCGTCACGCCCAGCTCGCGCTGGAGCTTCATGATGAGCCGCGTGATCGTGGCGGTCGTGAGCGGGTCGAGCCCGGAGGTCGGCTCGTCGTAGAGCATGATCTCGGGATTGTTCGCCATGCCGCGCGCGATGCCGACGCGCTTCCGCATGCCGCCGGAGAGCTCCGCCGGGAACTGCTCCATCACGCGGTCGGGATCGAGGTCGACGAACTGCAGCTTCTCCCGCACGCGCTGCTCGATCTCGTCGTCGTCGAGATCGGTGTGCTCGCGGAGCGGATACGCCACGTTCTCGAACACCGTCATCGAGTCGAACAACGCCGCGCCCTGGAACACCATCCCCATGCGCTGGCGCACGGCGAGCGCCTCCTCGAACGAGAGCGGCGTCACGTCCTCGCCGCTCACGAGCACGCGCCCGCGATCCGGCACGAGCAGCCGCAGGATGAGCTTGAGGATCGTCGACTTGCCGGTGCCCGACTCGCCGACGATCGCGATCGTATCGCCCGCGTTGGCGACGAACGACACGTCCTCGAGCACGGGCACGTCGAACGCGAGCCACACGTGATCGAGCTCCACGACGGGCGCACCGCCCCCGGCCGTCCGCTGCGGGGCGCGCGACTCGGCGCGCGCGTCGACCGCGAGCTCGGACCGGATCGCCTGCCGGACGGCGGCGGGCCGTTTGTCAGGCGCCATAGGTCAGGAGCGTGAGCAGGACCTGCGTGATGAAGTAGTCGACGATCAGGATCAGGATGCTCGACGTCACCACCGTACGCGTCGTGCTCTGCCCCACGCCTTCGGTGCCGCCCGTCGTCCCGAGCCCGAAGTAGCAGGCGGTAATGGCGATGATCCCGCCGAACACGAACGGCTTGGAGAGCCCCTGGATGAAATCGTTGGGGAAGTACCGCAGCGTGAACCCGTCCGACGCGATCTGCACCCACACCGTGCGCCAGTACTGCGCGCTCGGCAGCCCGACGACGAAGGACGCAATCACGTTCCCACCGACGATCCCGATGAAGTCATTGATGATCGTGAGCACCGGCACCATGATCAGCGCGGCGACCACCCGCGGCGTGACGAGCTTCTTGATCGGGTCCGTGCCGAGCGTGTTGAGCGCATCGATCTGCTCGGTGACGCGCATCGAGCCGAGCTGCGCCGCGATCCCCGAGCCCACGCGGCCCGCCACCATGAGTCCGGCGAGCACGGGCCCCAGCTCGCGGATCATCGAGGCCGACACGAGGTTGCCGATGTACAGCGTCGCGCCGAACGTCTTGAGCTGCACCGACGACTGCAGCGCGAGCACCATCCCCGTGAACAAGCCGGTGAGCAGCACGATGCCGAGCGACTTGACGCCGATCTCATCCATCTGCTGCACCACGTCCTGCGCGTAGAACGGGCGCGCCGCGATGAAACGCAACGATTTCCCGGCGAGGACGAAGTACTCCTGAACGGTCAGGACCTTCGTCTTGGCCGCTTCGTTGATTCGGCTGAGGATTGCGGGCAAGCGAGTGTCGTCAGGGGTCTTGCAGGTGCGGACGAGCCCGGAAAGGGCAAGGCCTGTGCCGGAGACAGCCATTCGGTTGACCTTGGATCGGCGCGACGGCTAGCTTGAGCCCGATGCCCCGTTCCCTCTCCCGCGACCGGCTCCTCCACCTGCTCGAGGCCGCCGCGAACACCCGCGTCGCCGTGGTCGGCGACGCGATGCTCGACGTCTACCTCCGCGGCGACGTGGAGCGCATCTCTCCCGAAGCGCCGGTGCCCGTGGTGCGGGTGCGCGAGCGCCGACACGCGCTCGGCGGCGCCGGCAACGTCGCGCAGAACGTCCGCGCGGTCGGGGCCGTCTGCGACCTCGTCGCGGCGATCGGTGACGATGCCGGAGGACGGCAGCTCTGCTCCATGCTCTCGTCGATGGGGGCGCCGCTCACGTCGCTCGTCACCGTGGACCGCCCGACCACGACGAAGACGCGGATCGTCGCGCGCTCACAGCAGGTCGTGCGCGTCGACGAGGAAGAGGACGCCGATCTCGCGGGCGACGAGGTCGAGCGCCTGCTGTTCTCCGTGCGCAACGCGGTCGCCGAGGCGGACGCGCTGGTGCTCGAGGACTACAACAAGGGCGTGCTCGTGAGCCGCGTGATCGAGGCGGCGATGGAGGCGGCGCGCACGAAAGGCATCCCGATCGTCGTCGACCCCAAGTATCGCAACTTCTTTCTCTATCGCGGCGCGACGATCTTCAAGCCCAACCGCCGCGAGCTCGAGGCGGCGCTCGGCGCCGCGGTCGACCTCGATCACCCCGAAGCCCTGCCGTCGACGCTCAACCGGCTCGGTGTCGACCACCTGCTGCTCACGCTCGGCGAGCGCGGCATGGTGCTGCTCTCCGAGGGCGGTCTCGTGAAGCACGTGCCCACGGTCGCACGCGAGGTGTACGACGTGGTGGGCGCGGGTGACACCGTGACGGCGTATCTCGCCCTCGCCCTCGCGGCTGGCGGCACGCCGACCGAGGCCGCGATCATCGCGAACTTCGCAGCGGGAGTGGAGGTCGGGAAGCTGGGCGCGGCCACCGTGGCGCCGGACGAGGTGATCGAAGCGTACGACGCGTTCATCGCGACGCCGGATCCCGCTGCGGCATGACGCGGGGCTGCGGGCCGGTGGTAAAGCGATAGATTTGAGCGGCAGTCCGGTCCCGTAGCTCAGCCGGTTAGAGCACTCGACTCATAATCGAAGGGTCGTGGGTTCAAGTCCCACCGGGACCACTACACCAGCAGCCTTCGGCACTTTATCTTTCAAGACTCAACCAGGGCGCGTAGCTCAGCTGGTTAGAGCGCTGCTTTCACACAGCAGAGGTCCACGGTTCGAGTCCGTGCGTGCCCATCGCGAAAGCGATCCAACGGCCCGCCTCCGTCAGGAGCGCGGGCCGTTGCCGTTTCCGGTGCTCACCGTCGCCCCCGCCCGCTGCAATCGCCCGGCGAGCGCCGGATCGACTCGGGCGGTGAGCACCAGTTCCTCGCCCTCCAGCTGCTGGTCGATGACTTCCGCGTCGCGGTGGATCTCCGACAGCAGCTTGCCGTTGGTGGGCGAGATGCGGATCTCGGTCACCGGCCGGCGTGTGCGCACGGCGCCGAGCAGCGCGCGGCGAAGCGGCTCGAGGCCGCCTTCCGTCACGGTGGACACGAACACCGCGGACGGCACCAGGTTCACGATCCGCTCCTGCAGCGCCATGAGCGTATCGTGATCGACGAGATCGATCTTGTTGAAGACGAGGAGCTTCGGCCGGTCGTTCACACCCAGCTCGTCCAGCACCTGCTCGACGACGACGCGCTGCTCTTCCCACGTCGGCGAGCTCGCGTCGATCACATGCAGCAGGAGGTCCGCCTCGCGCGTCTCCTCGAGCGTGGCGCGGAACGACGCGACCAGATGGTGCGGCAGCTTGCGGATGAATCCCACGGTGTCCGTCACGAGCACGTGGGTGTGCTCGCCGAGGTCCACCTCGCGCGTGAGCGGGTCGAGCGTGGCGAAGAGCCGATTCTCGACGAACACCTCGCTCGCGCCCGACAGGGCTCGGAGGATCGAGGACTTCCCCGCGTTGGTGTACCCGACGAGCGACGCCTTGAACTCGCCCTGGCGCGACTGGCGCTGGATCGCGCGGCCGCGCTGCACGTCGGCGAGGCGCTCGCGCAGCACCTTGATCCGATGATTGATCAGCCGGCGGTCCGTCTCGAGCTGTGTTTCACCGGGACCGCGCATGCCGATGCCGCCGCGGAATTTCTCGAGGTGCGTCCACATGCGCGTGAGGCGCGGCAGCATGTACTCGAGCTGCGCGAGCTCCACCTGCATCTTGGCTTCGCTGGTCCGCGCGCGCGTGGCGAAGATGTCGAGAATCAGCTCGGCGCGGTCCATCACGCGCTTGCCGATCGCGTCCTCGATGTTCTTGCCCTGGCTGGGACTCAGCTCGTCGTCGAAGATGACGAGCGACGCGTTGGCGTCCTCGACGCGGTCGCGCAGCTCCTCGATCTTGCCCGAACCCAGGTACGTCCGCGGGTCGGGCCGGTCGATCTGCTGCGTCATGTCGCCGATCACCTCGGCGCCGGCGGTGTCGGCCAGCTCGGCCAGCTCCCGCAGATGGTCGTCGACGGCGCGCCGGGCGCCCGGGCGCTTGAGCGGCGCCCCCACGAGGAGGGCGCGCTCCACCGGCGGCGCGACGGTAATCGGTTCGCGACTTATCTGAGAATCCTCTTACTAAATCAGTTAACGGCCGATGCCGGTCGTCGTGAAGCGCCCGACCGACGAATACGGCACCGTGAAGTTGCCGACCGGTGAGCCGACGGTCACGTCGCCGAGCACGTGGTAATCTACCGCGCCCTGGTTGAGCAGCGCGCGCCCCGCGGCGCCGATGCCCGAATAGCTGAAGTTCACGGGAATCGTCACGACCGTGGAATCGTTGTCCTGCACCGTGAACCGGCTGTCCAACGCGCCCGTCGCGACGGTCACGCTGTCACCCGCCAGATTCACGCGGTACGTGAGCCGCGTCGCATCGAGCCGGTAATGATTCGGGTTGTAGACGTTGAGCAGCACGTCGAGACTGCCGCCCGTGAGCCCCAGGCCGCGGATGCGCACGTCGCGCAGATGCACGATCGGATTCTGAAACGCCGCCCGCCCGAGCGCGGAACACCCGGCGCCGGCGAGCAGTGCCGCCGAGGCCGCCACCACCAGTGCGATTCTCTTCATCGCCTCCTCCTCCCCGTGTAGATCCCCTGACTGCCCCTACTCCGACCGCTCGCTCGCCTTGCGGCGAAGCTCTTCCCACCACGCCAACCGCTTCGCGATCTCCTTCTCGAAGCCGAACGGACCCGGTTCGTAGAATCGCGAGCCCTGCAGTCGCTCCGGCAGGTACTCCTGCGGGATGTATGCCTCCGGCGCGTCATGCGCGTATTGATACCCCGCCCCATACCCCAGTTCCTTCATCAGCCCCGTCGGCGCGTTCCGGATGTGCATCGGCACGCCCTCGGCGGGATACCGTCGCGCCGCGTCGAGCGCCGCGCTCAATGCCGCCTTCGAGCTGTTCGACTTGGGCGCCGTCGCGAGGTAGACGACCATCTGCGACATCGGAAGGTAGCCTTCCGGCGGCCCGAGCATGTGATAGGCGTCACGCGCCGCGACCGCGAGCTTGAGCGCCTCGGGATCGGCCAGTCCCACGTCCTCCGCCGCCATCGCGATCGCGCGTCGGAAGATGATCATCGGATCGGCGCCGCCTTCGATCATCCGCGCCATCCAGTACAGCGCGCCCTGCGGATCGCTTCCCCTCAGACTCTTATGGAACGCGCTCAGCATGTTGTACGTCTCTTCGCCGCCCTTGTCGTACCGGGCGAAGCGAAGCTGCAGCGCGTCGCGCATCACGGGCACGGTGATGTGGCCCCCGCGCCCCACGTGCTCTGACGCCGCCTCGAGCACCGTGAGCGCACGGCGCGCATCGCCGTCGGCTTCCGTCGCCAGCAGCGCGATCGCGTCGTCGTCCACCTCGAGCCCCAGGTCGCCGAGCCCGCGCTCGCGCTCCGCGAGTGCCCGCGTGACGAGCGCGCGAATGTCATCCGTGGAGAGCGCCTGCAGCACGAACACGCGCACGCGCGACAGGAGCGCGCCGTTGATCTCGAACGACGGGTTCTCCGTCGTCGCGCCGATCAGCGTGATCGTCCCGGCCTCCACGTGCGGGAGAAACGCATCCTGCTGCGCCTTGTTGAACCGATGGATCTCGTCGGCGAAGAGAATCGTCCCGCGCCCCAGCCGCCGCCGCCCTTCCGCCTCGGCGACGATCTCGCGGACGCGCGGCACGCCTTCCGTCACGGCGGAAAACGGAACGAACTCACGATCCGTGTACTGTGCGATGACGCGCGCGATCGTCGTCTTCCCGGTGCCCGGCGGCCCCCAGAAAATCATCGAGCTGACGGTGCCGCGCTCGATGGATTCACGGAGCGGCTTGCCCGGCGCCAGCAGATGCTTCTGACCCACGATCTCGTCGAGCGTGCGCGGGCGCATCCGCGCGGCGAGCGGCTGGGGCAGCGTGCGCTCGAACAGCGACGCGGTCCCCCGCTCGCTGTCTGTCTCGTCCGCGCCGCGACGTCGCTTGTCAGCCATGCGGTTCGCCTACGCCATCGCGACGCCGCGCGCCGCGAAGTACAGCGCACAACCGGCCACGAAGCTCAGTGGGATCCGGAGCCCCGGGCGATCCTGGAACTCCGGCACGAGGTTCGAGGCGCCCACGTACAGCGTCACGCCCGCCGAGATGGCGAGGCCGTACGTGCGCAGGAACAGCCAGTGGTCGGTGAGCAGCAGGCCGGCGACCGTCATCACGCCCAGCGCCAGCGCGGCGAGCAGCGCCTTGCCCCGTCCGGCGCCCGCGGCGAGAAAGAGGCTCGTGATCGCCAACCCTTCAGGAAACTTGTGTAAGAGAACTGCAACGAACACCAGCGCGCCGAGGCCGGTGCTCACCCGCAGCCCGCTCGCCACCGCGACGCCGTCGACGAACGTGTGCATCAGCAGTCCGACGAGCGCGGACACGCTCACGGTGTGCGACACGGCGTGCGTCTCCTCGCCGAAATGGAAGTGCCGTCCGATGGTGTGCTGCGTGAGATGCACCAGCACGTAGGACAAGAGCACGACCGCCGGCGCGATCGCGCCCGCGACCTGAATCGAATCCGGAAAGAGGTCGACCAGCGAGACGGAGATCAGAAATCCGCCGGCAAGCGACAGGAGCGCATCGAGCGCGCGGAGACTCCACTGCACGCGGGAGATCACCGCGACGGCGCCGAGCACGTTCGCGAGCGCCGCGGCCAGGCCGTACCACAGTTCCGGTCGCGTCACGCCGGCTGAAGCCCGAGCCGCTCCGCGGCCGCGGTCACCGCGTTCACCAGATCCGGCGCGGCCGGAAAGTGCTGGCGATTGGTCTTCCAGCTCTTGGTCCGCACGCGTCCCTGCTCCTCCAGCCCCTTCCCCTCGAGCAGATAGAGCCAGCGATCGGTGCGGGCGTAGATGTACAGCTCGAGGTATGGATTGAGCGTGAGCTGGTCTTCCGCCGTATACACCGAAAGCTCCACGCCGCCGAAGCGCCCCAGCAGGTTCTTGAGCCGGGCGAGTGATTCCCGAATGTCCGGAAGCGGCACGGCTTCCCCCTTCCACGAGCGGCCGCTCCGGAGGTCTTCCACCACGACGTCCACCGCCGGCGGGAACTCCTCGGTCAGCGTGTAGAACAGATCGACCACGCGCTCGGCGTTCGCGACCACGTGCGCCGTGAAGTGATCGTCCTCCTGAGCGAACGTGAAACCGTCCGAGCTGACACGGAATCGGCGCCAGATCGATGCTTCGGGTTGTCGCCCACGAAAGAACATGTCGGTTGCTCCACTGTGCCGGCCTGCCGCGCGGCTCGTCACGCGTTCGCGTGCAGCCGCTTGCCTTCTTGCAACAGCCAGTCCGTGGTGTTCCGGGTTGGGTCCTCGATCACCGCGGCGAGCAGCGCATGCAGAATCTTACCGAGGCTGGGACCTGGCGGTATGCCGGCCCGCCGCAGGTCGTCGCCGTCGATCGCCAGCGAGCCGAGATCGATGGCGTCGCGAAACGCACTCCGGAGCATCCGCCGGTACACCGCCCGAACGGCCGCCGGCGAGGGCGCCTCGATCCCCACCGCGGCCCGCGCGCGCCACACCGCGTTGGCGGCGCGCATGTAGGACCCGACGGTCAGCCGGCCGATGGCTGCCACCCATTTCCGGACCTGCGCGTCCGTTGGACGCGACGGGCCACTCAGCGCGCGCGTCATCTCTTCGCCAAGCACGTGCCACCGCTCGACGACGGTGCTCACGGCCTGCATCTCGTGCCGGGAGCTGCGGAGCGCGGTCATCACGCTGGCCACATCGCCGGGTGAAAGCTCCGACAGCATCGCCGCGTATCGGATCGCGCGGCGAGCCGGTTTGGCCTTGTTTGGAATCCCGGCGTAATCGGACGCGGCGAGCGTCGCCGGGGAGACTGTACCGAGCACCGGGAGCAGCGTCTCGAACGCCCCGGTGTCTCGCCACACGGCCAGCGCGCGACTCGGGCAGCGCACCTGCTCCATCGTCTTGTCCAGCTCCTGCTTCACACGCTCCGGCGACAGGCGGCCGAGAAACGGAGCGCTCGCGCGAATCGCGCCGAGCGTCGCGTCATCGATCGCGAACTCGAACCGGGCTGCGAAGCGAATCGCACGCAAGGCGCGCAGGCGATCCTCACGCATTCGCGCCTCCGGATCGCCGACCGCGCGCACCACCCGCCGCGCGAGGTCCTCCTGGCCGCCGAACGGATCGCGCATCTCGCGCCGCCTCGGCGAATACGCGATCGCGTTGATCGTGAAGTCGCGCCGAGCCAGGTCTTCGTCGAGAGACACTCCGAATTCGACCTCGGCGTGTCGGCCATCCGTCTTCACGTCGCGCCGGAACGTGGTGACCTCGTGCATCCGGCCCGCGCGGTCGAGCACGCCGACCGTGCCGAACTCGATGCCGACCGGAATGGTGCGGCGCTGGCCGAACAGCGATCGGATCTCCGCCGGCGTTGCCGACGTGGCCAGATCCCAGTCCAGATGTGGGTGCCCGAGGAGCGCATCCCGAATCGCGCCGCCCACGCACCATGCCTCGTAGCCGGCGTCCTCGAGCGTGTCGGCGATCTCGAGTACGTCAGGCGGCGGATGCAGTCGTTCCATGAGGAGCGGCAAAGGGTGAGCTCGGAAGCGCGGGTGGAGAATAGCGGCGCCGAGTGTGTCAGTGAAGATGCGAAACCACTACAACTTGGGCTGCCCAACAGCGATAATTGTTCAAGCGTTTAATACACTCATTGCAGACTCTCCGATGTCGAACGAGCTGGACCAGATCCTGGCGGATTCACGAGCGGCGGAACCGTTCAAATCAGCCGTGCGCAGCTTCTGCGAGCGCGGCCGTGCCGAGCGCATTCACGTCGACGGCTTCGCGCCGCCGATCAAGGTTCGCCGGCTCCTCACACAGGTGTTGAGCACCGCACCGGAGCTGCCGATCGAGCAGGTCGAGCTGCGCGGCCGCTCGGGATGCTCGGACTTCGCCGGGACCGTCCACGTGCACACGGCGAGCGAGACGCACGTGTACGAGTTCGTCTGGGATTGCCGGTGGCGAGCGGAGCAGGAAGGCTGGACCGACTGCTTCGGCCTTCCCGACCAGATTCGGGCGGCCCAGGTGTACGACTGGCAGTGCTTCGAACGGTGGGAGCGCCGCGGCGTGGAGCCGCGCCGCTCAGACCGTCTCGAGTAGCGACCGGATCTCCGCCACGCTCATCCGCGCGCCGAGCGCGAGCATCAGATCGATGCGCGCCTGCTGCGGCCGCCGCGCGCCGGCAAAGATCGCTCCCTTCTCCGCGAGCCTCGCGCCGCCGCCGGGATAGCCGTAGGTACAACCCACGCGTCCGCGCCCCGCGCGCGACGTGATGACGACGGGCTTGCCATCCGCGAGGAATGCGTCGATCCCGTCCACCATGCCTGGCGGGACGTTGCCCCGTCCCATCGCCGCGATGACGATTCCGCGGTCGAGCGGACGTGCGGCCTCGAGCAAACGCGAATCAGCACCTGCATACGCGTAGACGATGTCGACCGGCGTCGCCGGCGCGGGTGGCGTGAGCACGGGCAGCGTGTCGGGCAGCGCGCGCCGGAAGATCACACGGCCGTCGTCGACCACACCGAGCGGCCCGAGTCCGGGGCTGTCGAACGCGTCGAGCATGTGCGTGTGCGACTTCGTCACGTCCGTCGCCGCGTAGATGCGATCCGACATGACGACGAACACGCCGAGCCCGCGCGCGTCGTCGCTCGCGGCGACGCGAATGGCGCCGCCCAGATTGCCGGGGCCGTCCCACCCGAGGTCGCTCGACGTCCGCATCGCACCGGTGAACACCACCGGCTTCTCGCTGCTCACCGAGCGCGCCACCAGGTACGCGGACTCCTCGAGCGAGTCCGTCCCGTGGGTCACGACGACACCTCGCACCTCGGGCCGCGCGAGATGGTCGACGATCCGGCCGCGCAGCGCCCACATGCGCTCGACCGTCATGTGCGGCCCGGGGAACGCGCCCCAGTCGTCGATCTCGAGCTCGGCGAGCTGATCGACGCCCGGCGCGAGCGCCACGATGTCGCGGCCGGTCAGCGAAGGCACGGCGCCGCCGGCGGCAGGGTCGTGCCGCATCGAGATAGTGCCGCCGGTAAAGAGAAGGACGATCATCCGCAGAGCACGCTGCCACCGTTGACGTTCACGATCTCGCCCGTGATGTGCCTGGCGAGCTGCGAGCACAGAAACACGATCGGTCCCGCGATGTCGCGCGGATCGGCCACGCGGCCGAGCGGAATCGCCGCCGCGATGCGCTCCTTGCCGCCGCCCGCGAACGGCTGCTCGCACATCTCGGTGTCCACCCATCCCGGCGCGACGCTGTTCACCGTCACGTCGCGTTTGCCCAGCTCGGGCGCGAGCGACTTCACGAACGAGATCATCGCGCCCTTGGACGCGGCGTAATCCGCGTGATTCGCTTCGCCGCGCTGCCCCGCCGTGCTCGACACGAGCACGATGCGCCCGCCGTCGGCGATCGCACGGATCACCGCGCGCGTCGTGTAGAACATCGACTGGATGTTCTGCGCCATCGTGCGGTCCCACTGCTCGTCCGTCATCTCGGCGAGCGGCACGTCGTCGCACGGCCAGATCCCGGCGTTGCCGACGAAGAAGTCCAGGCCGCCCAGCTCCGCCACCGCGCGATCCACGAGCTCGGTCGCTCCCGCCGCGGTCGAGATGTCCGACGCGTGCGCGATCGCGTGCACGCCGTGCTCGTCACGCAGCGAGCGCGCGAGCGCCTCCGCATCCGCCTGCCGGCTCCGGTAGCCGATCGCCACGTGCACGCCGTGTTCGGCGAAGAGCCGCGCCGTCGCCGCGCCGATGCCGCGCGACCCGCCGGTGATCAGCGCGCGCTTGCCGCGCAAATCCTTCATAGCTCACGCTCCACGAAATCGCAGATGAGATGTTCGATGCACAGGTGCAGCTCCTGCGCGCGATCCGTCCGATCGGTGGGGATCACCACCGAATGATCGGCGATCGCGCGGAGCCGCCCGCCGTCCCGGGCGCTGAACGCCAGCACGGGAATGCCCTTCGCCTGCGCCGCTTCGGCCGCCTTCAGCACGTTCGGCGAATTGCCGCTCGTCGAGTGGATGATGAGCAGATCGCCCGGCTTCGCGAGCGCTTCGACCTGCCGCGCGAACACGAGATCGAACCCGATGTCGTTGCCCGCCGCGGTGAGGAGCGACGTATCGGTCGTGAGCGCGACGGCCGGATACGCGCGTCGATTGCGCATGTATCGCACGACGTATTCGGTCGCCATGTGCTGCGCGTCCGCCGCGCTGCCGCCGTTGCCGCAGAAGAAGAGCGTGCCGCCTCGCTGGATCGTCGCGCGCACCATCTCGAGCGCGCGAGCGAGGTCGCCCTCCATGCTCCGGGCCACGTTCTGCGCGAGCTCCGCGAGCTGGCGCAAGCCGGCGGTGAAATGGGCGGTGATGTCGTCCGCTGCCACGGTCGATGACTCCGGTTCGTCGAGTTCAGGTGTGGCCGAGCACGAGCTGGCGCAGCCGGTTCCAGGCGTGCGCGTGCAGGCGGATCGGCGGCACAGGCGCGAGCGGCTCCCCGGCGAGCAGCCGCCGCGGGTTCTCGCGCGTCAGCAGGTCGAGCGTGGACTCCGGCGCGGACCCGGCCAGCCATGCCCGGGCCGACATGAGAGAACGCTCATCGACGTGCGTGTCGCTGGCGACGAGGTCGATCAGGCCCCGCCCCAGCAGCGCGTTCACGTGCTCGGCCATGCGAAAGGCGCGCGTGAGCGCGTTCGTGCTCAGTTGCATCACGCCGCCCGCATCCCGCAGCGCGGCCACGTCGCGCACCGTGCCGCCGAGGTAGCGCTCGGGATGCGCGACCACCGGCACCAGTCCCAGGCCGCGCAGCCGCGCGAGCTCCGTTCCCGCGTTCGGCGGGATGGTGCGGTGGAATTCCACGAGGATCGCGTTCGAGTCCCCGATCCGGAGGCGCGGATCGCTCAGATCCGTGCCGGGAGCGTCGAGCTTGATCTCCCACCCGGACAGCAGCTCGATCTCGGCGGGCGCAGCCGCGCGCAGCTCGGCGAGCAGCGCCGCGTGCCGGTCGAACGGCGCGCGCGCCGCGCGAGAAGCATCCAGGTGCGGCGTACACGCCACCGTGCGCACACCAGCCTCCGCGAAGCGCGCGAGCACCGCCACAGAATCGCCGATCGAGCGCGACCCGTCGTCGACACCAGGCAGGAGGTGCGTGTGCAGATCGATCATGACGCGGCCGTCGCGGCGAGCCGTTGCATGGCAGCGCGCGCGCGTGCTTCGACGGCGGCGGGCTCACGCGCCGCCGCCTCGAACCCATAGGTGACGAGCGCATCGATCGTCAGGAGGTCGAGCGCCGCGTCGCGGCCCGCAGACGGGCGCGCGAGCAGATCCCGCAGCAGATCCTCCGCCGCGTCGAGACAGCTCTCGGCCGCGCGCGTCGCATCCTCCTCGGCGCGCGCGCCGAGCACCGCGTCGATGCGCGCGGCCAGTCGCGCTGGCGGCGGAGCAGATCGATCCCGCAGCCAGGCGCGCAGCGTCACGAGTTGTTCGCGAGAGCGTGTTGCACGAGCTCCGGCGCTCGCGCGAACGCGTCGTCGAAGCGCGATGCGTCCGGAATGCCCGCCTGCGCCATGTGCGGCTTGCCTCCCCCGCGCCCGCCCGCCGCCGCGGCGATCTCCTTGATCAGCGCGTCCGCACGAACACCGTGCGTTCGCAGATCGTCCGTCACCACCACGAGCAAGGTGTTCTTCCCATCCTCGAAGCTCGACGCCAGCACGCCGACCCCGCTCCCGAGCTGCTCGCGCACGGCGTCGCCCAGCGCCTGCAGCTCCTTCACGTCGCCCGCACGCACGACGCCGCTCACGAGCCGCGCGCCCGACGCGCCGACCGGCTTGGCCGCGTTGAGCAGACCACGAAGCTGATCGCCGCCGCCCCGCATCGCCTCCTCGAGCCGGCGCTCCAGCGTCCGCCGCTCCTCGAGCATCGTCGCCACGCGCTTCTCCACGCCATCGGTGGGCGCCTTGAGCAGCTCGGCAACGCGACGGAGCGTCCGCTCCTCCTCGCGAAGCAGCGCGTACGCGCCCGGGCCGGTGACCGCCTCGATGCGCCGCACGCCCGCCGCGACGCCGGATTCGGCGACGATCTTGAAGATCCCGATCTGCGCGGTGTTGCGCACGTGCGTCCCACCGCACAGCTCCATCGAGAAGCCCGGGACGGTGACCACGCGCACGACGTCGCCGTACTTCTCCCCGAAGAGCGCCATCGCGCCGAGGGCGCGCGCTTCCTGGTACGGGAGCTCGCGGAACGTGACTGGCGAGGACCGCCAGATCTCGCTGTTCACAATTTCCTCAATCTCGGCCAGCCGCTCGGCCGGCACCGGACCGTGATGCGTGAAGTCGAACCGCAACCGGTCCGGCGCGACGAGCGAACCCGCCTGGTGCACCGCCTCGCCGAGCACCTGGCGCAGCGCGGCGTGCAACAGGTGCGTCGCCGTGTGATTGCGCTCGGTGTCGAGCCGGCGGTCGCTCGGCACGCGCGCGGCCACGCGACCCCATGTGAAGGTCCCGTGGAGCGTTCCGATCGCGGCGGGGCGCCCGTCGAACTTGCGCACGTCGTCCACGTCGACGCGCCACCCGTCGCCCTGGATCTCACCGCGGTCGGAGATCTGCCCGCCCGATTCGGCGTAGAACGGCGATTCGCGGAGCAGCACGGCGATGCGGTTGTCCGGGAGGTGCTTCACCGCGGTGACCTGCGTGTCGATCTCGACGACGTCGTAGCCGACGAACGCGGCCGCGGGCGCCGGAGCCCCCGGCGCAAGCTCCCAGTCGGCGGCCGACTCGAGCGCGTCCGCGCCGACGCTCAGCCGGCGCGACTTGCGCTCTTCCTGCGAACGGCGGCGCTGCGCATCGAGCGCGGCCTCGAATCCGGCGATGTCGACCACGTAGCCGCGCTCGCGCGCCATCAGCTCGGTGAGGTCGATCGGGAAGCCGAACGTATCGTACAGGCGGAACGCGTCCTCGCCGCTGATCGTGCCGCGGATCTGGATGCCGCCGTCCGTCGGATGCAGCGGCGCGAGCTGCTCGAAGCGCGAGAGGCCGCCCTCGATCGTGTCGAGGAAGCTCTGTTCCTCCACGCGCGTGGTGTTCAGGATGTGCTGCGACCGCTGCACGAGCTCCGGGTACACGTCGCCCATCGTGTCGATCACCGCCCGCACGACGGCGACCAGCGTGGGCTCCTTCCGCCCGAGCAGCCACGCATGGCGCACCGCGCGTCGCAGAATGCGGCGCAGCACGTAGCCGCGGCCCTCGTTCGACGGGAACACGCCGTCGGCGAGCAGGAACGCGACCGCACGCGCGTGGTCGGCGAGCACGCGGAACGACGCCGGATCCACGGGATTCGGCACGACGTCGGACCCGCCCTTGCCGCCGCGGATCTTGACGCCCGTGCGGATCGCGTCGCTCTCGCGACCCCAGTACGGAATCCCCACCGTGCGCTCGACCGCCGCGAGCAGCGGTGCGAAGAGGTCGGCGTGGTAGTTGTTCGTCACGCCCTGCATGAACGCCGCGATGCGCTCGAGCCCTGCCCCCGTATCGACCGACGGCCGCGGGAGCGGCAGCATCGCGCCGTCCGGCTGCCGGTCGTACTGCATGAACACGAGATTCCAGAACTCTAAAAACCGCCCGGCTTCCGAGCCCTCGACGAATGCCTCGAGCGAGAAGTCCTCGCGGTCCGTCTCCGTCCACTCGCCCGTCGCGCCCTCGGGAAAGCGCCAGTCGCGCGCGACGTGGGCGAGATCGATGTAGATCTCGGAGCAGGGCCCGCACGGGCCCGTGTCGGCCATCTGCCAGAAGTTGTCCTTGTCGCCCAGGCCGTAGATCCGCGAATCAGGCAGGCCGGCGATCTCGCGCCAGAGCGCGCGCGCTTCGTCGTCCGAGTAGTGCACCGTCACGCGCAGATGGCGCGGATCGATCCGCAGCTCCTCGGTCACGAACTCCCAGGCGAACCGGATGGCGTCGCGCTTGAAGTAGTCGCCGAACGAGAAGTTGCCCAGCATCTCGAAGAACGTGTGGTGCCGGGCCGTGTGCCCCACCTGCTCGAGATCGTTGTGCTTCCCGCCCGCCCGCACGCACTTCTGCGACGTCGTCGCTCGGCGGGAACCCTCCGGCGGCTCCTCCATCCCGAGGAAGACCTTCTTGAACTGCACCATGCCCGCATTCGTGAACAGCAGCGTCGGGTCGTCCGCCGGCACGAGCGAGGAGCTGGGGCGGATGACGTGGCCGTGGCGGGCGAAATACTGGAGGAAACGCGAGCGGATTTCGGCGGCTAGCATACGCTGAATATACCCGACCCGCCACACGGAATCACGCGGCGCAGGTCGGACGTTCAACTAGATTGCGCATCGACTGACCGCCGATTCCCCCGACTCCGAGACCGCGAAGCGATGCACACATGCGCCATCTGCTCGGCTGCGGACGGAAGCCTGTATTCCGTCCGCGAGATGATGTTCGGTACGGGCGATCTGTTTCACTACTTCGCGTGTGCAGGCTGTGGCTGCGTACAGCTCGCCGACCCGCCCACTGACCTGGCCCGCTACTATCCAGGCGGCTACCACGCGTTTGAGCCGCCACCACGCCGACGCGGCATGCGGCGAGCGCTCCGCGTGTTGCGGAATCGAGGTACCTTCGCTCCCCGCGGGCTGATCGATCGAGCGCTGGCGAAAATGTTTCAGTACCCGGTCCCCGGCGCCGCCGACTGGATGCGTCGGGCACGCATCGGCTCGCACGCTCGCGTGCTCGACGTCGGCTGCGGAACCGGCGCGCTCCTCGCCGACATGGCCACCGCCGGATTCGACCGGCTTGCGGGCGTCGATCCCTTTTTGCCGTCCGAAGTCGCCACCGATGCCAGTGTGCAACTCGTGCGCGGATTGGTGAACCACGTCGATGGGCTGTTCGATTTGGTCATGCTTCATCACTCGTTCGAGCACGTCCCTGACCCGCGCGCGACGCTCCGCGCGGTCGCGAGCAAGCTTGCCCCAGGCGGGTGCTGCCTCATTCGAATCCCGATTGCGTCGTCGTGGGCATGGGAGCACTACCGAGAGCACTGGGTGCAGCTCGATGCCCCGCGCCACTTCTTCGTGCACACCGTCGACAGCCTGCGCCGAATCGCCGGGGAGGCGGGGTTGGCGATCGAGGCCACGATCCATGACTCGAGCGCCTTTCAGATTCTCGGCAGCGAGCTGTATCGCGCGAATCGCCCGCTGACCGAGCTGCCGACGGCGTTCACCAAGGCCGAGTGGAAAGCCGCTTCACGACGGGCGCATCGGTTGAACGCCGAGGGACGCGGCGACCAAGCAGCGTTCTACTTGCGCAAGCAGTGAACGGCTCGCCGTGCGCGGCGGATCACGTCACGGCACATCTGAGCGCCCGTCGGTCGAGGCGAGCAGGCTATCGAGCACGCGGATAATGTCGTCATTGTTGTAGCCGCGCCGTGCGAGGAATCCGTACAGCCGACGACGTCGCGTGGGCTCGTCCGCCGTGCTCAGCATCCGCAGCTTCTTCCGCGCGACGCGCTCGATCGACGCGTCCTCGTCGACGGCTTCGTCCTCGAACACGTCCTCGATCGCGGCGTCGGACACGTCGCGCGCCACGCCCCGCTTTCCCAGCTCCTGCTGGATGCGTCGGCGCGAGTGCCCAGGGCCGAGCGCCTTGCTGCGGGCGAATTGGCGCGCGAAGCTCGCGTCGTCGAGCAGCCCCGACGCGCGCAGCCGCTCGATCGCCGCCTCGACGTCGGGCTCGGGTTCGCCCTTCCGCAGCAGCGCACGCCGCAGCTCCGTCACGGAGCGGGCGCGCACCTCGAGCAAGTCGAGCGCGCGGTCGTACGTCGACCGCGAGGTCGACCGCCTGGGCCGTTGAGATTCCGTCATGGGGAAAAGGAAAAGCCGGGGAGCCGCAGCCTGTTCCGAAGGGAGTTTCCGGGTCCCATCGATCCCAGGACTACTTCTCCCCGGCTAAATCCTCAGCCGGTGGTGAGCGACGCCTACTCTTCGACGGTGTCGAGGTCGGCCACGACTTCGCGTGCACCGACGCCGAGCAGCGTCTTCACCTTCTCTTCCACCTCAGCCAGGAGCGCGGGGTTGTCCTTGAGATACAACTTCGCGTTCTCACGGCCCTGGCCGATCTTCTGACCGTTGTAGCTGTACCACGCGCCGGACTTGTCGATGATGCCCGCCTCCGCCGCGATGTCGAGCACGAGGCTCTCGTGGCTGATCCCTTCCGCGTACATGATGTCGAACTCGGCCTGCTTGAACGGCGCCGCGACCTTGTTCTTCACCACCTTCACGCGGACGTGCGACCCGACCACGTCTTCCTTGTCCTTCACCGGCCCGATGCGACGGATGTCGAGCCGAACCGACGCGTAGAACTTGAGCGCCTTGCCGCCGGTCGTCGTCTCGGGATTGCCGAACATCACACCGATCTTCTCGCGCAACTGATTGATGAAGATGACCGACGTCTTCGAGCGGGCGATGGAGCCCGTCAGCTTGCGCAGCGCCTGGCTCATGAGCCGCGCCTGCAGACCGACGTGCGAATCCCCCATGTCCCCTTCGATTTCGGCCTTGGGCACGAGCGCCGCGACCGAGTCGATCACCACCACGTCCACCGCACCGGAGCGCACGAGGATCTCGCAAATTTCGAGCGCCTGTTCCCCGGTATCGGGCTGCGAGATCAACATCGCCTCGACGTCGACCCCCAGCTTTCTCGCATACTCCGTGTCCAGCGCGTGCTCCGCGTCGATGTACGCCGCGACGCCGCCGTTCTTCTGCGCGTTCGCGACGACATGCAGGCAGAGCGTCGTCTTGCCGCTCGACTCCGGTCCATAGATCTCGGTGATGCGTCCGCGGGGAATGCCGCCCACGCCGATCGCTGCATCGAGGTTGATCGCACCCGTCGAAATCGATTCGACCCGGACCTTCTGATCCGCGCCGAGCCGCATGATCGAGCCCTTGCCGCAGCTCTTCTCGATCTGTGCGATGGCCAGATTCAACGCCTTCTTCTTGTCATCCTGCAAAGTCGACACAGCCATGTTTCACTCATCCTCTCGGTTAGTCGTAGTCCGCTCTGGCCATGCAGCGTAATCGTACCGGAAAAGCGGTCGATTCGATACCCGAATAAAATACGAAACCGGGCTCCGGGATTCAAGCGGATTCGCGCACCGAGAATGCGTTCGGCACGTGGCGGATCCGGACGCGCTCGCCTTCCACGAGCACCCCCACCACGTCGAAGCGGTACGATTCGCTCGGCCGGCCATGCCGATCGATCCAGACGGACGCAGAGCGCGCTAACTCCCGCTGCTTCCGCCAGTTAACCGCTTCCACGGGATCCCCAAACTCCCGCCCCTGCCGAGCCTTCACCTCGACGAACGCGACCGTTCCCTCCCGCTCGACCACCAGATCGATGTCGCGGTGACCGTTCCGGAAGCGCCGCTGGACGATCCGCCAGCCGTGCCGCCGAAGCCACCGCTCCGCGATCCGCTCTCCAAGTTCGCCAAACGCCTGCCTGGCCGCTGACATGGGGCCAACCTACGCCCGACACGGCGAACACCAGCACCACGCGAACGCGTGATGGAGCCGAAGAACGCGGCGTTGGAGGAAGGCGCCGCGCGGAACTCGGCTACCGCGCGATGCGCGTCAGCTCGGTCACGAGCTGCGCGCCGCCCAGCATCGGCACGTCGAGCGCGCTCCGCACGACGATCGGGTCTCGCTTGGTGACCCAGTAGAGCCCGCGGGCCGTGTCGCCCGCGTGGACCGATACCACCCAGCAGTCGAACGTGCCCGCGGCAACGCGCACGTGATCCTCGCCGATCACCGCAATCCGCGTCGGCAGCACGGTGAGGTCGCCGAGCGTGACCGAGAGCGTCGTAGTCGAATCCTCGAACGTCGGCTGCAGCGGGAGGAGGCGCAGCACGTTCTCGAGCATGGCGCCGTTCACGAGCGTTCCGGCGGGCACGCTCGCGATGCTCGAGTGCCGGCCCGGCGGCGCGCTCGTGCCGCCGTACGCGGTGTCGCCGCGAAACTCCATGACGAGGTGCGCATCGCCCTGCGCCGCGCTCCAGTGCAGCGCGTGGAGATCGGCGCCGTCGGCATACAGCGAATCGACCGCCGGCACGCCCGTCACGCTCCGCGTCTCGACGAGCAGCCACGCCGGCGTGCCGACGTACGTGGTGCGCGAGACGTCGATCGTGCGCGTGCCCAGGATCGTGCTGCCGTTGTCGCGCTCGAGCAGCATCTGATACAGCAGCTGCGTCGGCCGCAACGCCATCGCGTCGATCGCCACGCGGCGCACCGCGGTCGTGTCGCGCGCGGCGGCCGAGTCCTGCGCGCGCGCCGGCCCCGCGTGCGCGGCGCCGAGCGCGAATGCGACCAGCGCGGCCGTTCTCATTCGATCAAGCACGCGGGCCACAGATCCGGTCCAGCTCCTCGAGCCCGACCAGCACGTCGCGCGGCTTGGAGCCGTCGGGCGGCCCGAGCACGCCGGCGGCGTGCAGCTGGTCGATGATACGCGCCGCGCGGCCGTAGCCGACCTTCAGCCGCCGCTGCAACAGCGACGTCGATCCCTGCTGATTCTGCACCACCACCTCCGCCGCTTCGCGGAAGAGCTTGTCGCGGTCGCCGACTTCGGCGCCCTCGCCTTCCGCCTGACCGGCCTCGAGGGCCTCCTTGTCTCGTACCTGCTGCAGAATGTCGGGTTCCGCCTCGATCGGCTCCTCGAGCACGAGCCCCTGCGCCGCGAGCGCCGCGCGCTTGGCGTCGCGCACGCCCTGGTACCAGGTCATGAGCCGCTCGGTGTCTTCGCTCGAAAGATACGCACCCTGCAGGCGCGACGGCTCGGACTTGCCGGGCGGGATGAACAGCATGTCGCCGTTGCCGAGGAGCATCTCGGCGCCCGCGCCGTCGATGATCGTGCGGCTGTCGACCTGCGACGCGACGCGGAACGCGATGCGGCTCGGAAAGTTCGCCTTGATCAGCCCCGTGATCACGTTCACGGAGGGACGCTGCGTGGCGAGGATGAGATGGATCCCGATCGCGCGCGCCTTCTGGGCGAGCATCGCGATCGGCGTCTCGACCTCGCCCTGGACGGTCATCATGAGATCCGCCATCTCGTCGATGATCACGACGATGTACGGCAGGATCGCGCCGGTGTACTCCGTGTTCTCGAAGGCGACGTCGGGGCGCTTGGGCAGCTTGAGCTTCGCGCCGTCCTGCACGCGCTTGTTGAACTCCTGGATGTTGCGGCAGCCGTTGGCCGCCAGCAACTCGTAGCGGTCCTGCATCTCCATCACCGCCCACTTGAGCACCGACGCCGCGTCGCGGTTGTCGGTGATCACCTTGTGGCGGAGGTGCGGGAGCGTGTTGTAGACCGAGAGCTCGACCATCTTCGGATCGACCATCAGGAACCGGAGCGTCCGCGGCGTGTGACGATATACGAGACTCGTAATGATCGTATTCACACAGACCGACTTGCCCGATCCCGTCGCGCCCGCGATCAGGAGGTGCGGCATCTTCGCCAGGTCGGCGACCACCGGCTTGCCCTCGAGGTCCTTGCCGAGGACGATCGGCAGCGCGGCGCGCGCGGCCTGGAAGTCGCGCGTCTCGATTAACTCGCGAAATGATACTATATCGGGCGTCGGGTTCGGCACCTCGACGCCTACGGCGCCGCGCCCCGGGATCGGCGCCACGATGCGGATCGACGGCGCGCGCATCGCCAGCGCGAGGTCGTTCGAGAGATTCGCGATCTGCCGCACCTTCACGCCGGGCGCCGGCTCGACCTCGAACTGCGTGACCACGGGGCCCGTGGTGCGCCCGACCAGCTCGCCCTCCACCCGGAACGTGCGCAGCGCGTCCATGAGCTTGACGCCCATCGCCTCGAGCTCGCGCTTGTTCGCGTCGCCGTTCCGCGCCGGCACCGGCGCGAGCAGTTCGGGCGACGGCAGCTCCTCGCCCGACACGTCCACCGTCGCCGTCGCCTTGATCGCTTCGGCGATCTCGGCGTCGTGCTCGGCGGCGGATTCCGCCTTCGACTTCTTCCGCTTGCGCTTGGGCTCCGCGTCGGTCGCGGCG
Organism: Gemmatimonadaceae bacterium; assembly: GCA_035547615.1. Lineage (GTDB taxonomy): Bacteria > Gemmatimonadota > Gemmatimonadetes > Gemmatimonadales > Gemmatimonadaceae > JAQBQB01. The sequence continues at coordinate 1,912 of DASZUN010000154.1, read as the reverse complement.
AGCTCCGCGACGTCGCCTGGATCCGACATCAGCGTGGGATCGAGCGCCGGCATCTCCTCGGGCGGCGGCTCGAGGGCGAGCGCGAGGTCCGTGGCGTCGTCGCTCTCCGGCTTCGGCTCGCGCTTGCGTCGGCGCTTCGGCGCCTCCGCTTCGATCGGCTCGGGGAGCGCCGCCGCGGGCGCCTTGTGGCCGATCAATGCACGAATCGGATTCCAGGCGAGCGTCGCGGCCATCAGCACCGACGTCGCGAGCGCGACGACGACCCAGGCGCCGAACGCGCCGAACCAGCTCGTCCACCAGCCCGCGATCAGCTCGCCCCACAGCCCGGCGCCGAGGCTTGGCAGGCCGGGCAACGGCGGTGCAATCGCCAGGGCGAGCGCCACCGGGAGGAGGATGACGACACCGGCGAAGAAGATCATCCACGAGCGGTCGGTATCCGACTCGAGACGGCCGAACAGCCGGAGCGCGTGGACCGCGGGCACGAGCGGAATGAGGATCGCCGCGGGCCAGCCGAAGAACGTGACGAGCGGGTGCGCGAGGAACTTGCCGAACGCGCCGACGCTCGCCTCCACGCTCACGCCCGCGCGCAGCTGCGCCAGCGCGAGGGCGCCGAGCGCGCCGGCGAGAAAGACGGCAAACAACAGCAGCGCGATCCCGAGGATCTCGCGCTTGAGGGAGGAACTGCCCACGGGGTTACCGCTCGCGGTCGGGTCCGAGCCTGGTGATCTGTCGATCTTGGTAGAGCGGGATGACAGGGTAGGAATCCAGCGCGGCGCAGGCGGCGAGATCCTCGCCGAACCCCGCCTCGCGCAGCGCACGTCCGTGCTCTGACGCGTCGAACAACCGCGCGATCTGGTCGCCGTACTTGCGGTCGACCAGCACGCACGCGTGGGCGGCGTCGTTCAGCTGCACGTTGGAGAGGCGCTTCGCGACGTGGTGCGCGTACCGGCCCGCGCATCCCGCGTCCTCGAGCGAGAACCGCTTCTCTCGACCCGCGCAGATGATCGCGATGTCCGTTCCGCCGCGCAGCGCCGCGCGCAGCATCGTCAGCACCGCCGTGAAGTTGACGTACGACGCCACGATCACGTCACGCGCGCCCTGCGTCTGGGCGATGGCCTGCGTGCCGTTGGTCGTCGTCATGACGACGGTCTTTCCCTCGATCGTCTCCCGCGTGAACTCGCGCGGGGAGTTGCCGAGGTCGAAGCCGGGGATCGCGAGCATGCGGCGCTCGCCGGCGAGCAGCACGTCGCTCCGCTCGAACGCCTTGGCGCGGGTGACGACGTCCTCCGACGTTTCGAGCGGCACGACGGCGCGCGCGCCGTTGTGCAGCGCGGCGGCGATGGACGACGATGCGCGGAGCACGTCGATCACGGCAACGACGCGGCCGTTGATGTCGGCCGGCGCGATCGGCGCGCCGCCGAACAGGACGTCGACCCGCACCTACCCGGGCTCCTTGAACAGGCTCGTTTCGCGCTCGAGGAACTTCGTATCGACCTCGCCCGCCATGAACCGCGGATTCTGCATCACGCGCGCGAGGAACGGGATCGTCGTCGTCACGCCCTCGATGATGAAGCCGTCGAGCGCCACGTGCATGCGCGCGATCGCTTCGTCACGATCCCGCCCCTGGCAGATCAGCTTGGCGAGCAGCGAGTCGTAGAACGGCGGCACGGTGTAGCCGTCGTAGACGTGCGTGTCGAGGCGCACGCCGGGGCCGCCGGGCGGGTGGAACGCGAGAATCTTTCCGGGCGACGGCTGGAAGTTGCGCGAGGGATCCTCGGCGTTCACGCGCACCTCGATCACGTGGCCGCGGAGCGGCGGCAGCTCGCGCACGCTGAGCGGCTCGCCCGCGGCGACGCGAATCTGCTCCTTCACGAGATCGATGCCGGTGAGCATCTCCGTCACGGGATGCTCG
>DASZUN010000153.1:0-12491 GCA_035547615.1 Gemmatimonadaceae bacterium | reverse complement strand
CACGCGTGGCGTTCGTGCGATCGTGCGAACCTGGCGCGCGCACGACGGCGGCGCGTACACGGAGGGCCGGGGCGCGCAGGGCCCGGGGTGTCCGCAGGCAAGCGGATGGCAGAACTGACACGAACCGTGTCAGTTCTGCCTCGTTGCCGGAGGACACTCCGGGCCCGAGCAGCCGGCGCGAAAAAACGAAGCTCGCGGGATGCTAAACAGTGTACAGCGGGAACCGCGCCGTCAGCGCGCGCACTTCGTCGCGCACCGCGGACTTCACCTGCGCGTCGGCCGGCGCCTTGAGCACGCGATCGATCAGGCCGGCGATCTCGGACATCTCGCGCTCGCCCATGCCGCGGGTCGTGACGGCCGAGGTGCCGATCCGGATGCCGCTCGTCACGAACGGCGATTCGGTCTCCTTCGGCACGGTGTTCTTGTTCACCGTGATCGCCGCGTCGTCGAGCGCAAGCTGCGCGGTCTTGCCCGTGAGCCCGCGATTGCGGAGATCGATCAGCATGAGGTGATTGTCGGTGCCGCCGGAGACGATCCGGAAGCCGAGCTTCGACATCGCCGCGGCGAGCGCACGCGCGTTGGCGACCACCTTGCCCGCGTACGTCTTGAACGACGGCGACAGTGCTTCCTTGAAGCACACCGCCTTGGCCGCGATCACGTGCTCGAGCGGGCCGCCCTGGCTGCCCGGGAACACCGACTTGTCGATCGCCTTCGCGTGCGTCTCGCGGCAGAGAATCAGCCCTCCGCGCGGACCGCGCAGCGTCTTGTGCGTGGTCGTCGTGACGACGTCCGCGTGCGGCACCGGTGACGGATACGCGCCCGCGGCCACGAGCCCCGCGAAGTGCGCCATGTCGACCATGAAGATCGCGCCCACCTCGCGCGCCACCTCGGCGAACGCGGCGAAATCGACGACGCGCGAGTACGCACTGTAGCCGGCGAGGATGAGCTTCGGCTTGTGCTCGCGCGCCTTGCGGCGCATGTCGTCGTAGTCGATCAGGCCTTCGTCGGTGACGCCGTACGAGATCGCCTTGAACAGGATGCCGGAGAAGTTCACCGGCGAACCGTGCGTGAGATGTCCGCCGTTCGACAGATCCATGCCGAGGAACGTGTCGCCCGGCTTGAGGAACGCGGTCATCGCGGCGTAGTTGGCCTGCGCGCCCGAGTGCGGCTGCACGTTCGCGTGCTCGGCGCCGAAGAGCTGCTTCGCGCGGTCGATCGCCAGCTGCTCGACCTTGTCGACGACCTCGCAGCCGCCGTAATAGCGCTTGCCCGGCAGGCCTTCCGCGTACTTGTTGGTGAGCGGCGAGCCCATGGCCTCGAGCACGGCGGGCGACACGAAGTTCTCGCTCGCGATCAGCTCCAGCCCGTCGCGCTGCCGCGCGATCTCTTCGTCGATCAACCCGGCGATGTCGGGATCCGACTCGCGCAGCGCGGCGCCTGGCGCGCAGAGGCGGTGCTTCGTCCAGTCGTTCATACGTCTCCGTTCTTCTCGATCTTCTCGACGCGGCGCGCGTGGCGCCCGCCCTCGAATGGCGTGTCGAGCCAGGTCCTCAGGATCGCGATGCCCTGCTCCTCCGAGAGAAACCGCGCCGGCAGCACGAGCACGTTCGCGTCGTTGTGCTCGCGCGCCAGCTTGGCGATCTCCGGATTCCACGCGACCGCCGCGCGCACGCGCGCGTAGCGGTTCGCCGTGTAGCTCATCCCCAGCCCCGTGCCGCAGAGCAGCACGCCGCGCTGCACCTCGCCGTTCGACACCCGCTCGGCGAGCGGATGCGCGTAGTCGGCGTAATCCGTCGACGTCGCGCTGTCCGTGCCGAGGTCCTGCACGTCGAAGCCGAGGTCGGCCAGCGCGCGCTCGAGCTTTTCTTTCAGCTCGAAACCGGCGTGGTCGGAGGCGATGAGGATTTTTTCTGCCATAGAAACCCGTTGCGAAGGTGCCGTCATTCCGAGCGAAGCGAGGAATCTTCTGTTGCCATCGAGATCGCGACCTGGAGAGAAGATCCCTCGTCGCTCCGCTCCTCGGGATGACGGCCCTTACTTATTCGGCCACTGCGGCCAGGTACGGACCATCGAGCCCACGGCGCGGATGCGCTGCTCGGCGAGGCGGTCGGCGGCGAGGTACGTCGGGATCTTCTCGTCCTTCGCGATCGCGAAGACCTTGAGCACCGTGTCGTAGATCTCGTCGGCCTTGCGGAACGCGCGGGCCGACGACCAGCCGGCGAGCTCGCTGTACACGTTGATCACGCCGCCCGCGTTCGCGACGTAGTCCGGCGTGTAGAGCATCTTGCGCTGCTCGAGCTCGTCACCGTGGCGCTCCTCGAGCAACTGGTTGTTCGCCGCGCCGCAGATGATCTCCACCTTGAGCTGCGGGATCGTCTTGTCGTTGATGATCGCGCCGAGGGCGCACGGGGCGAAGATGTCCGCCTGCACGCCGTAGATCTCGTCGAGGCCCACGGCGCGCGCGCCGAACTCGTTCACCACCCGCTTCACGCGCTCGCCGTCGATGTCGGTGACGACGAGCTTGGCCCCCGCCTCGTGCAGCTCCTTGGCGAGATAGTAGCCGACGTGCCCGCAGCCCTGGATCGCCACCGTGCGCGTGGTGAGATCGTCCGAGCCCCAGCGCTCCTTGGCCGACGCCTGGATCGCGCGGAACACGCCGTGCGCGGTGACCGGCGACGGATCGCCCGAGCGGCCGGCGAGACCGGTCACGTAGTCGGTCTCCATGTGCACGTAGTCCATGTCCGCCGTGCTCGTGCCGACGTCCTCGGCGGTGATGTAGCGCCCGCCCAGGCTCTCGACGAAGCGGCCGTGCGCGCGGAAGATCATCTCGCGGTCGGTGGTTTTGTTGTCGCCGATGATCACCGACTTCCCGCCGCCGAGGTTGAGTCCCGCGACGGCGTTCTTGTACGTCATGCCGCGGGCGAGGCGAAGCGCGTCGACGATGGCTTCCTCGTCGGTGGCGTACTGCCAGAAGCGCGTGCCGCCGAGCGCGGGCCCGAGAACGGTGCTGTGCACGGCGATGATGCCGCGGTATCCGGACGCCGAATCCTGGCAGAGCACGAGCTGCTCGTGGCCCATGTCGGCGATCGTGTCGAAGAGCTTCATAGGTGACTGGTGACGGGTTGCGGGTGACTACCTGGAGTACAGCTCGCGCGCGATGACGATGCGCTGGATCTCGGACGTGCCCTCGTAAATCTCGGTGACCTTGGCGTCGCGGAACAGCCGTTCGACCGGATACTCCTTCACGTACCCGTAGCCGCCGAAGATCTGGATCGCCTGGGTGGTGACCCACATGGCCGTCTCGCTCGCCTGCAGCTTGGCCATGGCGCTGAACTGGGTCATGTGCTCGCCGCGGTCCTTCGCGGTGGCCGACATGTGGAGCAGCGCGCGCGACGCCGCGACGCGCATCGCCATGTCGGCGAGCTTGAACTGGATCGCCTGGAATTCCTTGATCGGCTTGCCGAACTGCTTCCGCTCGGCGGCGTACGCGGCCGAGTGCCGGAGCGCCGCTTCGGCGATCCCGATCGCCTGCGCGGCGATGCCGAGGCGGCCGTTGTCGAGCGACTGCATCGCGTAGATGAAACCGCTTCCGATCTGGCCGAGCAGCCGGTCGCCCGGCACGCGCAGGTCGGAGAAATGGAGCTGCACCGTCGGCGACGCGCGCAGCCCCATCTTGTCTTCCTTCTTGCCGACGTGGAACCCCGGCAGATCGGGCGTGATGATGAACGCGCTGATGCCGCGCGCGCCGCGGCGATCCTCCGGCGAATCGGTGCGGGCCATGGCGATGACGACGTCGCTCTTCGTCCCGCTCGAGACCCACGCCTTGGTGCCGTTGAGGATCCAGTCGTTCCCGTCGCGCACCGCCTGGGTGCGGAGCGAGGCGGCGTCGGAGCCCGCCTCCGGCTCCGACAGCGCGAACGCGCCGAGGCGTTCGCCGCGCGCCATCGGTTTCAGAAATTCCTCTTTCTGATTCTCTGATCCCCAGCGCAGCAGCATCTGCGTGGGCAGCGAGTTGTGCACGCTGAGCATCACGGCGACCGAGGCGTCGATGATCGCGATCTCCTCGAGCGCCACGAGATACGTGAGCGTGTCGAGCCCGAGACCGCCGTATTCCTCGGGGATCATCATGCCGAGAAACCCGAGCTCGCCGAGCTTCCCGACGAGCGAGGGCTCGAAGTACGCCTCGCGATCCCACTCGACGGTGTGCGGCGCGATCTCGGCGAGCGCGAAGTCACGCGCGGTCTTCTGGATCGCGCGCTGCTCCTCCGTGAGTGGGGTGAGGGCCCAGGCCATCGGTTATACGGCGTCGGGTCGGCGGCCGGAGGCCGCCTGTCGGGTCGCTGCGCTGTAGGGTCGCGCGGCGCTTCGCGCGCGCCGTAGGGTCGAGACGTCTGCTTGGCGCGATGCCGGATCCGGAGATACCCTACGGCGAGGCCGCGACAGCGGCCGATGCAGCCCGACAGCGAGGCCGCAGGCCGATGCGACCATACCGCGAGCGCCAGCGAGCGACCGTACATCAGTACTCATAGAACCCGCGCTTCGACTTCCGCCCCAGCCAGCCGGCCGCGACGTACTTCCGCAGCAGCGGGCACGGCCGGTACTTCGGATCGCCGAGCCCGTCGTGCAGCACCTCGAGGATCGCCAGGCACGTGTCGAGGCCGATCAGGTCGGCGAGCGCGAGCGGACCCATGGGGTGATTCATCCCGAGCTTCATCACCGTATCGATTGCGTCCGCCGTGCCGACGCCTTCCATCAGGCAATAAATCGCCTCGTTGATCATCGGCATCAGGATCCGATTCGCGACGAAGCCCGGATAGTCCTGCACCTCGACCGGCGTCTTGCCCACGGCCTTGCTCAGCTCGAGCACGCGCTGCGTCGTCTCGTCCGACGTCGCGAGGCCGCGAATCACCTCGACGAGCTGCATCACGGGCACGGGATTCATGAAGTGCATCCCGATCACCTTGTCCGGCCGCTTGGTGCGCGCGGCGATCTCGGTGATCGAAATCGAGCTCGTGTTCGTGGCGAGGATGGCGCCCGCGTCGGCGATCGCGTCGAGATCGGTGAAGATCTTGAACTTGAGATCGCGGTTCTCCGTCGCGGCCTCGACGACGAGCGACGCGCCTTTCGCCGCGTTCAGCGACGGCTCGGTCGTGATGCGGCCGAGGATCGTGTCCTTGTCCGCCGCCTGCAGCGTGCCCTTCTTGATCTGCCGGTCGAGGTTCGCGGCGATCGTGCCCTTGCCGCGCGCGAGCGCGTCGGCCGACACGTCGATCATCGTCACATCGAACCCGCTCTGCGCGAAGACGTGGGCGATGCCATTGCCCATCTGACCCGCGCCAATCACGGCCACACGTTCGGCCATCGGTGCTCTCCTATGTGCGGCCGCCTGGCGCGCGTCCCGCCGCGCTCACGACTCCGCCGCTCGCGGCTCGTCTTTGCGCCGCGCGAAAAGGTACACGATACCTGCCGCCATCCCGAGCCCGGCCGGCAGCCCGCCTTCCGGGCCCCACTCCCCACCCGTCGCCCAATCCGGCCCCGCATCAACATAACGGTATCGGGGCGCTTCCATGGGAAGCCCACTCACGGCGGTGTGGAAGACCACGGCCATCGTCCAGTTCCACGCGAAGTGGGCGAGCCACGCCGCGTACAGACTGCGCGTCGCGTATACGACGCCGGCGAGAAAGATTCCCGCGAACGTCACGAGGCCGATCGACTCCGCGCTCACTCCTTCGGGATTCCACAGGTGCAGCAGCCCGAAGCCGACGCTCGTCGCGACGATCGCCGCGGTCCACCCCCACGTGTCGCGCAGCACGGAGAGGATATACCCGCGCGTCAGCAGCTCCTCGAGCAGCGCCGCGGGGAACAGAAAGATGCTCACCCGGATCGCGGCGCCCCACCACGAGCCGGCGTTTCCGGGTTGCTCGCGCAGCCAGTGTACGCCGATCAGGGCGAGGATCGGCACGGCGATCGCCGCGCAGCCGATCGCGAACCCGATCGCGAGGAGCCGAGCGCGCAGCGCCTCGGGGCCGAGCCAGACGTAGCTCCAGGGCCGTTTGTCGATGACCCGCACCATGAACCAGGTCGCGGCGATGAGCCCGACCGCCTGCACGATGTACGCGGTCGTCATGCCGCGAAGGCCGACGGCATCGAACACGAGGGTGACCGCCGGCCCGACGATCGCGACGGATGCCACCATCGCGATCCACGCCGCGAGCAGAAAAAGGAACAGACGCCAGGGTGCCCGAAGCACCCCGGCGTCCGTGTACCAGATCCTGCGCTTGATCAAGCCGAGCGGCGTGCGCTCCGCGGACCGCTGATCGCCGCGGCGACGAACGCCTTGACCAGATCGAGCGCCGCGAACGGCGTCACGCCGAGCGCCACCGCGCGCGTGACACTGCCGTTGAGAATCGAGAGCTGCGCGATGCCGCCGAGGAAGATGACGGCGACGCCAATGCTCGCCGCGAGCCAGCGCGTGCCGAGCGACTTCGCGCGACGCGTGAGCGCGCCAGCGACGAACGCCGCGGCCGGGTACGCGATCAGATAGCCACCGGTGGGGCCGAGGAAGCGCGCGATGCCCGGCGCGCCCATCGGCGTGAACACCGGCAGACCCGCCGCGCCCGCGGCGAGGTACAGGACCATGCTCGTCGCGCCCGCCACGGGACCGAGCCACATGCCGGCGAGGATCACGAGCATGGGCTGCAACGTGACGGGGACCGGCGTGAATGGCAGCGGAATGGCGATCTGCGAAGCCGCGGCAACCGCGGCCGCGAAGCCAGCGATGCCGAGAATGGTGAGACCGCGGTCGTTCGTCTGGAGCCGTGCGGAATTCGTCGTCATGTCAGCTGATTCGGGTGACGCTGAGCGCGACCGCGTCGCCGCCACCGAGGCAGAGCGTCGCGAGCCCGCGTTGCTTGTTACGATCCTGGAGCGCGTACAGAAGCGTGGTGAGCACGCGCGCGCCGCTCGCGCCGATGGGATGGCCGAGGGCGATCGCGCCGCCGTTCACATTGACACGATCCCAATCCCATTGCAATCCCATCCCGTCGGCGATCGCCTGGGACGCGAAGGCTTCGTTCGCCTCGATGAGATCGTAGTCGCCGATGCTGGTGCCGCTCTTCTTCATCAGATTCCGCACCGCCTGGATGGGGGCGAAGAAGAGCTCCTTCGGCTCGACGGCCCCGGTGGCGTACGCATCGATGCGCGCCATGATCGTGAGCCCGTGCGCCCGCGCGAACTCCTCGGACGTGACGACGACCGCCGACGCGCCGTCATTGAGGCTCGACGCGTTCCCGGCGGTCACGGAGAGCTGCTCGTTCTTGTCCTTGCCCGGGAACGCGGGGCGAAGCTTGCCGAGCGTGTCGAGCGTCGTGTCCTTGCGCGGGCCTTCGTCGGTATCGATCGTCGTCGTGCCTTTGCGGCCCTGAATCGCCACGGGGACGATCTCGTCCTTGAACTTGCCCGCTTCGATCGCGGCCACGGCCTTCTGGTGCGACTTGACCGAGAACTCGTCCTGCATCTGCCGCGTGACGCCGGCCTTCTGCGCCGTATACTCGGCGTGGCCGCCCATGTGCACGTCGCAGAAGGCGCACCAGAGACCGTCCTTGATCATACCGTCGACCAGCGTCTGGTCGCCGAGCTTCACGCCGCCGCGCATTCCATAGTTGTAATAGGGCGCGTTGGACATCGACTCCTGGCCGCCGGCGACGACGACCTGCCGGTCGCCGGCCTTGATCGCCTGTGCGGCGAGCATCACGGCCTTGAGCCCGGAGCCGCAGACCTTGTTGATCGTGAGCGCCGACACGGTCGCGGGCACGCCGGCCTTGAGCAGCGCCTGGCGCGCGGGTGCCTGGCCCACGCCGCCCTGGATCACGTTGCCCATGATGACTTCTTCGATCTGCATGAGATCGACGCCGGCGCGCTCGATGGCGGCCTTGATGGCGATGGCGCCAAGCTCCGGCGCCGTGAGCGGCGCGAGGCCGCCAAGAAACTTGCCGATGGGGGTGCGGGCCGCCGAGACGATCACGGCCTGCCGGGATGTATCGGTCATACGAGCCAAAGCTCCGAAGCTGAATGAGTCGTCGAAACTCCTCCGCTCAAAGCTAAGGGTGCCCGGATCGCGATGCGACGGGCGCCGGCTCGCCGACGACGCGTGACGCCCAGGCGCCCGCGGCCGCCATGACGAGTGCCGCGACGCCGCCAAGCACGATCGGCGCTCGGCCGCCGAACCGGTCCGCCGTCCACCCGAGAATCGGCCCTCCGATCGCCAGCGCTCCGCCGATGAACGCCGTCTGCAGCGCGAGCACGCGCCCGTGCATCTCCTGCTTCGCTTCGATCTGCGCGATCGCCGTCGTCGACGTCATATAGAGGATGCTCGCCAGCCCGACGACGAAGATGACGGGCGCCGCGACGACGACCGACTCGACCGCGGCGAGACCCAGCATGGTGACGCCCATCGCCACGGAGCCGAGGATGACGTGCCGGAGCCGCACGAGGCCGCGATGCGCGATCAGCAGCGAGCCGACCACCGCGCCGACACTCGTGATCGAGTAGAGCATCGTAAACGCGCCGTCGCTGCCGTGGAGCGTGCGCGTGACGAAGATCGGCAGCGAGACGCTGAAGTTGGAGAGCGCGCCGACCACGCCGAGCATCGCGAAGCTGATCCAGAGCGGCGGCCGGCCGAGCACGTAGCGGATCCCGGCCCGGACCGCGCCCCGCCGGTCGGTGAGCCGCGGCACGCGATGGAGCTCGGCGTCGCGCATGAGCGCGAGACAGACGAGCACGGCGAGATAGGAGACGGCATCGAGCGTGAAGCACCAGCCGTAGCCAAACGCGACGATCAGCGCGCCGGCGAGCGCCGGGCCGAAGATCCGCGCGCCGTTCACGATCGTGCCATAGAGCACGACCGCGTTGGCCAGATCGGGCGGCGGCACCATCTCGCTCACGAACGAGCGGCGGAGCGGATTGTCGAACGCGAGGAACGTCCCGCCGGCGAGCGCCAGGACGTACAGCGCGGCGATCGACGGGTGCGGCATGAAGGCGAGCACGGCGAGCCCGATCGACTGCCCCATCTCCAAGCTCTGCGTGAGCATGAGCAGGCGACGCTTGTCGAATCGGTCGGCGACGGCGCCCGCCCACGCCGAAAAGAGAATGATCGGGCCGTACTGGCACGCGGCGAGGAGGCCGACGCGCAGGCCGCTGCCAGTGATCTTCAGGACGAGCAGCGTGAGCGCCACGTTCGTCAGCCAGTTCCCGGTGTTCGAGATCATCTGGCCGGCGAAGTACAGCCGGAAGTTGCGGTGACGGAGCGAGGAGAAGGTGCCGGGCACGCACAGAAAATACTTGACCGGCGCGCCCGCCGCGTGCACCTTCCATACAGACTCTCAATGGAGCTTCTGGATGAGCCGCCTCCCGCTGCTCAAGGGCACCCTCGACCTCCTCGTGCTCCGCGCGCTCAATTGGACGCCGATGCACGGCTTCGAGATCGTCACCTGGCTCGAGCGCGCGGCGAGCGAGGGGCTCGAGATCGAGGATTCCGCGCTCTACCAGGCGGTCTATCGCCTCGAGGAGAAGGGCTTCCTCGAGGCCGAGTGGGGCGTGACGGAGAACAACCGGCGCGCGCGCTACTACAAGATCACGCCGTCGGGCCGGGCGCATCTCAAGGCCGAGACGAAGAACTGGATGCAGTACGCCGGCACCGTCACCGCCGTCCTCACCGCGGGCAAGGACGCGCGGCCGTCGACGGCCGGCGCATGATCCGCGACGGCATCCGTCGCGTCTTCTCGCTCGCGCTTCGCCGCCGCGACCGCTGGGAGCGCGACGTCGAGGACGAGATCAAGCTGCACCTCACGTTGCGCGCCGAGCAGCTCGCCGCGCAGGGCTTCGGGCCCGACGACGCGTACGCCGAGGCGGTGCGTCGGTTCGGGCCGCTCGACGAATCACGCGCGCGGCTCATCGCCACCGCGCGCCACCGGGAACGCAACATGGCACGCACGGAATTTCTCGCCGATCTGCGACAGGACGTGCGCTTCGCCGTCCGCACGCTGCGGCGGCAGAAGGCATGGACGGCGGTCACCATCGCGACGCTCGCGCTCGGGATCGGCGCGACGACGGCCGTGTTCAGCGTCGTGAGCCCCGTACTGCTGCATCCGCTGCCGTATCCGCACGCGGACCGCATGGTGTTCGTGAATCAGCAGCCGCCATCGGGGAACAACACCGGCATCCGCGTCACGATCTCGCCGTCGGCCGACGTCATCCGGGCATGGCGGGCCAATGCGCACGACTTCGAAGAGTTGCAGCCGTTTTCGGGAAGCCCAATGTCGATGGCCACGACCTCGGGCGAGCCGTCGACGATCCAGTCGACGACGGTGCTGCCGAGCTTCTTCCGGTTCGCGGGCGCGCGGGTGCTGCGCGGCCGGCCGTTCACCGACGGCGACATCGCCGAAGGTGGTCGCGTGGCGCTCCTGGGCGAAGCGTTCTGGCGCCAGCGATTCGCGGCCGATTCCTCGGTCCTCGGCAAGCGCATCACGCTGGACGACACCGCGTACACCATCATCGGCGTGCTCCCGGCGAGCCTGCAGGCGCCGCGCATCCGCTCGACGGCGACCGACGTGTGGCTCCCGCTCGATATTCGCCCGCAGCAGCATCGAACGGTCGGCGCGGCGGTCATCGGCCGGCTCCGGCCCGGCGTGTCGCTGGTGCACGCAACCGCGGAGCTCGATTCGATCTACACTCGCGACCCGGCGCTCGGCGCGTCGGTGCTGCACTTCACGTCGACCCTGACCACGCCCGACCGTCAGGTCTACTTCCGTGATTCGCTGCTGATCCTCGCGGCCGCGGTCGCGCTCGTGCTGCTCGTCGCATGCGCGAACGTCGCACATTTGCTCATCGCACGCGCGACGACGCGGCAGCGCGAGATGGCGATCCGCGCGGCGCTCGGCGCGGGCCGCGGACGGCAGATGCGCCAGTTGATCACCGAGACGCTGCTGCTCGCGTTCGCGGGAACGGCGGCGGGCGTGTTCGTCGGTTGGTTGGGACTGCGCGCGCTCGTGAGTATGCGCCCGTCGTCGCTCGACCCGATCCGCGTGGCGCACCTGGACGGGACGACGCTCGGCATCGCGGTGGCGGTGATGCTCGTGAGCGGCGTCGTGTTCGGTCTGATCGGTGGCCGGCAGAGCGCGCGCGCGTCGACGCACGATGCCTTGAAGGCAGGCGCCACCGCCGTCGGCGGCGCGAGCCGCGGCCGCGGGCGCAACATCCTGATCGTCAGCGAGATGGCGCTCTCCGCGGCGCTGCTCGTGATGGCGACGCTGCTCATTCGGAGCGTGATCAATCTGCAGCGCGCGGACCTCGGGTTCCGGCCGGAAGGGCTGTACAGCATCGATCTCCGCCCGCTGTCGGGTGACCTGACCTCGAAGCCGCAGGCGACGAGTCTCGCGCACGACTACGCCACCCGAATCGCGATGCTGCCCGGTGTGCAGGCGGTCACGTACGCCGGATACGGTCCGGGCAGCCGCGCGTTCCTGATCGGCACACTCGAGGTGGAGGGCGAAACGGTCCCGCCGGCGAACGCGGCGGGCTTCATCGATTACAGCCAGGTCGCGCCGAACTACTTCCGCGTGATGGGCATTCCGATGAAGGCAGGGACGATGTTCAGCGACACTAGCGCCGACTCGCGCGAAGTGCTCATCAACGACGGGTTCGCGCGACGCCAGTGGGGCAATGCGTCGGCGATCGGGCACCGCATCCGACTGAGCCAGCAGGACAAGTGGCTGACGATCGTCGGCGTGGTCGGCGACACGAAGACGAGCGGCGCGCAGGCGATCGGCAACGGACCGGCGTTGTACTTCCCGTGGAGCGAGCCATCCGATTCCGCATCGGCGCCAAAGCTGCCGACGTTCATCGTGCGAACCGCGACAGGAGCGGCGATCCAGGCGCTCGCGACGCGGGCCGCACGCGACGTGGGGCTGCATCGCACGCCGCAGGTACAGAGCGTCGCCGAGATGATGCGTGACACGATCTCGGGCAGCCGCTACATCATGCTGCTGCTCACGATCTTCGCGAGCATGGCCGTCGTGCTCGCCGCGGTGGGCCTCTACGGTGTGATGGCGTACACGGTGTCGCAGCGCACGCGCGAGATCGGGATCCGGATCGCGTTGGGCGCGCCGTCGGCCCGTATCGCGCGCAGCGTGATCGTGCGCGGCGTGGTGCTCGCGCTCATCGGATCGGCGCTCGGCTTGGCGGGTGCGCTGTGGGGGACGCGGCTCGTGCAGTCGTCGCTGTACGGCGTGACGCGGAACGATCCGTGGTCGCTCGCGGCCGGCGTGATCGTGCTGGCGCTGGCGGCGGTGCTGGCGTGCGTCGTGCCGACGCGGCGCGCGCTGGCGGTGGATCCGATGACGGCGATTCGGGCGGAGTAGCACGTCTTGCCCGCGGGCGTCGAACAGGCGCGCGCGGGCAAGATGAGTTACATCGCGTGCGCCGACAGCGTGAGC
>DASZUN010000152.1:0-2251 GCA_035547615.1 Gemmatimonadaceae bacterium | reverse complement strand
TTGACGCGCCGCGACACCACGAACGCGACGGCGATGAACGCCGCCGTGTAGAGGATGAGAACGACGAGCGCGAGGTTGAAGGTCACGCTGGTGATCGGAGGCGAGCCCTGGCCGAGGTTGCCTCGCAGCATAGCGGAACGGCCCCGCGGACGCCAACATATGCGGGACGATTCCCCCGACGGAGAACGGCCGACTCATGCAACGTCGCGAAGCACTTCGCGCGCTCGGCGCCACCACCGCGCTCGCGCTCTTCCCACACGACGCCATCGCCGCCTGGACGCGTGTCGCCTCGGGGCTGCGTCCGGTGAGCGGGCTCACCGACGCGCAGCTGGCCAAGGTGGCGACGATCGCGGACATCATCCTGCCCCGCACCGACTCACCGAGCGCGACCGACGTGCGCGTTCCCGAGTTCGTGAACGTGATCGTGAGCGAGAACTACTCGGACGCCGAACGCGATGCGTTCTCGGCGGGACTCGACCAACTCGATCCGACGGCGATCGCCGAGATCGAATCGGCGTCCGACCGCCGCGCGGAGCCGCAGCGCACGTACTGGCGGCTCAAGGGGCTGATCGTGCACGGCTACTTCACGAGCGAGCCGGTCTGGAAGAACGTGCTCGAGGTGGAGATCATGCCGGGCAAGTTCGACGGCGCGGCGCCGCTCGTGCGCGCGGCACGGGGCACGGAGCACGGTGCGCGGAGGGACGCATGACCGTCGCGACCACGCACTACGACGCGATCGTCGTCGGCTCGGGGATCAGCGGCGGGTGGGCGGCGAAGGAGCTCACCGAACGCGGCCTCCGGACGCTCGTGCTCGAGGCCGGCGGTCCGACCGATCCCGCGCACGACTTCGTGGAGCACGTGCAGCCGTGGCAGATGCCTTTCCGCGGGCTCGGCGACCGCAAGAAGCTCGAGCGCGACTATCCGATCCAGCGCGGCTGCTACGCCTGCGACGAGATGGGCGCGAAGTTCTTCGTCAAGGATTCAGAGAATCCATATACCAATCCTGATGACGCGCCGTTCCGGTGGTTCCGCGGGCGGCAGGTGGGCGGCCGGTCGATCACGTGGGGGCGGCAGGTCTACCGCTGGAGCGATCTCGACTTCACGGCGAACGCGAAGGACGGCCACGGGAACGACTGGCCGATCCGCTACGCGGACATCGCGCCCTGGTACAGCTACGTCGAGAAGTTCATCGGCATCACCGGCGCGCACGAAGGGCTGTCGCAGCTTCCCGACGGCGAGTTCCTCCCCGCCATGCCGATGACGGTCGTGGAGGAGGCGGCGCGCCCGAAGATCATGAAGGCGTTCAACGGCGAGCGCGTGTTGACGATCGGCCGGGCGGCGATCCTCACGCAGCCGCACAACGGCCGCCTCCCCTGCCACTACTGCGGTCCGTGCGAGCGTGGCTGCATCACCGCGTCGTACTTCAACAGCCTCGGCTCCACGCTTCCGGCGGCCCGCAGGACGGGACGGCTCAACCTGCGTCCGCACAGCGTCGTCGCCGAGGTGCTGTACGATCCCAAGACGAGCCGCGCGCGCGGCGTGCGCGTGATCGACGCGCAGACGATGCAGAACATCGAGTTCACGGCGCGCGTCGTCTTTCTCTGCGCGTCGGCGATCGAATCGGTGCGCCTGCTGCTCAACTCGAAGAGCGCGCGGTGGCCGGACGGACTCGCGAACTCGAGCGGCATACTGGGGAAGTATGTGATGGACCATCACTACGGCTCGGGCGCCTCCGGCACGATGCCGGGCTTCCTCGACAAGCGCACCACCGGCCATCGGCCGAACGGCATCTACATCGCGCGGTTCCGCAACGTGACCAGCGCGCATCCGGATTTCCTGCGCGGCTACGGCATGCAGGGCGGCTCCGGTCGCGACGGCTGGGGACGCGGCGGCGGGATGCCGGGCTACGGCGCCGACTTCAAGCAATCGCTCATCGACGATCTCGGCCCGTGGTCGCTCTCGGCGGCTGGCTGGGGGGAGACGCTGCCGAACGAGAACAACCGCGTCACGCTCGATCCCGACGTGAAGGACAAGTGGGGCATTCCGGCCGCGCGCATCGAGGTGCGGTGGCGCGAGAACGAGCGTGCGATGGACAAGGACATGCAGACCGCGATGGCCGAGATGCTCGACGCGGCGGGCTGCACGAACATCCACACGTACGCCTCGAACAATCCGCCCGGCCATTGCATTCACGAGATGGGCGGCGCCCGCATGAGCAAGACGCCGGACGAGGGCGTGCTCAATCGGTGGA
>DASZUN010000151.1:0-23507 GCA_035547615.1 Gemmatimonadaceae bacterium | reverse complement strand
AAGAGGTTGGGGATATTCCAGCTCGCCGTGTCGACCACGGCGTCGAGATCCGTGGGGAGCGCCCGGTTGAGGTTTCCGGGAATTCCGCCGCCGGTAATGTGTGCCATTGCATGCACTTTCGCCAATACCGGCTTGAGCGCTCTGAGATACGAACGGTGCACCGACAGCAAGACCTCGCCAACGGTACCGCCGCCACCCGGAAAGGAATCCGTCACGCGCAATTTCATGCGCTCACTCACGATCCGCCGGGCGAGCGAAAAGCCGTTCGTGTGGAGCCCACTACTTTCGAGCCCAACGAGTACGTCACCGGCCCGCACGCGCTGCGATCCGAGAATCGCGTCCTCGTCGACGTAGCCGACGATGAAACCCGCGAGATCGTAGTCCGGCGGCGTATACACCCCAGGCATCTCGGCCGTCTCGCCGCCGAGGAGCGCACAGCCGTTCTCGCGGCACCCGGCCGCGACGCCGGCGACGACCCCTTCGACTGCCGCCGGCTCGAGGGCGCCGAAGGCGACGTAGTCGAGGAAGAACAGCGGCGACGCGCCCTGCACGAGAATGTCGTTCACACAGTGGTTCACGAGATCGTGTCCGACCGTGTCGTGCTTCCCCGCTTCGATCGCCACCTTGAGCTTGGTGCCTACGCCGTCGGCGCTCGCCACGAGCACCGGCTTCGGCACGTCGGTCGGCACGCGGAACATGCCGCCGAACCCACCGAACTCGCCGCGCGTCCCCGCGGTGAGCGTCGAGAGGACGTGCGCCTTGATTCGCTGCTTCGCATCGTCGGCCGCGTCGATGTCGACGCCGGCCGCCCGGTAGCTCAGCGAATCGCTCACGGTGCCGCCTCTTGCTGGAAGTTCACGAGGCGGTGGAACTCGCCGACGCGCCGGCGCAACGCCGCGATGTCGATCTCCAGCAGGCGCTCGATCGAGAACTTCTCGACGGCGAACGATCCCATCGCCGACCCGAAAACGACGGCGCGGCGCAGGTTCTCCTCGCCCAGATCGCCCGTGCGCGCGAGATAGCCCATGAAGCCGCCGGCGAACGAATCGCCCGCGCCCGTGGGATCGAACACCGCCTCCAGCGGATACGCCGGCGCGAAGAAGATCGTGGACGCGGTGAACATGAACGCGCCGTGCTCGCCCTTCTTGATGATCACGTGCTTGGGGCCGCGGTCCATGATCCAGCGTGCGGCGCGCACGAGATTGAACTCGTCGGTGAGCTGCCGCGCTTCGGCGTCATTGAGTGTGATGAGATCGACATGCTCGAGCAGCGTGAGCAGGTCGGGCCGGCGGCTCTCGATCCAGAAGTTCATCGTGTCGCACGCCACGAGCTTGGGACGCGCGACCTGCTCGAGGACTTCGAGCTGCAGCCGCGGATCGATGTTCCCGAGGAACACGAACGGCGCGTTGCGGAACTGATCGGGAATCTTCGGCCGAAAGTTCGAGAACACGCCCAGGTGCGTCTCGAGCGTCTCGGCGGTGTTGAGGTCGTGGCGATAGCGGCCGCGCCAGCGGAACGACGCGCCGTCCGCCTGCTCGAGCCCCGCGAGGTCGACGGGCCGATTGGCGAAGGAGCTCTGGAGCTGGTCGACCGGATAGTCGTTCCCCACGATGCCCACGAGCTGCACCGGCGCCAGGTGGCTCGCCGCCGCGGAGAAGAACGTGCCCGAGCCGCCGAGCACATTGTCGGCCTTGCCGAACGGCGTCTCGACCGAGTCGAGGGCGACGGATCCGACTACGAGAACGGTCATTCGAGGTTAGTAGTTACAGGATTCAGATTGCCTGCGGTCTGTGGACGGTGGTCCGAGTCCATGGCCCATCGGCCACGGACGAGCGACCACAGACCACGGACCACGGACGAGCCGTTCATTCACATTCGCTCCGGCGCCGTGATGCCGAGGAGCTGCAGTCCGTTCCGGAGCACGAGCTGCGCGGCGCGCGCCAGCACGAGTCGCGCGCGCATCAGGTGTTCAGGTTCGTTCAGCACGTGCGCCTTGTGGTACCAGAGGTGCGCCTTGCCCGCGGTGTCGTGCAGGTAGGTCGCGATCCGATGCGGCTCCAGCGCCTCGGCCGCGCCGGCGACGAGCGCCGGGTAGTCGAGCAGCGCCTTGATCAGCTCCTGCTCCTCGGGGAGCGACAGCACGGACAGATCAGCGTCCACGCCAGTGATGCTCGACGCGTCGATCTCGCCCACGCGGAAGATGCCCGACATCCGCGCGTGCGCCATCTGGATGTAGTACACCGGATTCTCGTCGGACTGCGAGCGCGCCACGTCCACGTCGAACACGAGCTGCGAGTCGCCCTTCCGCATGAGGAAGAAGTAGCGCACCGCGTCGCGGCCCACCTCGTCGATCAGGTCGCGCACCGTCACGTAGCTGCCGGCGCGCTTGGAGATCTTCACCTCCTCGCCGCCGCGCATGACCGTGACCATCTGGTGCAGCACGTACTCCGGATAGCCCGGCGGAATGCCGATGTCGAGCGCCTGCAACCCGATCCGCACGCGCGTCACCGTGCTGTGATGGTCGGCGCCCTGCACGTTGATCGCGCGCGTGAAGCCACGCTCCCACTTCGTCACGTGATACGCGACGTCCGGCACGAAATAGGTGTACGTGCCGTCGCTCTTCCGCATCACGCGGTCCTTGTCGTCGCCGTAGTCCGTGGTCTTCAGCCAGAGCGCGCCATCCTTCTCGTACGTGTGCCCCGCGGCGACGAGCCGCTTCACCGTCTCCTCGACGCGACCGTCGCTGTAGAGCGACGATTCGAGGAAGTACACGGCGAACTTGACCCCGAACGCTTGCAGATCGAGGTCCTGCTCCTTGCGCAGCTCGCGCACGGCGAAGCGGCGCACCGCGTCGAGATCGTCGGCGTTCGGATCCGACGAATGCTCGTCGATGTAGCGCTGCGCGAGATCGCGGATGTACTCGCCGTGGTAGCCGCCTTCCGGCATCGCCACGTCGACACCGCCGAGCTGGCGCACGCGCGCCTGCACGCTCAACGCGAGATTCATGATCTGCGCGCCGGCGTCGTTGTAGTAGAACTCGCGCGTCACCGTCCAGCCCGTGGCACCGAGCAACGCCGAGATCGCGTCGCCGAGCGCGGCCTGGCGGCCGTGCCCCACGTGCAGCGGTCCCGTGGGATTCGCCGAGACGAACTCCACGTTCACCGGACAGCCCTGCCCCGCGTTCGAGCGGCCGTACTGGTCGCCAGCCGCGATCAGCGCGCGCAGTCCTTCCGAGAACACGTCCGCGCTCACGCGGAAGTTGATGAACCCGGGCCCGGCGATCTCCGCCGACCTGATGCCCGCGCGCGAGTAGTCGATGCGTTCGATGAGCGCCGCGGCGAGATCGCGCGGCTTCAGCCGGAGCGGCTTGGCGAGCACCATCGCGAGATTCGTCGCCCAGTCGCCGAACGCCGGGTCGCGTGGACGCTCGACGATCGGCTCGACGTCGGCCGGCGCGCCAAGCGACTGCGCGGCGCGTGCGAGCTCCGCGCGGAGAAGATCGGTGCCGTCCATCACTTGTCCGAGCTGGAGCCGCCCGCCTTGGGCGGCGGCGTGGTCGCGGAGCCGCCGCTCGACGACGCGCTCGAGTCTTTCTTGGACTCGCTCGGCTTCGCGTCGGACGACGCGGAGCTCGAGGACGAGGCGCTCGACGATTCGCCGCTCGGCTTGGCGCCCCCGTCGCTCTTGCGATGCGCGTTCTTTCCGTAATCAGTCAAGTAGAAACCGGATCCCTTGAACAACAGACCGGCACCTGCCGAGAGCCGACGCGTCGCGAGCTTGCCGCATTCGGGACATGCGACCTCGGCCTCCGCATCGCTGATCTTGCGATAGAAGCGCTCGAACTCGTGACCCTCGGGGCAGCGGTACTCGTAAGTTGGCATTTGACTGATACTTAGACGCGTGACTTGGCGGCTTAAAGCTAATTCCGATGCGCCACGCCATTCAAGGGCGCACTCAACGCACGCGCCGCGTCAGGCTGGCTGGTACGTGCCCCATTCCGCGCGCAGCGCGTCCGCGATCTCGCCGACGCTGGCGCGTGCGCGCACGGCATCGATGATCGGCTCCATGAGCGGCTCGCGGCGGCCGGCGTTCACGTAGCCGCGGCTCGCGGCGCGGAGCGCGTCCAGGCACCGCGCGACCTTGCTGGCGTCGCGCGCCGCGCGCACGCCGCGCAGTCGCTCGACCTGCGCCTGCTCGAGCGCCGAGTAGTCGGGCGCGGGAATCATCGGCGGCTCGCTGCCGTCGCCGAACTTGTTCACGCCGACGATCACGGTCTCGCCGCGCTCCACGCGCAGCTGATACTCGTAGGCGCTGCGCGCGATCTCCTCCTGGAAGAACGACGCGCCGATCGCCTTCGCCGCGCCGCCGAGCTCGTCGACCTTCGCCAGGAGCGCGTTCGCCCCCTGCTCGAGCGCGTTGGTGAGGTGCTCGACGTAGTAGCTCCCGGCGAGCGGGTCGGCGGTCATCGCGGCGCCGGACTCGTTGGCGATGATCTGCTGCGTGCGGAGCGCGAGCGTCGCCGCCTGCGCCGTAGGGAGCGCGAGCGCCTCGTCGTAGCCGTTGGTGTGCAGCGACTGCGTGCCCCCGAGCACGGCGGCGAGCGCCTGCACCGTGACGCGCACGACGTTGTTGAGCGGCTGCTGCGCCTGGAGCGTCACGCCGCCGGTCTGCGTGTGGAAGCGGAGCCGCGCGCTGGCATCGCCGGCGCCGAAGCGCTCGCGCATGAAACGGGCGTAGAGGCGCCGCGCGGCGCGGAACTTCGCGACTTCCTCGAACAGGTCGTTGTGCGCGGCGAAGAAGAACGAGAGCCGCGGCGCGAAGGCGTCGATCGCCAGCCCGGCGTCGAGGGCGCGGCGCACGTACTCGATCGCATTCGCAAACGTGAATGCCAGTTCCTGGATTGCCGTGGCGCCGGCCTCGCGGATGTGGTAGCCCGAGATCGAGATCGGATTCCAGTTCGGCACGTCGGCGGCGCAGAAGCGGAAGGTGTCCGCGATCAGCGCGAGGCTTGGCTCGGGCGGGTAGATGTAGGTGCCCCGCGCGATGTATTCCTTGAGGATGTCGTTCTGGATCGTCCCGCTGAGCCGGTCGCGCGGGATCCCCCGCTCCTCGGCGACGACGATGTACATGGCGAGCAGCGTCGCCGCCGTCGCGTTGATCGTCATCGACGTCGACACCTTCTCGAGCGGGATCGCGTCGAGGAGGACGTGCATGTCCTCGACCGTGTCGATCGCGACGCCCACGCGCCCCACTTCGCCCAGCACGCGCGGCGAGTCGGAGTCGAAGCCCATCTGCGTCGGAAGATCGAACGCGACGCTCAGCCCCGTCTGCCCCGCCTCGAGGAGCAGATGGAACCGGCGATTCGTCTCCGCCGCGGTGCCGAAGCCCGCGTACTGGCGCATCGTCCACAGGCGGCCGCGGTACATCGTCGGCTGCACGCCGCGCGTGAACGGATACGTCCCCGGATCGCCCAGATCGCGCGCGTAGTCGACGCGCGCGTCGGTGGGACGATACACGGTCTCGATCGGCAGGCCGGACGGCGAGGTCCTGTGAGGCGTATCGGGCATCGCCCGGAAAGTAACGGCATCCCGAGCGAAGCGAAGGACCTGCCGCGACGCGCGCGGCAGGTCCTTGGATGGTGCGGGAGCGTCGGGCGGCGGAGCGCTACGCGCCGACGAGCTCCGGCTGCCGCGCGAGAATGCGCGTCGCCAGGTCGACTTCCTTCTTGCTGCCGATGAAGAGCGGCGTCCGCTGGTGCAGCTCGTTGGGCTCGACGTCGAGAATGCGGCGCGTGCCGTCGCACGCCGCGCCGCCCGCCTGCTCGACGATGAACGCGAGCGGGTTGGCCTCGTAGAGCAGCCGCAGCTTGCCGTTCGGCGACTTGGTGTTCGTGGGGTACGCGAAAATGCCGCCGCCGAGCAGGTTGCGATGGAAGTCGGCGACGAGCGAGCCCACGTAGCGCGTGCTGAGCGCCCTGTGATCGCCCTCGAGCCCCTTGTAGTGCCGCATCAGCGTCTTGACGTTCTCGCTCCAGTGCTGCTCGTACGAGTCGTTGACGGAGAGATAGCGGCCGGTTTCCGGAATTCGAATATTCGGATGCGAAAGCAGGAACTCGCCGATCGACGGGTCGAGCGTGAAGCCGTGCGCGCCCTGGCCCGTGGTGTAGACGAGCATCGTGCTGGACCCGTAGATCACGTAGCCCGCGGCCACCTGGCGGCGGCCCGGCTGCAGCATGTCTTCCAGCTCCCCGTGGCGGCCGCGCGTGATCTTGCGAACCACGGAGAAGATGGTGCCGACCGGCACGTTCACGTCGATGTTCGACGAGCCGTCGAGCGGGTCGAAGAGCAGGCAGTACTTGCCGCAGCGGAAGTGCTCCGGGATCTGGATGATCCCCGGCTCCTCCTCGGACGCCATGGCGCAGAGCCGGCCGCCGTGATCCATCGCCTTCACGATGATCTCGTTGGCCATGATGTCGAGCTTCTGCTGCACCTCGCCCTGCACGTTCTCGCTCTCGGCCGAGCCGAGGATGTCGGCGAGGCCGGCGCTGCGCACCTTGTTCGCGATCATCTTCGCCGCGAGCGCGAGATCGTACAGGATCCCGGAGAGCTCGCCGGTCGCTTCGGGGTGGTTGCGCTCTTCCTCGATGATGAATCGCTCGATCGTGACGACCGACGTAGCGGTGTGTTTGACCACGCTCAGCATCCTCTAGGCGTTGGTGGCACGCGTGTCGCGCGTTCGACTGGCCGCGAAGGCACGCGCCTCGACCTCGAAGCGATTCTTAACATAGCCGCGGCGGACCGACTCCCACAGATAGAGAAGCGGAAAGGCCGCGCTCGCCTCAAACTGGTCGACGTGACGAAGCTCGTGCAAGAGCAACTCCGTGGTGGGCGTAATGTCATGGGCCAGCCAGATCGTGTGCCATAGGGTGATCGCCGACACGCTGCGCTGCCCGAGACACCAGCCGCCGATCCGGACGGGCAGCCCACCCCGACGCCAGCGCGCGCGACCGAGCTCGGGATAACGCGCGACGACGGGCGCGGGCAGCTCCGTCGGGCGGCCGATCACGGCACCGGCGGCGGCACGGATCCCCGCGATGATTCCCATTCGTCTCCGTCAGCGTGGACGAACAACCGGGCGCCGTCTGTTTTCGCGACAATCGTGCCCAGCC
Source organism: Gemmatimonadaceae bacterium (assembly GCA_035547615.1). GTDB lineage: Bacteria > Gemmatimonadota > Gemmatimonadetes > Gemmatimonadales > Gemmatimonadaceae > JAQBQB01. The sequence continues at coordinate 16,339 of DASZUN010000151.1, read as the reverse complement.
GATCCGTACGCAACACCTGCGCCCCGCGCGAGGCAAGGTCGCGCATGACCGATGCGCTGGGCAGCCCGTAGCTGTTCCCCGCGCCCACCGAGACGAGCGCGAGCCGCGGGGCGACGGCATCCAGAAACGCGTCCGAGCTGCTCGTCGAGCTGCCGTGGTGCCCGACCTTGAGCACGTCGGCGTGGAGCGAGGCCGAAGCATTTCGCAGCAGCCACTCCTCTTCCGCGCGCTCCGCGTCGCCCATGAGGAGCATGCGCACGGTGCCGAATCGCACGAGCACGATCACGCTCGCGAGGTTGGGATCGTCGAGGCGCGACGTCCACGCGGAATCCGGCGCGAGCAGCGTGAGCGACACGCCGTCGATCGCGAGCGAGTCGCCGGGATGCGCGCGCGACCAGCGCACGCGATCGTCGCGCGCCGCCTCGAGCGAGGCGCGGTACGGGCCGGCCGGCCCGGCGAACGCCGCATCGATGTAGACGCGCGGGTGCAGCGCGTGCATGATCGTCGCGGCGCCGCCCACGTGGTCGGTGTGCGGATGCGACAGAATGAACGCATCGACCGGACCGCCGCCCGCGCGACCGAGGTACGGCAGCACGACCGAGCGCCCGTCGTCGCCACCGCGCCACGCGCGCCCCGCATCGACGAGGATCCAGTGTCCGTGCGGCGTGCGCAGCGCGATCGCGTCCCCCTGGCCGACGTCGAGCACGTGCAGCTCGAGCATGCCGCTCCCCGAGCGCGCGAGCGGCAGCCAGACGAGCAGCGCCGCGCAGACCGCGGCGACGCCCGCGGCAGGTTCCCACGTGCGCGCGGCGCACGCGACGATGATGGCCACGGACATCACACATCCCGCCGCCTGCGCGACCGGCGACGGTGAAACCGTGACGCTCGCCCCGGGCACCAGGCTCGCCGTGTCGGCCGTGAACGTGAGCGCGGCCAGCAGAGGGTGCGCCGCGTCGGCGAACCACGCGGCGACCGCGTGCACCGGCGATGCGAGCGCGCCGAGCAGCAGAATCGGCTGCACAATCGCGAGCAGCGGCCCGGCGACGACGTTCGTGAGCGGCGCGATCAGGCTGATGCGCCCGAACGTCGCCGCCACGATCGGCGCCGTCGCCACCGTGGCCAGCGATGTGGCGAGCATTGCGCCGACGATCGCGCGGGGCACGGGCTCGAGGCGCTCCACGCCGATGCGGCGCGCGAGCTTCGCCGATGCGATGATCGCCGAGACGCCGACCACGCTCAACTGATAGCCGACGTCGAGCACGAGCTCGGGCGCGACGATCGGCTGGGCCGCCCCGATGGCGACGATCGCCCAGCGCGCCGTGGGCCGCTGCATCGCGCGCGTCGCGGCGTACGCCACGAGCATGGTCGCCGATCGCACCGCCGGCACGGGCGCGCCGATCAGCGCCACGTAGCCCACGACGACCATCGCCGCGACTGCCGACGCGCGCGGCCGCGGGACGCCGCACAACTCGAGCGCGAGCACGATCGTGAGCGCGATGATGCCAACGTGCAGCCCGGCGATCGCGAGCATGTGCGCCATGCCGGCGGCCGCGAATCGGTCGCGCAGCTCGGGCGAGAGCTCGCGCCGGTCGGCGATGAGCAGCGCGCGCACGAGCGGCGCATCCGTGCCGAAGGTCGCGTCGATCGCACGACCGGCGGCGGCGCGCGCGCGGGCGAGCAGCGACGGGCCAGCGACGGGCGCGAGCCGCGCGTTCTGGACGACGAGTCCGGTGCGCGTGCGGACGACGTCGCCGCGAGCGAGCACGCGTGCCCCCGCCGGCGCAGGGCCGGCGACGTAAGCGACCGACAGCCCCACGCGCGCCGGACAGCCCGCCAGCGATGCCGGCACGAAGGCGCCGGCACTCGCCGTTGCGCCGAGCGTGACCTCGAGCGGATGCACATTGGCGGCCGCACCGACGCAGGCGCGTGCCGCGCGGGCGTCCGCTCGCGCGGCCATGACGCCTGCCACCACCAACACGATGAGGACGGCGACGGCAACGGCGCCGCGCCGGAACTGCGCAGCGGCAATTCCGATCGCCGCGGCCAGCGCGGCGAGCGAGGACCCGCTGAATCCCGCGAGCAGTCCGCAGAGATAGGCCGACACCGCCCAGGCGACGAGAGGCACGCGCGCAACGGTAGGCGGACGCGCGCGGACGGCCGTCATCGCCGTCTTGCGACGCGGGGCATCGCACCGCACGTTCGGAGCACGCGATCCCACTCGCCATCGAATCGATCACGGAGAGATGATGCCCCGTTCGTTCCGCCATGCCGGACGTCTGATGACGTTCGGCGCCGCCCTGCTCGTGACGCGCGCGCCATTGGCCGCCGCGCAGCACGCCGTCGTCACGGTCGACTCCCTTGGCGCGCCAATGTCCGCGAAGGTGCGCACCGCGATCACCGACGTGATGCGGCGGTCGGGCGTGCCAAGTGCCTCAGTGGGGATCGTGCGGAACGGGCGCGTCGTCTACGTCGCGGCATTCGGCGAGGCGCGGCTCTCGCCAGCGATGGCCGCGACGCCCGACATGCACTACGCAATCGGATCGATCAGCAAGCAGTTCACCGTCGCGGCGGTGATGCTGCTCCAGCAGGCGGGCAAGCTGTCGATCGACGACCCGGTGTCGCGCTGGTTCCCCAACCTGACGCGCGCCAACGAGGTCACGCTCCGCAATCTCATGTCGCACACGTCGGGCTACGAGGACTACGCGCCGCAGGACTACACCATCCCCGCGTGGACGCACCCGTCGTCCGCCGAGAAGATCGTGAACGAGTGGGCCACCAAGCCGCTCGACTTCGATCCCGGCACGCAATACCAATATAGTAATACCAATTTTAATATCGTCGGCCTCATCGTGCAGAAGGCGAGCGGCCAGCCGTTCTGGCAATTCCTCGCGTCGCGCGTTCTGCGCCCCGTGGGCCTGTCACGGGCGATCGACCTCGACACGCAGCACAACCTGCTCGAGCCGACCGGCTACTTCCGCCACGCGCTCGGGCCGCTGCGTCCGGCGCTCATGGAAGCGCCCGGCTGGTACTTCGCCGACGGCGAGCTCGCGATGCCGGTCGGCGACCTGCTCCGCTGGGACGTTTCGATGATGAACGAGACGCTGCTCTCCCACGCGTCGTACGCCGCGATGGAGTCGCCCACGCGGCTCAAGGACGGCTTGTACAGCAACTATGGCCTCGGCCTCACCGTCGGCGCGCTCGACGGACACCGCGCGATCTCGCACGGCGGCGAGGTCGGCGGATTCGTCGCCTCGAACACCGTGTTCCCCGACGACAAGATCGCCGTCGCGGTCCTGACGAATCAGGAGGCGAGTCCCGCCGCCGGCGAGATCGGACGCGCGCTGTCGATGCTGCTGATCGCGCCGGCGGCCGCCGCGGCCCCGAACGCCAGCGAGACCGCGGCGGCCGAACGGCTGGCGCGCACGACACTCGCCGGCCTCCAGCACGGATCGATCGACCGCACGCACTTCACCGCGAACGGCAACTTCTACTTCGACAAGTCCGCGCTCGCCGACTACGCCTCGAGCCTGGGGCCGCTCGGCGCGATCAAGAGCCTGCACCAGACGTCCACGGCCCTGCGCGGCGGTATGATCTATCGCGGGTTTGCCGTCGAATTTGCGAACGGCACCACGGTCAACCTGTCAACATATACGGTGCCGCGCGGCCAGTACGAGCAGTTTCTCGTGGAGCCTGGCGGTCAGTGAGCGCGATGCGATGCGCGACGTACTCCGCGTCGCGGCCGACGCCGTGCACCATCGCGGACGACATCGCGTAGAGGAAGTGCAGCCCCACGAAGTACAGCCCCGGCACGTCCGTCGCCTCGCCGCGCACGTGCCGCGGCTCTCCCCGCTCGTCGAAGATCGGCAGGTCGATCCACGAGAACCCGAGCTCGAATCCCGTCGCCCAGATGACGTTCGTCACGGCGACGGTTTCGCCGGTGTCGAGCAGTGGCCGGCCGGAGAGCGTACCGCGCACGCGGCCGCACCGCACCACGCCCGCGCGCGCGAGATCGGAGGCCATGATCCGGATGAGCGGCGTCGTCGTGTGTCCCTGCGCGCGCGCCTTGCGGCCGATCGGCGTGCGCGCGGTGAGGAGACGATGGAACACGACGCGAAACAGCACGCGCTGCAGGAGCAGCTTGGACGCGAGATCCTCGCCGCGCCACGGAATCTTTCCCACGTCGCGGCCGGCGAGGTACACCGTGCGTCCCGTGCGCGACAGCTCGGCCGCGATCTCGGCGCCCGAGTTCCCCGCGCCGACGATGAGCACGTCACCGTCGCGAAGCTGCGCTGGATTGCGGTACGCACTCGAGTGGAACTGCACGATCCCGCCGTCGAGCTGCGAGGCGAACTCCGGGACGCGCGGCTGCTGATAGTTCGCCATCGCGACGATCACTCGCTCGGCCACGAAACGGCCGCCGCTCGAGTCGATCGCGAACCGGCCGCCCTCGCGCGACACGCGCTCGACGCGCACGTCCGACCGCACCGGAAGCCGGAACTCGCGCGCGTAGGACTCGAGATAGTCCGCCATCTCGTCCTTGGTGGGAAACGCGTTCGGCGATGCCGGAAAGCGCTTCCCGGGAAGTCCGTCGAACTTGGCGTACGAGAACAGTCGTAGCGAATCCCAGCGCTTGCGCCACGAGTCGCCGACGCGCTCGTTGGCGTCGAGGATGGTGAAGCGCACGCCGCGCTTCGCGAGGTGGTAGCCCGTGGCGAGGCCCGCCTGCCCCGCACCGATCACGATCGTCTCGAGATGTTCCTGCATGCTCTCCTCACAGAGGGGTCGACTCCGGGAGAGTACGGGAGCGCGGCATGGCGCCGCATCGGGCGAATGGGACGCGAGATTCGCCGTGCGCGATGGGTAATTCTATGTAGCCGGTATGTAGCGCGCGCCTAGAGGAGCGCGTGTTCGTACGCGTACGCCGTGGCCGCCGTGCGTGTCGACACGCCGAGCTTGAGAAAGATGTTGCTGACGTGGCGAGCGACGGTCTTCTCGCTGATCATGAGCGTCTGCGCGATCTGCCGGTTGGTGCGGCCGTCGGCAATGAGCCGCAGCACCTGCAGCTCGCGCGTGCTCAGCTCGCTCTCGTCGGCCCCCGCGCCGCTCCGGAGCAGCCGCTCCACCGCCGCGAGATCCGTCGCTGCCCCGAGCTGCGCGAACACGCGCCGCGCCGCGTCGAGCTCCATCGTCGCCGTGTCCTCGTCGCCCAGCGCGCGTGCGGCGAGCCCCACGAGCGCGCGGACGCGCGCCGCGGGATAGGGGGCGCCGATCTCGCCCCAGATCGCGCGCGCGTCGCGCAAGGCGCCGAGCGCCGCGCGCGTATCGCCTTCCGCGAGCAGCACGGCGCCCGCGGCCTGCCCGGCGGTGGCGCGCAGGAGCGGCGTCGCGAGCACCCGCGCGTTCCGCTCCAGCTCGTCGGCGCACGCGCGCGCCGTGTCGAGGTCGCCGGCGGCGAGCGTGATCTCGACGACGGCCGGGAGCAGTGCCAGGCGGCGGAGATCGTCGCGCGCTTCCGCCAGCTCGCCGCGGATCGACACGACGGCGGCGTCCACGTTGCCCTGCGCGAGGCGCAGCAGCGCCAACCCGGGCTGCGGGGTGCGGCCGACCTGCGTCGCGCGACGGTACGCGTCCTCCGCCGCCGCGAACTCACCACGCACCCGATGCAGCTCCGCTTCCTGATAGAACGCGTGGCCGACCGCACGCTGCGGCGGATGGCTCAGCCGCTCGCACGCGCGGCGCACCTCGTCCATCGCATCGGTCCACGCGCCGTGCAGTTGCATGATCTCGGACCGCCGCACCAGACATTGCCCGCGATAGGGCGAGAGCTCGGGCTGCGACTCGCACCAGCGCGTCACCGCATTCGTCCACTCCTGCGCGCGCCGCAGGTCGAACGTCTCGTGACAGGCGTCGAGCGCACTGCAGTAGCACACACCGACCATCGCCGGTGCGACCTCGCCGAGCGTCATCGAGACGAGCGCTTCGTCGAGCAGCCGCAGCCCCTCCTCCGCGCGGCCGAGGTGCATGTAGCACCGTCCCACGCCGATCTGCCCGACGGCCTCCAGCGTCTTGTCCCCGAATCGGCGCGCGATGTCGCGGATCTCGACGAACTCGGCGAGGGATCCTTCCGCGTCGCCGGCGAGCGCCGTGCGGATGGCGCCGGCGATGCGAAGGTAGCCGCACTCCGGACAATCGTGCGCCGCCTCGTCGAGCATGCGTCGTCCACGCGCGATCCAGCCGCTCGACCGCGCGACGTCGCCCATGTAGTTGGCGGTGAACGCGAGCCAGTACGCGCAGCGCGCCGCGCCCGCCACATCACCCTCGCGCGCATACGCCTGATGCGCGCGCGTCCATGCGTCGGCACACTCGGCGTCCTTGCCGAGGAGGTACGCGGCCGTCGCGAGCCGCTCCAGATCGGGCGCATCGAGGCGCTCGTCGGCATCGGCCGCGCTCAGACGCGCGTAGGCGTCGCTCCACGACTGGCGCTCGAAGGCGTCGCGACCGGCGGCGAGGCTGGCGTGGCGAGACATCGGGATGAGGCTACGCGCCGACCGAACGGGTCGCAAGGCGCAGCGCGCGGCGTGTGGTGCGCGCGCAGAGTTCGGCGCGGTGCGCCTACCCCGCCATCGGCAGCGGCTGCCGCTCGCGCACGATCTGCCCCGTGAACGTCGACCCGGTCGTCCCCGTGAGCTCGACGTTCAGATACTTGCCGAGCATCGCTTCGGTGCCCGGCACGAGCACCGTCTTGAAGTCGCGCGTGCGCGTCATGAGCATCGCTTCGCCGCGCTTCGCCTCGCGCTCGACGAGCACTTCGGTGCGCGTGCCGAGGAGCTGGAGATTCCGCGCGCGCGACATGCCGCGCACCGTCTCGACCAGGCGCGCCAGCCGCTCACTCGCCACCTCGTCCGGGACCGTCAGCTCGGCGGGCATGCGCGTGGCCGGCGTGCCGTCGCGCGGCGAGAACTTGAACGTGAACGCGTCGGCGAACTCCACCTCGCGCACCACGGCAAGCGTCTCCTCGAAATCCTCGTCCGTCTCGCCGGGAAAGCCGACGATCACGTCGGTCGTCACGGACAGGCCGGGAATCGCGGCGCGCAGCCGTGCCACGCAATCCAGGTACCCCTCGCGCGTGTACCGGCGCAGCATCCGCTTGAGAATTCTCGAAGAGCCCGACTGCATCGGCAGGTGCACGTGCTCGCAGACGGCGTCGACCTCGGCCATCGCGTCGATCACGCGATCGGTGAAATCGTTCGGGTGCGGGCTCGTGAACCGCAGGCGATGCAGGCCGTCGACGCCGCCCAGCGCGCGCAGCAGGTCGGCGAAGTCGTGCTCGCCGTCGTTGTACGAGTTCACCGTCTGGCCGAGCAGCACCACCTCGCTCATGCCCTCCTCGACGACGGCGCGCGTCTCGCGCACCACGTCAGCGAGCTGGCGGCTCCGCTCCGGGCCGCGCGTGGTCGGCACGATGCAATACGTACACTTGTAGTCGCAGCCGCGCTGCACGGGAATCCACGCCTTCACCCTGTCGAAGCGGCGCGGCTGAAAGTCCTCGTACTGCTCCTCGAGGTCGAACGCCGTGTGAATGCCGCGCTCGCCTCGACGCGCGCCTTCGATCAGCGCCGGCAGCGCGCGATAGCCGTCCGGCCCGATCACGAGACTCACGTGCTTGGCCTTGTCGAGCAGCTGCGGGCCGAGGCGCTGCGCCATGCACCCCGTGACGCCGACGACCGCGCCCGGCTTCATGTTCCGGCGCAGCTCGCCGAGCCGCCCGATCACGCGCTGCTCAGCGTGGTCCCGGATCGCGCACGTGTTCACCAGAATCACATCCGCGCCGTCGGGCTGATCCACGGGCGCGTAGCCGTGCGCCGCGAGCTTGCCGAGCATCAGCTCGGAGTCGCTCACGTTCATCTGGCAGCCGTAGGTCTCGATGTAGACGGTGCCGGCGGCGTCGGGCGGGGTTACTGCACTGGTCACGGTGAAATTCTGGTCAGCGTGTAAGCTGAGAAATCTAGCAGACTTACACGCGATCAGCCACGGGGAGCTCGGGAAGCTCGAACCGATCGCCGAACATGCGCTTCGCCGCGACGCGCGAGATCACCGGCAGCCCCAACACACTCGTTGCCACGTTGCGCAGCCAGAGACTGAACGGCGTGCGCGGCGCGAACCAGCTCGCGAAGCTGACCGCCGCCTTCTGCTTGGCGTCGATGAACGGCTTGAACTGCCGCTCGTACGCCTCGAACGCGCGCGGGAGATCGCCGCCTGCCGCCTGCAGGCACGCGGCGAGCACGTATGCACCCGCCATCGCGAATGCCGATCCCTGGCCCGCGAGCAGCGAGGGGCAGTAAGCCGCATCGCCGAGCAGCACCACGCGGTCGCTCGACCAGCGATCGAGTCGCGTCTGCGCCACCGCGTCGAAGTAGAGATCCGGCGTGCGATCCATCTCGACGAGCATGGCGTCGCTCTCCCATCCCGCGCCGGCGAACCGCTCGCGAATCACCGCACGCTGCGCCGCCACGTCGTGCGGCGCGATCGCGAGCGGCTGCTCCTGCGCGAAGATCAGGAAGAATGCCGTGCGTCCGCCGCGCAGGGCGTAGCGGGCGATCTGCATCCCCGGCCTGGCGAAGCTCAGGTAGACGCCTTCGGCACGACGCGGATAATCCTCGGACGTGAATGCCGCGACGTAGTAGCCGAGGTAGACCTCGTCGGCGGGGCGCATGCCGAACGCGAGGTGCCGCACGTTGGAATGAAGCCCGTCCGCACCCACGACGAAGTCGAATCGCCGCGTCGATCCCTGCGCGAACGACACGTCCACGCCGTCGGATCGCGACTCGATACGCGTGATCCAGTCGCCGAACATGGTCTCCACCTGGCCGGCGACGAGGTCGTAGATCATCGCCGCCAGATCGCCGCGCAGAATGCTCGTGAACTGCCCCTGCTTGGCCGCGGCGCGGAAGACCGACGCATCGAATCCGGAAACGCGCTTGCCGCGCGCGTTCACGATGCGAAGCTCCTCGATCCGGTATCCGTCGCGATCGAGCCTCGGGCCGAGCCCCATGCGGAGGGCAACCTCGTAGCCGACGCCCCAGAAGTCGATCATGTACCCGCCCGTGCGCAGCGCCGGGGCGCGCTCCACGATCGTGACCTCGTATCCGAGACGGAGGAGCCAGTACGCGAGCGCCGGACCGGCGATGCCGGCGCCGGAGATGAGCACGCGGCCGCGCGTCACGGCGCGGACACCGCGGTCGCGCGGAGCGTTTCGCCGTGGGCCGTCAGCCGCGCGGTGAATCGGGTTCCGCGCGGGAGCGTGGCGTCATTCGGCACGACGGTGAGATAGTCCTCCGTCAGTCCTTCGCGGCGCCCGTGGCCGATCACGATCACATCCGCGGCGGCGCCGTCGCGGGCCCGGACGTGCGCGGCGGATTTCTCGCGGGCCAGCGACCGCAGCGCCGCCGCGCGTGCCTGCGACACGTCCGATGCGACCGCGCCCGTCAGGCGCTCGGCTGGCGTGCCCGGCCGCGCGGAGAACGGGAACACGTGCAGATAGGTGAACGGCAGCCGCTCGATCAGGCGCACCGTCGCGGCGTGATCGGCATCGCGCTCGCCGGGAAAGCCGGTGATCACGTCGGCGCCCAGCCCGAGCACCGGAACGCGCGCGGCGATCCGTTCGATCGCGGCCGAATAAGTAGCACTTGTATACCAATTCCGCCCCATGCGCCGGAGCACCGCATCCGACCCGGACTGCAGCGGCGCGTGAATGTGCGGCGCGAGGCGCGCCGGCGCGCCAGCGAGCAGCTCGAGCAGCTGGTCGTCGATCTCGGTCGCCTCGATCGACGACAGGCGGAATCGCACGCGCGGCACCTCGCGCACGAGCCGCTCCACGAGCGCGCCGAGCGAGCCGCCGACGTCGGCGCCGTAGCTCCCGATGTGGATCCCGGTGATCACGATCTCGGGATGCACGTCGGCCAGTGCCGTCGCCTCGGCGACGAGCGCATCCGCCGCGCGGCTCCGGTTGGCGCCGCGCGCGATCGTCGTCGCGCAGAAGGTGCAGTGCTCGTCGCAGCCGTCCTGCACGCGGAGCACGGCGCGTGTGGTGGTCTGGGCACGCGTGCGGAGCGCGACGGGCGTGGGGTCGATCGCGAGCGCCGCGCCGACCGCCTCGAGATCCGCCCCGGCGATGACGCCGTGCACGCCGGGCAGTGCGGCGAGACGGTGCGCGTCCGGGTGTGCGCGATCCAGGGCCGCGGCGCATCCCATGATCACGCTGCGGAGCGCCGGCCGCCGCCGTGCCGCGCGCCGCACCGCCTTCCGCAGCTCGGCCTCGGCTTCGCCGGTCACCGCGCAGCTGTTGAACACGGCGGCATCCGCATCGTCGGGGGCGTCGACCACCGTGTGCCCGCCGGCCGCGAGCATCGCGCGCACCGCTTCGGAATCGTAGTGGTTGGCGCGACACCCGAAGGTGCGCAGATAGACCTTCACGCCGGTCCCGACCGCTGTGCCGCGGCGGGCACGCTCTCGTGGACGACCGGCTCCGCGCCGCCCGCGGTGACGCGCACCTCGCGGGCCGGCGGCTTGAGCGGCAGCGTGAAGTGGAAGGCGCTCCCCTTCCCCTCGCCGGCGCTCTGCACCCAGATGCGGCCGCCGTGCGCGTCGACGACGAGCTTGCAGAACGCCAGCCCCAGCCCCGAGCTCCGCGTGCGCGGAATGTTGGGGTTCTTGACGCGTTCAAACTTCCTGAATATCACTTCGTGATATTCCGGCGGGATGCCCGGGCCGTTGTCGGCGACGGTGAACAGGATCCCGTCGTCCACGCGGCGCGCCGCGAGCTGAAGCGTGATCGCGGTGGCCGAATGCGTGAGTGCGTTCTGCACGAGATTGCCGAGCACTCGCTTGAGGAGCGCCCGGTCGGCCTCGAACACCGGGGCGTCGTCCGCGACGTCGACCGCGGCCGTCGCGCCTTCCTGCTGGAAGCGGATCGACCACTCGTTGATCACTTCGTTGAGCAGCGCCCCGGGCGCGATCGGCTGGAGGTCGAGCGTCATCGTCGCCTCCTCGATGCGCGAGACCTCGAGCAGATCGCCGATCAGCGCGAGGAGGTCTTCCGCCTTGCCCTCCGCGTCGGCCAGCATCCCGCGCTGCGTCTCGTTGAGCGGGCCGAAATCGCCGTCGAGGAGCATCTCCATCGAGGCGAGCACCGACGTGAGCGGCGTCTTGAGGTCGTGGACGATCATCTTCATGAGATCGTCGCGCATCTTCTCGACCTCGCGCAGCTTGCGGAGCGTGTCCTCGAGCGAGTCCGTCGCCGCCTTGAGCTTGAGCAGGCTGCGCACGCGCGCGCCGAGCACGAGTCGGTTGTGCGGCTTCGTCAGGAAATCGTCGCCACCGGCTTCGATCGCCTTCACGCGGTCGGTGGTGTCGTTGAGCGCCGTGACGAAGATGACCGGGATGCTCTTGGTGCGCGGGTCGCGCTTGATGCGCCGGCAGACCTCGAAGCCGGTACTGCGGTCGTCCACACCCAGATCGCCGGCGGGCATCGACACGTCGAGAATGCAGAGATCCGGGCGGTGCTCGAAGCAGGCTGCGAGCGCCGACGGCCCATCCGACGCGGCGATCGCGCGAAAGCCGAGCACGTGGAGCTGGTCGAACAACAACTCCACGTTGGCCGCTACGTCGTCGGCGACCAGGATGAGCGGGGCGTTGGCGGGCGGGCTGGTAGTCTCCACGGGCGAATCAGGGGCGGACGCTGACTCCGAAACTGAGGGTCCAGGCATGCTCCGACGCACCGACCGCGGCACTCCGGCTGGAGTGAATCACGGCGATGTCCGTCAGCACGCGCGAGTTTGCGAAGTTGGTGCCCAGGCCGCCGCTGAAGCTGTTCTCCTTCACGTTCTGGCCGGCGGCCTGGAACGGAAGCGTGCGCGTCCGGAAGCCGCCGCGCAAGAACACGAGCTGATCGCCCCAGCGCGGGCCGGCGATGTCCGCCCCGAGGCTCGTGTCCCATGCGTCGACGCCCTTGAGCCCCGGCGCGCCGAGCGTGCCCAGCGCCGACCAGTTGGTCTTCGACGTCCGCAGCGCGATCGCCGAGTTCGAGAGGCCCACGTACGCGATCGAGGCGCCGAACTGATCCGGCACGTTCGCGCTCGTCAGCACCGTGTCCTCGGCGTTCACGTGGAGCGCGTTGCCCTTGCGCGCCGAGAACGCCGCAACCACGTACTGCCCCGCGAGCTGCACGCCGGCGGACACGGCGCTCCCCTTGAAGCCGAGCATCCGCTGCTGCGTGAACTGCGCGAACTGCACCGAGTCGCTGGGAAAGGCTTCGGTGAGCGAGACGAGATTGTGTCCCGTGATCGCGTGCAGCCCCACGCCCACGCGGAGCCAGCTCTGTGGCGTCCACGCCGTCGCGAAGCGCACGTCGTTCATCGCGCCCTGGATCTGGTACGTGGTGTTCATCAGCACCGAATCCGTCGCGTTCAGGTGCTGGGTCGTGGTGAACGCGGTCGACGACGTGCGGTCGAGCAGCGTCGACGCGCCGAGGCTCACGGCCCACCGCGAGCCGATCGGCATCGCGCCGAACACGTTGGGGTAGCGATTGGTGTTCGTCCGCTCGGTCGTGCCGCCCGCGGTGACGGTGCGGAATTCCGGCTCGATCTGGAAGTACACCATGCGCGTGCCGATCACCGCCACGCTCGCCGGATTCACGGGCGAGAGCGGATCCATTTCGCCGAGCGCGCCACCGCTGCCCTCGGCGCGCGTGCTGAACTGGCCGGGCGGGTAGCCGAAGCCCTGCACGCTGAGGTTTGCCTGAGCGCGCGCAATCGCCGGCAGCGCGACGAGCGACGCGAACGCGAGCCCGTGGGCAAGAGTGAGTCGCGTCATCAGGGCAGTCCGTAGCTGGTCTGCGGCACGTACGTGATCCGGAGGCGCGGCCGCACCGCCGCCGGCGCCCTCGTCGAGAAGAAATCGATTTCGCCGGGCACCGACCCCTCGCCGCCGCTCCGGAGCGCGATCGCGCGCGGGCTCACGGTGGTGGTCTGATTGCGCCACGTCCGCACGAGACCGACGATCTCGAACGACCGCTGGCCACTGTCGCCCGGCGCGAGGCTCAACGAGTCGAGACCGAACTGGCCGGTCGAGCCGAGGAACTGCAGCAGGTTCTGCACGTTCGTCACGGTCGGCTGCGCGAGCACCGCCAGCGGATAGACGAACACCGAATCCGTCGGATCCACGCGGCGGTTCGGCACCTGCGTGAGGAGCAGCGATGCGCGCACGATCGTGGTCGAGTCCACGATGCGCGACGGCACGTTGAACCGGAGGTACGATCGCCGCGACGGCACGCCGCCCACGGCGAGCAGCGTCGCCGGCGTGAGGGTGTTGCCCTTCAGCACGATCGTGTAATCGGCCAGCGGGCCCGCGAGGAACGGCTCATCCTTCGGTGTGTTCGAGAGCGGCGTGACGGTGGGCTGCGTCGCGGTCGAGTCCTTGGAGACGTACATCTTGAGCGTCACCGGCTGACCGTTCGTCGTGGTGCCGATCTGGAGATCCACGCCCGCGGCGCTCACGATGCGCAGTCCGACGCGCAGCTTGGTGCCGCTGTCGACCCGGAACTTGACCGAGTCCGCATTCAGGGGGACCTGCAGCGTGTCCTTGAGCGAATCGGGCTGGAAGGTGCGCGAGCCGAGGAAGCGGTCGGGCCGGAAGAGCGAGCCGAGAATCGAGCTCACCGTGTCGGTGGCCGCCGTGTCGACGTCGTACGCCTCGATCGTGAACGGCGCCGCGAGGCGGTGCGCCGAGTCGGGCACGACGATCGGCGTGAGCAGGAACGCACTGTCGACGTGCGTGATCGTGCTGTCGGCGGAATTGTCCGTGAACTGCTGCGGCAGCGTGTCGAAGCGAACGATCGCTCGCGTCTCGAGCGTGTCGCCATGCGACGCGAGCATGAGGTAGTTCTCGGATCCGATCGGCGGGATGCCGTTGATCGTGGTATCGACCTCGACCGCGTCGATGGTCGTGTCGCGAAGCGAGATCGCCTGCTCCGGACAGAGGAGCGGACACGAGGCCCCCGCGTCCAGCTTCTCGCTGCACGCGGCGATCGAGAGCACGGCGGCCACACCGGCCGCCAGTTGAAGAACCTTCCTAAGCAAGACGATCTCTCCGGTTCATCGCCGGTCCATGGAGTCCGGGGTGAAGGCCTTCGGCAACAGTTCGTCGAGAGTCCACCTGGCCTCGCGCCCGCTGCGAGTCACGCTCACCACCGTCAGCCGGGGCGCGAACTCGATGAGCACCTGCCGGCATACCCCGCACGGCGGCGTGGGCTCCTCGGCCTCGGTCGCGATCACCACCGCGTCGAAGCTCCGGTTGCCCCGTGAGACCGCGGCGGCCACGGCGCTGCGCTCGGCGCAGATCGTCGCGGGAAACGACGCGTTCTCGATGTTGCATCCTTCGGTGATGCTGCCGTCCGACGCGAGCAGGGCCGCGCCGACCCGGAACCCCGAGTACGGCGCGTAGGCGCGTTCCATCGCCGAGAGCGCGCGTTCCCGCAACACGGTCTGTGTGCGCTCGTCGCCCGCCGGCTCGACCGGCTCACGCGTGTCGACCGCCATTCAGCGCGCGACCAGCGTCGGAAGGAAGGAGGTCCCACGTCCGCGGAACTCGACGCCGAGCCAATCGGCCACCGTCGCGCCGAGATCGGAGAACGTCTGCCGCCGACCCAGGTCGACCGGGCGCACCCGGGGTCCGAGCGCCAGCAGCGGCACGCACTCGCGGGCGTGGTCCGTGGAAGCGGTCGTCGGATCGTTGCCGTGGTCGGCGGTGATGAAGAGCAGATCGTCCTCGCGTAAGTGAGACACCAGGCCCGGCAGTGCCGCGTCGAACTCGCGCAGCGCTCCATAGAACCCCGGAACGTCGTTCCGGTGCCCGAAAGCCTGATCGAAATCTACCAAGTTGGCGAATAGTAACCCACTTGGCGCCGCGGACAGCCATTCAGAAATGGCAGCAATGCCCTCGCCATTGTTGGCGGTGTGCCTCGATTGGATGGCGCGGCCAGCGAACAAATCGTCCACCTTCCCAACGCCCGCACGCGGAACGCCCGCCGATTCGAGCGCGTCGAGGAGCGTTTCCTCGGGCGGCTGGATCGAGAAGTCACGCCGGTTCTTGGTCCGCGTGTACGCGCCGGGCTCGCCAACGAATGGCCGCGCGATCACGCGCGACACGTCGTGCGGCGGCACCAGCATCTCCCGTGCGGTCGCACAGGCGCTGTACAACTCGTCGAGCGGAATCACACCCTCGTGCGCCGCAACCTGAAAGACGGAATCCGCCGAGGTGTAAACGATCCACGCGCCCGTCTTCTGATGGTCGGGACCGAACTGCGTGATGATGTCGGTCCCGCTGCCGACGACGTTCCCGATCACCTGCCGCCCCGTCCGCCTCGCGAACTCGTCCACGACCGCGGCGGGAAAACCGTTCGGGTAGGTGGGAAACGGTCGGGCGAGATGCACGCCCGCGATCTCCCAGTGACCGGTCGTGCTGTCCTTGCCCGCCGATCGCGGGACCATCATCCCCCATGCGCCGCTCGCGGCGATGTCCGACGCGACGCCCTCGAGCGGAGCAATCCGCCCCAGGCCCGCCTTCGCCAGGTTCGGCAGATCGAGCCCGCCGATCGCTCGCGAGATGTTGCCGAGCGTGTCGCTGCCCACGTCTCCATACTGCGCAGCATCGGGCGCTTCGCCGATCCCCACGCCGTCGAGCACGACGATCGCGGCTCGTTTCATCAGGTCGTCTCCTCGTCGATGTACCGGCGCGGCAGTCTGCCGCGCAGGCCGGTGAGCAGCTCGTACGGGCTCATCTGCGCCATCGTCGCCAGCTCGGCCACGTCGATGCGATCGTTGCCGTCCGCGCCGATGAGGGTCGCGGCGTCCCCGATCGCGCAGGGCACGTCCGTGACGTCGATCATCGTCATGTCCATCGTGACGAGCCCCGCGATCGGCGCTCGGCGTCCGTGCAGCAGCACGACGCCCCGGTTGCTCAACGCGCGGCGGTAGCCGTCGGCGTAACCGATCGCCAGCGTCGCGATGCGGCGGTCGCCCACGGCGCGGTAGGTCGCGTCGTAGCTCACCGAGTCGCCGTCGGGGACGCTGCGCAGATCGACCACGCGCGCGCGGACTGCGGCAACCGGCTCGGGCGTGATCTCCGGCGCGTTGCCGCTGCCCACGCCGTAGAGGAAGATGCCCGGCCGCACCACGCTCCATCGCGACCCGCCGCGATGCTCGACCGCGGCGCCGTTCTCGGCGTGCACCATCGGCACACGGACGGGCAACTTCGCCAGGGCGTCGGCGAACCGGCGCTCCTG
>DASZUN010000150.1:0-14145 GCA_035547615.1 Gemmatimonadaceae bacterium | reverse complement strand
GCAAGCCGCGCCTGACCGCCGTTCACGTCTCGCCGCACCTCTCGGCCTCCGCCGTGCTGCAGTACGCCGCCGCGGTGGAGCAGGGGTCGAGTCATCTGCTCGCGCGCGTGATCGTGGAGCAGGCGGAGGAAGACGGGCTCGTGCTCCCGCGTGGATCGGAGCACGTCGAGTCGCCGGGGCACGGCGTCGCGACGACGAGGATCGCGAGTGCGCGCATCCAGTCGTGCGTGAGCAGCACCGCCATCCCGCACACCGCGAGCGTGAGCGGCGTGAACCACACGGCGTATCGATCGGCGATCCGCTGGAGCGGCGCCTTGCTGGACTGCGCGGTCCGCACGAGGTCCACGATGCGCGCGTACTGGCTCTCCTGGGCCAGGGCGGTGGCGCGCATGCGCAGCGCTCCGTAGCCGTTGGCCGTGCCGCTCATGACGTGGACGCCCGGACGCGCCGTCACCGGCGTCGACTCGCCGGTGAGCGAGGACGTATCGAGCTCGGATTGCCCTTCGGTGATCTCGCCGTCGACCGGAATGAGGTCGCCGGGACGAACGAGCAGCTCGTCGCCGAGACGGATCGCGTTCACCGGAACGTCCTCGACGCGCTCGCCGGCGACGCGGTGCGCGATCCGTGGCGCGGCCTCCTCGAGCGCGCGCACGGCCGCCGAGGCGCGGCCTTCCGCGAGCCGCTCGAGCGCTTCGCCGCCCGACTGCATGAGCACGATGACGAGCCCGGCGAGCGGCTGCTCGAGCGCGAGGGCGCCGACGATCGACAGCGACGCCACGATGTCGGTGGCGAACTTGCCGTGCCGCGCGGCGACGAGCGTGTTCCACAGGATGGGCGCGCCGCTGAGGGCGAGCCCGATCATCCAGACCGACTGCGCGGCGTGCGCGGCGTGACCGACGCGCAACAGCACGCCGGCGATGATCACGGCCACCGCGGCCACCGGGACGATCAATCGTTGCTTCATGGACCTATCACGAATTCGGCGGGTCGCCGAGGACATGCGGAACGGCCGTGCCGACCGTCACGACCGCCCGCATGCCTCGTCTACGGAACCGGCACCTACCAGGTGAAGGTCAAAAGCGTCTGACCAGCACCATGCGCGATCCGTAGGGCGATGTCACGTCCCTTCTCATCCGTCAGCACGTCGATCGCGCTGACGTTCCCGATGCTCCGCGTGAGGTGGCGCTGCACGTCCCCGAGCTCGCCGAGCATGATGTCGACGCAGGCATCCGCGGGATCGTACGTGGCGCCGAGCAGCGGATAGTCGTGCTCCTGCGCCTGCGCGCCGATCTCGGGATCGTCCACCTCGAGCACGCCGCGTCGGCCGGCGTTGCGTCTGGTGAACTCGTCGAGAGCGTCCGACCAGTCGCGCCGCGGCAGCGACTTGACCGACGGAGGTTCGACGGTGGTGCGAATGCGCGTCATCGCGGCGGCGTGCGGCACGGTGAGCACGCTGCACGTGGAGCAGCGCAGAATGCGCGTCGTCACGCTACCGATCAGCATGCGCGCCACGAAGCCGTGGCCGTGGCTGCCGGTGGCGATCAGATCCGCGTTGACGCTCGTCGCGAACGCGAGCAGCTCCGTGGCCGGGTCACCCTGCAACAGCACGCGCTGAACGGTCACGCCGTCCGGTACGCGGAGCTGTTCGCGAATCTTCTGCAGCGCCTCGCCGGCATCCTGCTTGTACGACGAGCCGCCGCCGTTCCAGTCGTACAACGTGCTGTCGCGCGGCGCCACGTGCGCGAGATAGATCGTCGCTTCGGGCGCGGCGACCTGCAGCGCCATGCGCGCGGCACGGAGGCTCGTCTCGCTGAAATCGACCGCGACCACGAGGCGCGCGGGGAGCCGCGTGAACGAGCCGCTCACCGCGAACACCGGCACGGCCGACACCCGGATCAGCCGGAGCGCAGTCTCGTCGCCGAACAGCCGGTCGACGACACGGTGCCGGCCGAGGCCGGCGACGATCATCGTGGCGTTGGCGTCGCGGGCGACGCGCGCGATCGTCGTCGCGGGGTCGCCTTCATATAACTCCACGTCCACGTCGTCGGCGTCGGTCCACACGCGCCCCATCTGCTCGACCACCGAGCGTTTGAGATCGGCGCGCCGCGTGGCTTCGACGTCGGGCGACATGGGCAGCTGTGCTTCGGGGCTCACGATCGGCACCGGCCGGAGCACGGACGCGACGCGCACGGCCTCGCTGGTCTCGCCCAGCAGCAGCCCGGCGATCAGCGCCGGATCCGACTGCTGGCGCCCGTCCGTGGCGATGACCACGGGCGCGGCGCGATGCGCACGGATACCGGTGCGCGGCGCAGTCGCGGTGCTGAAGAGTGTACTCATAGGACCTCCTGGTCGGTCGGGATCGCGGTCCTGCGAGCCCGCACGGAAATTCGTGGTGCCCGCCGCGAGTCACCGTCAGCCACAGGCTGATTTTCTGTCAGGTGATTCCCGCTGTCGCGTCGCGGACCAACGGCGACTGACTCGGCGCGCGGCGGGGTCGAGCTTTTCGTATGACCCAGCGCTCCGGCCCGAACGCGGCGAGCCGATCGCGGCTCGAGGCGCGCGCGCTCAGGTGGCATCGCGCGGGGCGCCGCATCGTGGACGGCGTCGACCTCGACGTCGCGCGCGGCGAGATCGTCGGATTGCTCGGACCGAACGGCGCCGGCAAGACCGTCACCCTGTCGATGATCGTCGGCCTGCTGTCGCCAACGAGCGGGCGCGTCTACCTCGATGGCGAGGACGTCACCGGCCTGGGGCTGCACGAGCGCGCGCGGCGAGGGCTCGGGTTTCTGCCGCAGGAGCGCTCGGTGTTCCGGCATCTGAGCGCGGAGAACAACATCGCTGCGATCGTCGAGTCGCGCGGGGGAGGCCGGCACGCGGCGCACGAGCGCGCGCACGAGATCCTCGCGGAATTCGGATTGCTCGGCGTGGCCGACCGCTCGGCGCAGCGGCTCTCCGGCGGCGAGCAGCGACGGCTGGAAGTGGCGCGCAGCCTGGCGACGGAGCCGCGCTTCCTCCTTGCCGACGAGCCGTTCGCCGGGATCGACCCGCTCACGATCGAGAGCCTGCACGCCATGCTCGTGGACGCCCGCGCCCGGGGCGTCGGCGTCCTGCTCACCGATCACAACGTGCGCGAGGCGCTGGCGCTGTGCGACCGCGCGTACGTGTTGTTTCAGGGCCGCGTGCTCGCGATGGGCAATGCCGGCGCGCTGATGGCCGATCCCGAAGTGCGCCGGCACTTCCTCGGCGAGAGCTTCGCGATGGAGCCCGGATGAGACCCGCGGCGCAAGCGCAGCACGCGCGGAACGCGAGCGACCGGCGGCTGCACTACGTCGACAACCTGCGCATCCTGGCGATCATGCTCGTATTCGTGGCCCACGTGTGCGAGGTCTTCAATCCGTGGGACGAGTGGCACATCACGAATGCGACGCGGAGCCGCGTCGCGGGCGAGGTGACGGCGCTCGTCGCGCCCTGGCTGATGCCGCTCGTCATGCTGCTCTCGGGCGTGGGTGCCTGGTATTCGCTGCGTACGCGATCCAACGGGGCGTATCTCCGCGAGCGCACCGTGCGGCTGCTGCTGCCGCTCACCGCAGGCACGATCGTGCTCGTGTCCCCGCAGGTGTACCTGGAGCGTGTGCTGCGCGGGCAGTTCCACGGATCGTACTGGGCGTTCCTGCCGCACTTCTTCAACGGCGTGTATCCGCGCGGGAACCTCTCCTGGCACCACCTCTGGTTTCTCGCGCACCTGCTGGCCTACGCGTTCGTGACCCTGCCGCTCTTCCGCGCGCTGCAGCGCCCGCGCGGGCGGCGCGCCCTCCAACGCGCCGCGCGTCTGTGCACGCGACCCGGCGGCATGCTCCTGCTCGCGTTCCCGCTCATCCTCGAGCGCAATCTGCTGTGGGGAATCCTTCCCGAGCGCCACATGCTGAACAGCGACTGGTCGAATCACGCGCTCCTCCTCGTGGCGTACATCTATGGATTCGTCCTCGCGGGCTCGCCGTGGCTCGGCCGCGCGATCGACCTGCAGTGGCGGGGCGCGTTGATCACCGGCATGGTCGGCACGGCCGCGCTCATGGTCGGCCTCTGGACCGACATCATCCCCGACCGCATCCCGCCGCAGTATCACGCGACATATCTCGCGTTCTGGATGCTCTACGCGATCTGCGCGTGGGCCTGGATGGTCGCGATGCTCGGCATCGGGCGGCGGTGGCTCGCGCGTGAGACGGCGCTCACGCGCTACGGCCGCGACGCCGCGCTCGGGATGTACCTGGTGCACCAGCCGATCATCGTCGCGGTGGCGTTCGTCACGGTGCCGCTCGCGATCGGGCTCGGGGCCAAGTTCGCGCTCGTCTTCGTGCTCTCCGCCGCGATCACGCTCATCCTGCTCGAGATGTTCCGTCACGACGGCATCCTGCGGCGCTCGCTCCGACACCCGAGGCGACGCGTGCCGCGCATGACGTGGGCGCGACAGTGACCGCCACCGCCGTTTCCCCGCGCATCAGTGGGCCGTCAGCGCCGGCCGGCCTCACGAGCGAGGACGCACGCGTCGCGCTCGGGCGATACGGCCCGAACGAGCTCGCGACCGCTCCGCGCTTCGGTATCGCCAGGCATCTGCTCGGCACGCTCGGCTCACCGCTCATGGTCATTCTGCTGGTCGCGAGCGGCCTCGCGGCGCTCGTCGGCGAAACGACCGACGCGACGATCATCCTCGTGACTGTGGCGCTCGGCGCAGCGCTCGATACGGTGCAGACGGCTCGATCGATGACGGCCGCCGAGCGATTGCAGCAGAGCGTGGTGCCGACGGCCAGTGTCATGCGCGACGGCGCGTGGCGCGAGCTTCCGCGTCGCGAGGTGGTGCCCGGTGATCTGATCCGGCTCAGCGCCGGCGATGTGGTCCCGGCCGACGCACGCCTCGTGACGTCGCGGGATCTCCGTGTTCAGCAGGCGGCGCTCACCGGCGAATCGTATCCCGCGGAGAAGGAGAGCGCCGATCCCGCGCTTCCGCCCGCACCGCCCTCGTCCGATCCCGCGCGGCCCGACCTGGTCTTTCTCGGCACGTCCGTCGTGAGCGGGGTCGCCACGGCGATCGTGATCGCGACCGCCACGCAAACGGCCTTCGGCGAGATCGCGGCGCGACTGCGCGAGCGGCCGCCGGTGACGGAGCTCGAGCGCGGGCTGCAGCGATTCAGCATGCTGCTCGCGCGCACGGTGATCTTTCTCGTGCTCTTCCTCGTGCTGGCGAGCATCACGATGCACCGGGATCCGCTCGACTCCCTGCTCTTCGCGGTCGCGCTGGCGGTCGGGATCGTCCCCGAGTTCATGCCGATGATCACGTCGATCACCCTGGCGAACGGCGCGGTGCGCATGTCGCGGCAGCGAGTCATCGTGAAGCATCTCGCGGCGATACAGAATTTCGGCAGCATCGACGTGCTGTGCAGCGACAAGACCGGCACGTTGACGGCTGGCCAGATGACGCTCGTTGCCTCGGTGGATCCGTGCGGCAGCGCGAGTGACGCGCCGCTCCTGTACGGCGGCCTCACGGCGCGGTTCCAGAGCGGCGTCGCCAATCCGCTGGACGCCGCGATCCTGGCGCGGGCGCCGGCCGCCGAGGAGTGGGAGAAGCTTCGCGAGCTGCCGTTCGACTTCGAGCGGCGGCAGATGTCCGTCGTCGCTCGTCGCGGCACGCGTGCGGTGCTGATCGTGAAGGGCGCGCCCGAGTCCGTGCTGGCCGCATGCACGCACCGGTGGACGGGCGACGGCACGCCTCCGCTCGACGCCACCGTGCGCGCCCGAGCGCGCGCTGTCGTCGCCGAGTACAGCCGCCAGGGCCTGCGGTCGCTCGCCGTGGCGATGCGCGACGTCGCGCCGGACGCGGCGTGCACGCCCGCGGACGAGCGCGACCTGTCGCTCGTGGGCTTTCTCCTGTTCGCGGACCCGCCGCTTGCCGACGTCGGCGCGACCATCGACGCCCTCGCGCGCGACGGCGTCCAGCTCAAGATCGTGACCGGAGACGACGACGCCGTCGCGCGCTACGTGTGCGAGGCCGCGGGGCTTGCCGCACCGACCGTCGTGCTCGGCTCCGAGCTCGAGCAGATCAGCGATGCGGCGCTCGGCCCGGTCGCGGAGCGCACGTCGCTCTTCGCGCGCGTCACGCCGAACCAGAAGCTCCGCATCATCCTCGCGCTCAAGGGCCGCGGCCACGTCGTGGGGTACGTTGGCGACGGCATCAACGACGCGCCGTCGCTGCACGCGGCCGACGTCGGCATCTCCGTCGCCGGCGCGGTCGACGTGGCGAAGGACGCGTCCGACGTCATCCTGCTCGAGCGCGGCCTCGGCGCGCTGCACAACGGAATCGTCGAGGGGCGCAAGGCGTTCGGCAACGTGATGAAGTACATCCTGATGGGCACGAGCTCGAACTTCGGCAACATGTTCAGCATGGCATTCGCGTCGCTGCTCGTCCCGTTCCTGCCGATGCTCCCGACGCAGGTGCTGCTGAACAATTTCCTCTACGACGCGTCGCAGATCGCGATCCCCGGCGATCACGTGGACGCGGCGTACATCCGCAAGCCGCACCACTGGGACGTCGGCGGCCTTCGTCAGTTCATGGTGCGGGTGGGGCTCGTGAGCTCGGTGTTCGACTTCCTCACGTTCGGCGTGCTGCTCGGGGTGTTCCACGCGTCCGAGCGGCTGTTCCAGACCGGCTGGTTCGTGGAATCGATGCTCACGCAGATCCTCGTGCTGTTCGTGATTCGCACGATGGGCAATCCGCTGCGGAGCCGGCCGAGTCGAGCGCTCGCCGCCACGGTGGTGGTGGCGGCGCTCTGCGCGATGTGGCTGCCGATCAGCCCGATGGCTGGAGCGCTCGGCTTCGTGCCGCTGCCGCCGCCATTCCTGTGCTTCGTCGGGGCGGCGACCGCGCTCTATCTCGGCGCCGTGGAGCTCGTCAAGCGACGGCTGGTGCCGCGACTCGGCTAGCCACGCGCGCCCTCGCGTCCCTCTACTTCTTCTCGACGACCTCGATCTTGCGGCCCTTGGCCTTGGCCTCGGCGGTCTTGGGCATGTGCACCGTGAGCACGCCCTTCACGAATTCCGCGGTGATCTTGGTCGGGTCGACCGAGCGCGGCAGCGTGAACGACCGCTGGAACTGGCCATAGGTGCGCTCGAAGAGGTGATACTTCTTCTCCTCGTCGGTCTCGGTCTTCTCCTCGGCTTTCTCGCCGCGTAGCGTGAGCACGCCTTCATCGACCGAGATGTCGATGTCCTTGAGCTCGAGTCCCGGCAGCTCGGCGGTCAGCGTGAGCTCGGTCTCCGACTCGAGAATGTCCGTGGGCGGCAGCCAGCCGATGGGCTGCGCGAACATCTCGCTCGTCAACGGCGCCGCCGTCTCGAGAAACTTTTGCATCCGATTCTCCATGTCCTCGAAGCCGGGAATCGCCGGGAAGCTCGGCATCGCGAGCGAGAAGCGCGGGGTACGCCGTGATCTGATGAGCGCCATACGACCTCCTGCGTGAAACGGGTGAACACGAGAGAAACCGCTCCATCCGATTCATGTTGCGCCCCGTGCGGGCGTCGCGCGTCAGGGGAGACGCACGCGGGGCGCCGGAGAATGCGGACGCGCTGACAGCCGCGTCGGGTCTGGCCCGACGCGGCGCCGCGCGCCCGCCGACTGCGCCCCCCGGCCGCGGCGCCCACCATGTATCACGCTTCGGCGCACGACCAGCCTATCGGAGAGTTCATATGAGAAAACTTCAACTCGACCGACTCGAGCGGCGGCTGCTCGAGGAGCGGCGGCGGGTGATCGGCGAGCTCTCGTCGTCCACCCGTGCGTTGCGCGACGACGCGGACCGCATCGCGGGCGTGCCCGATCCGAGCGACAGCGTGGACGCCGCGACGGACCGGATGGCCACCGAGGAGGAAGCCGCGCGCGCGGACCGGCAGTCGGCGGAGCTGCAGCACATCAACAGCGCGCTGCGGGCGCTGTACCAGGCGCCCGCCGAGTACGGCCGCTGCGCCGTGTGCGGCCAGGAGATCGCACCCGAGCGTCTGGAGATCCTGCCCGCGACCCGCGTCTGCGGGCGGCACGCGAACGGGCGCCGGAAGTAGTCGGTGGTCCGTCGTCTGTGGTCGGTGGTCCGTGGACCGTGGACTACGGAGTACGGACTTACGGACCGCAGCTCACCCGTCGATCGCGACCGGTTCCGCGAGGCGTTCGTCGGCCACGGCGCGCGCGATGTCCATGCTGCTCACGATGCCGAGCAGCGTCTCGCCTTCCATGACGAGGACGCGGTGGATCCGCCGCTCGCTCATGACCTGCGCCGCCTGGAGCACCGACGCGTAGGGCGGCAGCGTCACGAGCGCGCGCGTCATCACCTCGCTCACCACGTGCTCCTCGAGCGAGTTCCACTCCGGCCCGTTCACGGTGTTCATGCGCTCACTGCTGTCGGCGCCGGCATCGTCCCAGTACTCGGAGAAGAAGGCGCTCGCCGACTCGTCCTCGGACTCCACCTCTTCGTCGCGCGTGGGCTCCGTCCATTCGCCCCAGTCCGAGCCGCCGTCCTGCTCGGTCGGCACGCCCGGATTGAACGCGGCGAACTCCAGCAGATCGGCGGACGTGATGACGCCCACCACGCGAAACCCGCTGAGCACGGGCACGCCGCTCACGTGCCGCTGGGCGAACAACTCCATGGCGTCACGGAGTGTCGCGTCCGGCGACACCGTCGCGATCTCCGTGGTCATGATGTCCGACAACCGCAGCATCGCATCGACCGGGTGGGGGGATGCGTTCAACGATATGTGACTTTCTCGCAAGCGCCGTCCGTGGATGCCTGATTCCCCGTGCGGGAAGCGCCGCGCGCGATCCGGACCCGCGCGTCGACCGCGCATACCACATCTGCACGTGTCATTAGCGGATTCACATCGAGCTCCGCGATCTCCGGCCAGTCCGCCGCGAGATGGCTCACGCGCCGCACGACGGACGCGATCGCCGCGCGGTCCGATGCGCCGCGACCACGCAACCCGTCGAGGATGCGCGCGCCTCGGAGCGCGCCGAGCATCTCGAGCGCCTGTCGCTCGTCCACCGGCGCGACGCGGAACATCACGTCCCCCATTGCCTCGACGAAGATGCCCCCGAGTCCCACCATCACGAGCGCGCCGAACGCCGGATCGCGCGTGATGCCGACGATCAACTCCGTTCCCGCGGGAATCATCGGCTGCACGAGCACACCGTCGATTCGCGCGCCCGGCAGCGCCGCGCGCACGCGCGCGAGCATCTCGTCGTACGCGGCATGCGCCGCATCGTCGCTCGCGAGCCCCACGTGCACGGCGCCGACGTCGCTCTTGTGAATGACGTCCGGCGACACGAGCTTGAGCGCAACCGGATAGCCGACGTCACGCGCGAGCCGCACGACGTCGTCCGCGTCGCGCGCCAGGCGCGCTCGCGCCACGGGCACGCCATACGCCGCGAGCAGGTCGAGCGCTTCGATCTGGGTGAGCTGCTCGCGACCCTCGCGGACGGCGCCGTCGAGAATGGCGCGTGCGGCGTCGCGATCGATGTCGGCAGGCGGCGTGAGGTCCGGCGCCGCCGCGCGCGCCTGATCGACGTGACGATTCAGCGCCGCGATCGCGCGCGCCGCCGACTCCGGAAAGATGTACGCCGGAATCCCCGCGTCGTGCAGCTCCGCGCGCCCGGCCGGGAGTCCTTCCCGGCCCATCAGCACGGCGAACACCGCCTTCTCCGGAGACCGCTCCGCCGCGCCGACGATCGCCCCCGCCACGTCTTCCTGTCGGATTCCAAAAGGAGGCACGAAGATCGGCACCACCGTGTCGATCGCCGGATCCGCGAGCAGCACCGACATCGCCGCGCGGTACCCCGCCGGCGTCGCCGACGAGATCATGTCGAGCGGATTGCGGATCGACGCCGCCGCCGGGAAGAGCGGCCGCAGCTGCTCCACCGTCTCCGCGCCGAGCTCGACGAGATCGAGGCCGCACGTTTCCATCGCGTCCGCGGCGAGAATGCCCGGCCCCCCGGCGTTGGTCAGCACCGCGGTCCGTCGCGAGCGCGGCAGCACCCGCGACTCGAACGCGATCGCCATGTCGAACAGCTCCTCGATCGTCGATGCCCGCAGCACGCCCGCCTGCGCGAGCAGCGCGTCGACCGCCGTGTCGCTCGCCGCCAGCGCCCCCGTGTGCGACGTCGCCGCACGCGCCCCGGCCCGCGACCGCCCCGACTTCACCGCGATGATCGGCTTCGTCCTCGTCAGCCGCGACGCGATCTCGAGGAACCGCCGCGGATTCCCGAAATTCTCGACGTACATGAGAATCACGCGCACGGTCTCGTCGTGCTCCCACTCGAGCAGCAGATCGTTGCTGCTCACGTCCGCCTTGTTGCCCACGGAGACGAACTGCGAGATGCCGATGCCGTACTCGCGCGCATAATCGAGCACGCCCAGGCCCAGCGCGCCCGACTGCGATACGAACGCCGACGCGCCGAACGCCGGCATCACCGTGCAGAACGTGCCGTTCATCGAGATGCGCGGATCGGCGTTGATGATCCCCATGCAGTTGGGTCCGACCATGCGCATGCCGTACCGGCGGACGATCTCGTGCAGCTCGTGCTCGAGCGCGGCCCCGTCCGGCCCCACCTCGCGAAATCCCGCCGAGACCACGACCAGCCCCCGCGTGCCCGCGCGACCGCAGCCGTCCGCCACCTCCAGCACGTGGTCGCGCGGCACCGCCACGATCGCCACGTCCACCGGCCCCGGCACGTCCTGCATGCTGCGCCAGGTCGGCACCGCACACACGGACGCGGCGCGCGGATTCACCGGATACACCGCGCCCGTATAGCCGTACGATATGAGATTGCGAACGATCTGGTTGCCGATCGTGCCGGCGCGGTGCGACGCGCCGACGACGGCGATCGACTGGGGCGCGAGCAGCGGCCGGAGCGGCGTGGCCCGCGAGGTGGCGGAGTCTGACATGCCGGGCAACCTGCGAGGGCACCGCCGCGGCGTCTGTCGGCGAATTCAGCCCCGCATGTCAGGAACTCGCCGTGTGATGCATGCGGACGGCCGCCGCGTGGCGCGATCTACTCCTGCGTGCTCGCGCCCCGCCCCACGAGATCGTCGACGTGCACGCGAAAGAGCGTCGTGCGCTGCGGCGCCAGATCGGCGCCCGTCAGGATCCGCTCGTCGAGCGCGCGCAGCAGCTCCAGCCCGCGCGCGTACGCTTCGCGCTCGCGGTCGCCGCCCTCCGGCTCCATGAAATAGATGGTCCCGTGCGCGACCACGCTCCGCCAGTCGTACGCCCCTTCGATCTCATCGACCTCGAGCGCGACCCACGGATGGTGCAGCACGGTGGTGAGCTTCGCGCCCTGCGAGGTGCGACCGTACAACCACTCGCCGTCATACACGTACGACAGCGGCTCGACGTCCACGTGGTCGTGAAAGCTGAACGCCAGCCGCCCCACGTGATTCCGCCGCAGCAGCTCCACCGCCTCGGCGCTCGAGAGCTCGAAGAACCGCGGCTTGTCATCCTGCCCCATGCTCGCTCCCGCGCTACTCGACGCTCACCGGGGACGCGTTCGGCACTGTGAAGGCGAACGTGCTCCCCACGCCGGGCACGCTCTCCACCCAGATGCGCCCGCCGTGCGCCTCGATGATTCCCTTCGCAATCGACAGGCCGAGTCCCGAGCCGGTCTCGCGCGCCCCGTCGGCCGACTGCCAGTAGCGCTCGAAGATCTTCCGCTGATTGCTCAGCGGAATGCCGCTGCCCGTGTCGCGCACGAAGAACTCCACCTCGGTATCCCGATGCGCGACGCCGAGCGTGATGTGCCCGCCGCGCGGCGTGAACTTGATCGCGTTGCGCAGCAGGTTGCCCAGCACCTGGACGATGCGCGCCGGATCGCCCGACACGAGCGGCAGGTTCGTGTCGACCTGCGTGTCCAGCGTGATGCCGTGCTGGGCCGCCTCCACGTCGAACATGTGCATCGCCTGCAACGCGAGCTGCGTCGGGTCCTGCGGCGCGATCTGCAGCGAGAGCTGCCCGCGCTCGATGTTCGCGACGTCGAGCAGATCCTGGATCAGCCGGTTCACCCACTGCGTGGATTCGCTGATCGTGACGAGCAGCTCCTCGCGCTTGCCGTTCTCGGCGGGCGGCGTCTCGCGCAGCACGCGCGCGCACATCGCGATCGCGCTGATCGGATTGCGCAGGTCGTGTGACACGACGCTCAGCACTTCATCGCGGGCGCGGTTCGCCCGCTGGGCGAGCCGGTACAGCCGCGCGTTGTCGAGCGACGCGGCGGCGAGACTCGCGTATTTCTGCGCCAGCGCGCGGCGGTCGGGCGTGAACTGCCGCTTCTCGTCCGTCGAGATCAGCGTGAGCGCACCGAGCGTGTGATCGCCCGCGGTGAGCGGCAGGATGTACAGCGCCTTCGCGCCCAGCTCGCGCCAGTGGGCGAACGCCGCGGCTTCTTCGTTGGCCTCGAGCCAGTCGTCGCCCATCGCGGCCACGTGCTCCGCGCGCTGGCGGCGAATCACGTCGACCACGGGCGACGGCGAATCCCACGAGAGCACCACGTCGCTGAGCGCGCGCAGCGCGGGCGTGAGATCCTCCCGCTGTCGTTCACTCGGGATCCGCTGCAGCCGGTCGGTCGAGGTCACGATGTCGAGGAGGCACGCGTCGGCGAGCCGCGGCACCGGCGTGTCGACGATCGCCTGCAGGGTCTGCTCGAAGTTGAGCGAACGGCCCAGCGCCGCGCCCGCCGCCGAGAGAAAACGCTCGTCTTCCTCGGCGCGTTTGTGCTCGGTGATGTCGCGCAGCACCACCGTAAAGAGGACCCCGTCGGGCGCCACGAGCTTCGAGATCGACGCCTCGGCGGGAAACTCGGTGCCGTCGGCGCGGAGGCCGAAGATCTCGCGACGCTCGGCCATCCGGCGCGCGGTGTCGTCGCTCTGCGCGAAGTGCGACATGTGCGCGTCGTGCACGTGGCGGTAGCGCGGCGGCAGCAACATGGCGAGATGGCGCCCTATCGTTTCGCTCGCCGGATAGCCGAAGATCTCCTCCGCTCCCTTGTTGAAGTGGATGATCTTCTGGGTCTGATCGGTGGTGATGATCGCGTCGGCGGCGATCGCGAGGATGCCGGAGAATTTGGCTTCCGACGCGCGCAGCTCGGCGTCGAACTTCTCCATCGCGCGCGCCGTGGACTCGAAGGCGCGCTGCCGCCCGATGAGGAGCGCGAGGGTGCCGGCGATGATCGCGAGCGCCCCCAGGCGGAGCCAGGGGCGCACGCCGCCCCCCGGCAGCTCCAGGAGCGTGATGACGACGGGAACGACCAGCGCCGCGGTTGCAATCCACAGCGCTGATCGAATACGGCGGGAGTGAGCGAGTGGCATGCGGTCGGGTACGCCCTGCTCAGGCCTGCCGAGCGCCGCTCCTTACGCTTCGGCCAGCAGGCCCAACTTCAATGCAAATTGAACGTAGTCCGAACGGTGCGCCAGCCCAAGCTTTTCCTGGATCCGCTGCTTGTAGGTGTCGACGGTCTTGGGACTTATGAACAACCGTTCTCCAATCTCAGGAGCCGAATACCCCTGCGCGACCAGCCGCAGGACGTCGCGCTCGCGCTGCGTGAGCTTCTCGAAGCGCTCGCGCTCGTTCGCCGCCGGATCCTTTTTCGTCAGGTTTTTCGCCAGCACCCGCGCCGCCGCCGGCCGCACGTACACGTCGCCGTGCGCCACCGCGCGCACCGCGTCGACGAGTTCGCGGTCCGCCGCGCTCTTGACGAGGTAGCCCGCCGCGCCCGCTTCCATGAGCGGCACGAGGTAGTCCTCTTCGGCGTGCATGGTCAGCACGAGCACGCGCGTGGGCAGGCCCTTCTGCACGATTTCCTTGGTCGCCTGCGTGCCGTCAAGATCCGGCATCGACAGGTCCATGACGACCACGTCGGGGTTGAAGCGCTCGGCCAGCGCCACCGCTTCGCGGCCGGTCTTCGCCTCGCCGATCACCTCGATGTCTTTGGCGACGCCGAGGACCGCCTTCAATCCGGCGCGCACGACGGCGTGATCGTCGGCCAGCACTACCCGGATCAGATCTCCAGTCATTGGGCTCTCCTAGCTTGCGGCGCTCGACGCCGACTGTAGGGGTACATTCGCGACG
>DASZUN010000149.1:0-5896 GCA_035547615.1 Gemmatimonadaceae bacterium | reverse complement strand
GCCGCAGTCGATGAACTCGATGCCCTTCGCCGCGAGCTCCTGTCCGCGGCGCATGGTGTCGTGAAAGTTGGAGTTGCCGCCGTCGATGATGATGTCGCCGCGGTCGAGCAATGGCACGAGCGACTGGATCGTCTGCTCCGTCGGCTCGCCGGCGGGCACCATGATCCACACGATGCGCGGCGATTGCAGCGCGCCGACCACCTTCTCGAGCGCGTCGGCGCCGGTCGCGCCCATCTGCACGTATTTGTCCACCGCCTCGGCGCTGCGGTCATAGACGACCAGCGAATGTCCGTGCCGCATCAGCCGCTCGACCATGTTGCCGCCCATGCGGCCAAGGCCAATCATCGCGAGTTGCATGTCGTTCAGGTCTGAAGAGGGTTCAACTTAGTACTCCGCTCACTGTCATCCCGAGCGAAGCCGCGAAGCGGCGAAGTCGAGGGATCTCGCGTCCGCACCGCGATGCGAGGTTCGCGACCTGGACGCCAGATCCCTCGACTCGCCTTCGGCTCGCTCGGGATGACATCCCTCGCCTGCGGCTCGCTCGGGATGACACGTCATTCCAGCAAGCCGTGCGCCCGGAGCTCGTCCCGCAACTGCTCGGGCGACCGATACTGAATGGTGCTCATGCCGAGTGCCGCGGCCGGACGGAGGTTCTGCGCGCGATCGTCCACGAACAACGTCCGTTCGGGTCGTGACTGCGTCATCCCGAGCACGCGCGCGTACATGTCGTGCGTCGGTTTGCGCGTGCCGAGCCAGCACGAGCTGAAGAACGTCGGGAAGATGTCGCACAGGCCGAAGCGGTCGATGCGGTACTCGTTGAGCTCCGCGCTCTCGTTGTTGAGCGTCGCCAGGCGAACGCCGGTGCGCGCGAGGTCGCGCGCGACGGCGATGCTCGCCGGCCACGGCTCGCTCTGCGCGAACATGAACGCGCGGAATTCCTCGCGCGTGAAGTCGCGCGGCTCGCAGAAGACGGTCACGTCGAGATACTCGTCGAGCGTGATCTGCCCCGACTCGAGCGCGCCGACGGTCTCCTCGTGGCGATACTGGAAGTCGTCCGGATCGAGGTGAAAGCGGTCGACCGCGGCGGCGCGCTGCTCGCGATCCCAGCCATTGCTGCCGAGCACCCCGCCGATGTCGAACAGCACGAGGGCGATGTCGCGCATCAGCCGATCAGCACCGCGCGCGCCGGTGAGCCGTCGAGACCCGCGAGGCGGAGCGGCAGCACGCGAAGCTCGTACGGCCCCATGGGCGGCACCGACAGGTCCACGCCCTCGACGATGATGATTCCGCGCTCGAGCAGCGTGCGGTGCGTGCGATGATGCCCCGAGTGGAACTGTTCGATGGACAGGTAGTCGATCGCGACCAGCTTCATGCCGAGCCGCGCGAGGTACTCGGCGCCGTCGGGCGCGAGATACGTGAAGTCCGGATGAAACTCGGGCTCGCGTATGAAGCTCGAGTTGCGCGTCTTGATCAGGATGCGCGTGTGGCCCGTGAGCTCGTGCATGCGGAGCTCGGCTTCGCCCACCGCCATGACGTCGTCCGCCATGTGCACGACGACCGCGGGGCCCATCAGCACGTCGAGCGGCAGCGTGTCCACGCCGGCACCGTCGTCGAAGAAGTGCTTGGGTGCGTCGACGTGCGTGCCCGTGTGCGAGCCGAACCGGAGCGCCGAGACGTTCGAGCTTCCGCCCTTCGCGATCGCCTGTTGCGCCTCGATCTCGATCGGCGGATTGCCGGGGTAGATCAAGCCGCCGTTGTGTATGGGAAGAGAGATGTCGTAGATGGCCGGCATGCCGTAACCTGCAGAGGTCCGTGGCGAGTTCGCCACCAGGCACTGCAATTCACCGGCCCGTCTGCGCCGGATCGCCGAAGCTCGGAATCACACCGCCGGCGAAGGGAGCGCGCCGCCGACGGCGAACTCCTCGCGCGGAAACACGAACGTCTCACGGGCGAAATAGTCGCGGCTCGCCAGCTCGACGCGCGCGTGCGTGGCCGTGCAGTGCCACGTCTCGAGGCCGCGCGGCTTGGCGCCGCCGAAGACGGCGGGCGTGAATGCGCCGACGTTCGCGCCGCCCTGACGGTCGCGCGCGGACGGATAGCGAAAGAGCTCGACCCCGGCGGCGCGCATCGCGGCGCCGAGCGCCTGCGTCGGTCCGTAGCGGAGCGGGGATGCGATGGCCCTGCGATGCGCCTCGAAGGGAGGCGCGACGAGGTCGATGCCGTGCCCGGTCCGGGCGCGCACCGTGAACGCCGTGAGCTGTGTGGTGAGCGAGCTGAACGCGGCGCGGGTGCCCTCCAGAAAGAGCAGCCGATAGTAGGCCACCTCGGCGAACGCGGTGCGCCGCGTCTCGGACCCGTACCAGATGCCGCGCTCGTGGCGCGCCCCGAAGCGCGAGCCGTGCGGCAGCGGCGGGTAGCGAAACGGCGTCGCGAGCAGATAGTGCAGCCGCCCGCGCGTGGGATCGGGCGGCTTCACGCCGTCGATCAGCTCCTCCAGCACGATCTGCTCGTCGACGGAGTCGACGAGCTTGCGCGTGGAGACCTGGTGCTGCGCCTCCACCACGCGCCACGCCGTCAGGCGGAGCGGCCGGAGCTCAGAGGCGCCCGCGCATCGCGTCCAGATACTGGACGACATCGACGAGGCCCTCGACGGTGCGGATCCGCTCGGCGGGCAGGCCGCCGAGATGAGTATTCTCTGAAGTGAGCCAGGCGCGGGCGGCGGCGTCGTCTCCGCCGACGAGCGCGTCGAGGCTGCGGTAGAGGCGCAGGAAGAGCAGCGCCAGCTCGCCCTCCTTGCTCGCCGGGTCCAGTCCGCGCCCGTGCTGCAGGCGGGAGACCGACGCCTCGCTCGAGCCGATGATCGCGCCGAGCTGCCGGTACTTGAGCCCGAGCCGCGCGGCGGCGGCCAGCACGGCCTTCGCGAGGACGGGCCCGGGCTCCGGGCGCGGCGCGGTGAAGATCGGGGCGGTCATCAATTGAAAGTGTACGACGGATTTCTTGCAGATGCAATGGGGAGGTGGTCGGTGGTCGGTGGTCTTTGGTCGGTGGTCCTTGTCCACCGTCCACGGTACACGGTCCACAGTTCACGGACTACAGACCACAGACCAGCCTCCCCCCCTGCAAGGAATCCGTAAGTCCTCTGGCTCTCCCGCCGCACCAACCGTTCATTTCGGGCGATGCGCCGCTCGCCCCGCCTGATCGGCACCGTCGCGCTGCTGATCCTCGCCCTCGTCGTCGTCGCCGTGCTCGCCTACCAGGCGTGGGACGCGGCGCGCTCGCAGGCGCGGACCGCGGAGAGCGCGCTCAACGACTACGCGAAATTCGCCGACTGGCAGCTCACGCAGCAGTCGAAGAACGCGCTGCTCACGCAGATGGTCACCTCGTTGAGCTGGCAGGCATCGCGCGTCGAGCCCACGGATCTCCAGCACTCGCTGCTCGCGCCGGAGGAAGTCGAGGACGTGGCGCGGGACATGGTGAGTTGGTGCCACTGCATGTCCGGCGTGAAGTATTTCTTCCGCTACGACTGGTTCGACGGGACGTTCCGCACGACCGCCACCGATCTGCCGGACTCGGAGCTGGCGTGGGCGCGCGACACGATCGCCGCGTACGCGAAGACGCTGCCCCGGCTCAAGGATCGCCAGATCCTCGCGTTCGGGTCGCCCGACGGGCGCTTCGGGCCGCTCCGCAATCTCACCGTCATGCTCACGAGCGACTCGTACGCGATGCTCTTCGCGAAGCGGGACGGCGCGCCGATCGTGCTCGTGTTCGTCGTCGCGCGCGACGTGAACGATGGATTGCCCGTCGTGCTGTACGGATACGCGACCGATCCCAAGCCGTTCCTGCGGCCGACGTTCGAGAACATCCGCGGCGCGAACGGCCATCGGAGCGCGCTGCTCCCGGAGTCGCTCGTCAAAGGGCTCTCGCCCGACTCCATTCTCTCGATCTCCGTCGCCACGCTCGGCGGCACGGAAGTGTACAAGTCGCCGGGCTGGGTCGCGCCGACGTACAGCGCGGCGGACACGATCGAGCCGAACTTCGGCCGATTGATCATGCGCGTGAGCCTGCGCGGCGACTTCGCGAGTCAGCTCGTCGTCGGCGGCTTGCCGCGGTCGCGCCTGCCCGTGCTGATCGTGTTGTTCGTGATCGCCGCGGGACTGCTCACGCTGGCGTTGCTGCAGCTCCGGCGTCAGCAGGCGCTCGCGCGGATGCGCACGGAGTTCGTCTCCGGCGTGTCGCACGAGCTGCGGACGCCGCTCGCACAGATCCGCTGGTTCGCCGAGCTGCTCAAGATGGGCAAGCTGCGCAGCGAGGACGAGCGCGCGCGGTCGGCGGGGATCATCGACCAGGAGGCGCGCCGGCTCACGTATCTCGTCGAGAACGTGCTCAATTTCTCGCGAAGCGAGAAGGGGACGAATCGGGTCTCGCTCGCCGAGGCCGATCTCGATCGCGAGATCACGGAGGGGATCGAGCTCTTCTCGCCGCTCGCCCGCGCCCGGAAGATGACGGTCTCCGCCGAGCTGAATGCGAACGTGACGATCGCGCTGGACCGCGATGCGCTGCGCCAGGTGCTGCTGAATCTGCTCGACAATGCGGCGAAGTACGGTCCCTCCGGCCAGACGATTCACGTGGGCTCCGAGGTGGCGAAGGGGCTCGCGCGCTTCTGGGTGGAAGATCAGGGCCCCGGAATCCCGCACGCCGATCGCGTGCGCGTGTGGGAGCCGTACGTGCGGCTCTCGCGCGAGGCCGAAGCGGCGACGGGCGGCAGCGGGATCGGGCTCTCGGTGGTGCGCGAGCTCATCGCGCTGCACGGCGGGCGCACGCGCGCCGAGAGCTCACCCGGCGGGGGCGCGCGCATCGTCGTCGAACTGCCGATCACGCAAGCCGGCGCGGACCCCGCGAATTCCCCGGCATCGAAGTCCAAATCGCAACTCGAGGCGGTCACATGACGTACGGATCAGCGATGGAGACCCGACAGACCACAACGGACCTGGGTGTCATGGCGCGCATCCTCATCGTCGAAGACAATCCGGACCTCGCGTACGGCCTGCGCACGGGCTTGGAGATCGAGGGCTACGACGTGCAGGTCGCCGAGGACGGCGAGTCGGGGCTCGAGCGCGCGCGCGCGTGGAAACCGGACCTCGTGATGCTCGACCTCATGCTTCCCGGCATGGACGGCTACCGCGTGCTCAAGGCATTGCGCGACGGCGGCTCCGACGTGCCGGTGCTCATCCTCACCGCGCGCGGCGAGGAGGCGGACAAGGTCCTGGGCTTCCGGCTCGGCGCCGACGATTACGTCACGAAGCCGTGCGGCGTGTTGGAGCTGCTCGCGCGTGTCGGGGCGCTGCTGCGCCGCTCGCGCATGGCGGAGCAGCGGGGCGGAGCCGGCGACCAGATGGAACGGTTCGGTTCGGTTGAAATCAATCCGGCATCCCGCACCGTCGCGAAGGAGGGCATCCCAGTTGCACTCAGCCCGAAAGAGTTTGATTTGTTATTGGCGCTGGTGCGACGCCGCGGCGCCGTGGCGTCGCGCGTCGAGCTGCTGCGCGAGGTGTGGGGCTACCGTGTGGAAGTGATGACGCGCACGGTGGACATTCACATCGCGGAACTGCGCAGAAAGCTCGAGGACGACCCATCGCAGCCGCGCCACATTCTCACGGTGTGGAAAGCGGGATACCGACTCGAGCCCTGATCATGACCGTTCTCGTTCGTCGTTTCCATCCAGCCCCGCGCCTCGCTGTCGCGGGGCTGTTGCTTTTCGCCGCGGCCTGCCACCGCACGGCGCCCACGTCCAAGCCATCGCCGGCGAAAGCGCCGGCCGCGCCGACGCGCGCCGCGATCACGAGCGGCGCCTCGCTCGTGCGGGAGATGCGGATGCGGTACGCCGACGACTGGTTCC
>DASZUN010000148.1:0-19340 GCA_035547615.1 Gemmatimonadaceae bacterium | reverse complement strand
CGCCAGCCCGAGGCCGGTGCCCTCCGCCGGTCGCGTCGGTCCCGAGCTCACCTGGACGAACGGCTCGAAGATCGACGCGAGCTTGTCCTCCGGAATGCCAATGCCCGTATCGGTGACGCGAATGAACACGAGATTCGCGCGATCGGCACGCGTGGCACAGGTGACCTCGATCGAACCGCCGGGCGGCGTGAACTTGGCCGCATTGGACAGGAGGTTCAGCAGGATTTGCTCGACCTTGTCCTTGTCGGCGCGAATGGTCACACCGGCTGCCGGTCCGTCGACGCGATAGTGCAGCGACCGCGCGCGGATCTGGGGCTCGATCATCGGACCGATGTCGGCCAGCAACTCGGCCACGCCGACGTCGGCAATGCGGTATTCGACGCGGCCGGCCTCGATCTTCGCGAGATTGAGAATGTCGTTGATGAGTCCGAGCAAGTGACGCTGGCTGCGATCGATTCGATCGAGCGCGGCACGTTGCTCATCGGTCACCGGGCCGTAGATACCAAGCTCGATGAGTTGCACGTGGCCGGCGATCGCATTCAACGGTGTGCGCAGCTCGTGGCTCATCGTCGCGAGGAATTCCGACTTTGCCTTGCTCGCTGCGGCCGCCTCGTCGCGGGCCGTTTGCAGCTCGAGGTTCATCCGGTGCAACTGCTCGGCTTGCGACGCCAGTTCCTCGGTCTGCGCCTCCAACTCCGCCGCCAGATCCTGCAGTTGCAGGTTGGCTTCGGCGACGATGCGCCGGGATTCCTCCGCGGCCGCCAGCGCCCGCTGCAGCCGTACGCGCGAGTCGTCGAACGCCGCGGCGAGGCGCTCGGCATGCGCGGCAGATTGTCGCGCCACGCGTTCGCGCGCCGTCGCGTGCTCGATTGCGCGCTCGCCCCGCAGCACGCAGCACAGTAGCGGCAGCAGCGGCACGAGCGCGTCGATGCTCCTGGGGCGCGCAGCGACGCCGGTGATCGCAACGATCAGCTCGTCGGACGACGCGACCGCGTAGACCGGCCGAGGCGCATCGGTGCCCGCCACGCGCATGCGGTCGGCGAATGCCTCGTGCGACGCGATGCAGTCGTCGGCCAACTGCCGCCACCGCCGAGCGTCGGTCAGCGTTTGCGGGAAACCGGGGGCGGGCAGGAACGCGCGCACCTCCGCATCACGCAACAGCACCAGCAAATCATCGCCGCCGAGCGCGCGCGCGAGATGCGCCGCCGCAGTCCGCCGGTCACCGCGGCTCGTGGCGAGCGCGGTGACCAGCTCGAGTAGCTGCGTCACGAAATGGCGGGGTCAGTCCGGTAGGACACAGACAACGGCGGTGCAATTATGAAATCCACTGAACTGTCCTTCGGCCCGCACGATCTGGCCATACGAGTTGAAGCCGGCGAAGGGCGCGCCGCCAAGCTCCGCCGCGACGGCGTTCAGTTCCTCGTCGAACGACTTCCCGAGCCGCAGACGCGTGGCGACACAGTCGAAGAAGAGCGCCGCCTTCGGCTGGTGGCCCTCCGAGGTCACCTGACGGACCGCATCGCGCGTTGCTTCGGCCGCCGCTTCGGCGGCCGAGGCAGCGGCCGTCGACATGATGTGCGTCGTTGCGCCGGCCGGTATCTCGGCCGCGCACACGACGCCGCCGCCGTCCGCGACGCCAAGGGGCACGCGGAGCTTGTGGCCGGACCCCGTGTCCACACCGACGATGTTGTGCAGGAAGAACGGGATCGGGTCCGCCTGATCGAACTGCTGCGACGTGGACTGCGCGTGATCCTCGAAGGCCTGGATCGCCGGCGCCGCATTGAGACTCACGACGCGCGACGCCTCGGCCTCGGTGACGCGGAGCGGCGGACTCGCCGGGGTCCATCCGTGGCGCGCGCCGACGCCGATCGGCTTCTTCGAGGCGATCTCGAGCGCCACCGCGGCGTCCTGGTAGACGTCGGTCCCGCAGAAGACGTACGTCTTCTGAAACCGGGCGTCATCACCTGCGCCGCCGCCGAAGAACCGATACGAACCGGCGGTCTCGACCGTGAGCGCGTTGACGAACTCCTCCGCGTGGCCAGCGAGGGCGTCGACGAGGATCAAGGCGGCTCGATGCGGGAACTCGGGGTAGCGATTCGCCTGAAAGCGCGCCGCGACATCGTGTGCGGCCCGGGCATAGTCGCTCGTCAGGCCCGTCCCGGCCGACGCGGTGAAGCGCATGTCGGGCGCACGGATCGCCGTGGCGTTCGTGAGCCCGACCCCGGCTTCGTCATTGGTGAACTCGCCTGCCGACGAGCAGCCGACGATGGTGGTCGTGTCGGTCGATTCGGCCAGGGCCGAGAGCAGCGAACGAAAATCGTTGCCTGGCGCCGCGAATACGATGATGGCGTCGGGCGCGCCCGACAACTGTTCGCGAATTTGGCGGCCGAGGCTCAATCCGGCCGCACGATCACGTTCCGTGGTCTGGAGAATGGCGATTTCAGTCATTGCACCGAGCAGCAAAGGTGGCACGGCGCCGGCAGGGTGGCCTGAGGCGACACTGCCGGGGCATGGGAGCGTTGACCTTGCACACGGCAAACATCAGTCCGGAACTCCGGCCCGCGTCGGGTCCGCTCGTCGCCCCCTTGTGCCCGCACGCTCGTGCTCGCCGACCGCGACGAAGCGTTCGGCCCGCGCAGCGGCTTCCGTCCACGGGCGCAGCTCGGCGCTCGGAGTTAGCGGGCCTCGCGCGCTCTACCGCCCCTCGACCTTGAGCGCAGCGAGGCGCGCGCGCGCCTCGGTCACCAGCGGCTGGAACTCCGGATCCGCCGCGCTCCACAGCGCGACGAATCGCGAATACGCGTCGGCCGCGTGCTGTCGGTCGCCTTTCGCCTCGTACAATTGCCCGAGGCGGCGCAGGATCGCGGGAAGCCAGTATGGGTCGCCGGCGCCGATCCGAAGTTTGCGTGATGAGCCGCGCATGAAGAGCGGCGTCGTCACGTACGCGTCGTAGGCGGCGATCGCCGAATCGGGCATGTTGGCGCGATCGAACGCGCGACCGAGCTCGGCGTACGCGCAGATCCGGCACGTGCCGTCCGGGATCCCGGCGGTGGTCGTGTCGGAGCGCCGGAACTCGGCGATCGCCTCCATCCAGTGCCCGTCGGCGAGCGCGATCTCCGCCGCCATGCGATGACGGACCGGGGTGTCGAGCCGCCGCTGCACCGTGTCGAGCGCCGCACCGGCGTCGTAGCGAGCGAGCACCGCGCGCGCGCGGTCGGCGTGTCCACCCATGGCGTACGCCGCGACGGCGAGATACGCCACCTCGGCGTCGACAGAGGTGTCGAGCGGTTGACGTGCGAGCGCCGCGTCCAGCCGCTCGACTCCGCGCGTCGGTGTGGCGCTCATCACGACGTCGCGGTAGGCGAACAGCACGGAATCGATGAGCGGCAACGCGACCGCGCCGCGCGCCCGCTCGGCCGCGCGCGCGTCGCGCAGGTACTGCTCGAATCGCGCGACCTGGCCCTGCTCGAGCGCGAGATCGGCCAGGCGGTACGACCCCCAGACCGGATATCCCGGTGTCGCGGTCGCGCGCGCGCTGTCGGCGATGCGCGCGACTCCCTTGTAGTCGGCGCGCTGATACGCGAGCTCCGCCTCCCACATGGGCAGCAGCACGAACTTCGGAGTTTCCTTGCGCACCACCGCGACGAGCGACTCGGCCGCGTGCGCGCGCCCGAGGTTGAACAGCACCGCGGCGAGGTTCGAGCGCGTGTTCCCGTCGTGGAACTTGTGGTCGGCCGCGAGGAAGATCGGCAACGCGCGTGCGTAGTCGCGGCGATTGAGGAGCAGCGTGCCCAGGTTGGCGAGTGCCGCCGTCGAATCGCCATCGTCGACGAGCTGCTGCCATGCCCTCGCGGCCGCGACGGGGTCGCGCTGGCTGACACCGCCGAGGTACTGGCCCATCACCCACAAACGCTCATCATCCGAGAGATGGTCGCGCGAGGCGTAGGCGCGGGACAGCGCCGAATCGCCTGCCGCGAACAGACCGACGCGAGTGAGATCCACCGCGAGATCGGCCCACGCCATGGCGAACGCCGAGTCGAGCCGCACCGCCTGCCGCAGGTCGGCCAATGTGGCGTCCACGTCGGCGTTCCGCTCGGCCGCCCCCGCCGCGGCGTACCACCGCAGCGCGTCGATCGATGTGGTGGTGAGCTCCGCGAGCGGTGGCGTGGCCCGCACCGATCGGAGCGATTCGCCGATCTGGGATCGCAGGTCGCGCGCGAGTCCATCCGCCGCGGCGATCAGCCCGTTTGCATCCTTGGCCGCGGCGTGCAGCGCGGCGAGCTCCTGCCCGGAGTCGGCGCTCACGAGACGCAGCGAGACGACGTAGCCGCCGCCCGCCACGCCCGACACGTCGCCGTCCACGACCGCCTTGGCCCCCTCGCGCAGCGCCACGTCGCGCGCGACCCGCACGTCGAGCGGGGCGGCTGGATCACGGCGCATCAGCTTGAGCGCGCCCGACACGTCGCCCGGCGCGACGACGCCGATGGCGTTCGACTGGCCGAGTGCCGTGCGCACCGCTTCGCTCAGCACGGTGCCGAACGCGGAATCTGCGTGCACGGCGCGGAAGTCGGTGACGACCACGCGATCGTGCTCCTTCATGACGCCCTTGGCGAAGAGCGAGGCCACGGGCCAGATGCCGAGCACGCGCAGCGCGACGAGGGCGAGCGCCAAAACGCCGGCGGCGCCGACGGCCATGCCGAGACGCGAGCGGCGTGGCCGGTCGCCCGACGGCGAGGCGCCGGCGTCGAGCGCGGCGACGACCTCGGCGGCGCTCGACGGGCGATCATCAGGATTTTTAGATAAGCATTTCATGATGAGCGCGGCGAGCGCCGGCGGCGTTTCGGCGCGCCGTTCGGCGATCGGCACCGGCGTCTGCGCCATGTGCGCCGCGACGAGCTCCTGCACGTTGCGGCCCTCGAACACCGGCCGGCCGGCGAGCGCCTCGTACGCGATGGCGCCCCAGGCGTACAGGTCGGCGCGATGGTCGGTGTTCGGATCGCCCGCGGCCTGCTCCGGGGCCATGTAGGCGGGTGTCCCCAGCGACATGCCCGTACCGGTGAGCGCGACCGACGTGTCGCGCTCACGCTCCCCCGTGGCCGGCGCGCGCGCGGCGACGATCGCTTTCGCGATGCCGAAGTCGGCCACCATCGCCGCGCCGCCCGACAGGAGAATGTTTTCGGGCTTGATGTCGCGGTGGACCACGCCGTGCGCGTGCGCGGCGACGAGGGCGCGCGCCACGTCTTTCATGAGCGTCACGACCTCGGCGACGGGCAGCGCGCCGCGCTCGCGCAGGTGGTCGCGCAGCGACTCCCCCTCGACGAACGGCATCGTGTAGTACGGCGCGCCGTCCAACTCGCCCGCCGAGAGCACCGGGACGATGTTGGCGTGCTGCAGGCGCGCGGCGACGAGGATCTCGCGGCGGAAGCGGTCGAGGTTGGCGCCCGCCATCATCTCGG
This sequence comes from Gemmatimonadaceae bacterium, assembly GCA_035547615.1. Taxonomy (GTDB): domain Bacteria; phylum Gemmatimonadota; class Gemmatimonadetes; order Gemmatimonadales; family Gemmatimonadaceae; genus JAQBQB01. The sequence goes on along the minus strand of DASZUN010000148.1, from coordinate 13,884 downwards.
CGGGGAGGACCTTCACGACGACACGGCGGTCGAGGGCGATGTCGCGCGCGAGGAACACGCGGGACATGCCGCCGCCGCCGAGCTCACGCTCGATGGCGAGCGCGCCGGTGAGCGCGTCCTGCAACTGCTGGATGAGTGTATCCACTCGCGAGGAGGGCCGGGGGGCAGGGGCCGCGGTGGGGCGAAGCTACCGCGTGCGGGGTGCGTCGGCCAGTACCGCAGTCCGCAGTCGCGGCTGACGCCTTGTGCGATCGCACGCCGCCTCGTAACGTCGGCGCACATCGAACGGGCAAGAACTCATGCGCCACGCCGCCGCTGCTGTTGGCTCTGCGCTGTCGATCCTCTCATTCGCGCACGTCACGCGTCCGACGGCTGCCGCGAACCCCGCGAACCCCGCGCTCCCGCACATCACCGCCAACGACAACCGCGCCCCCGCCGGCGTGCGGGACGGTCGTGTGCTGCGTCTGCGGCTCGACCTCGTGCGGGGCAGGTGGTTCCCCGACGGCGACGACAAGCCGGGAACGGACATGGTCGCATTCGCCGAGTCGGGGCACGCGCCGAGCATCCCGGGGCCGCTGGTGCGCGTGCCCGTCGGCACCGAGGTGCGCAGCATCGTCCACAACACGCTCGATTCGAGCGTCGTCGTCTTCGGCCTCTCTGGCCGCCACGCCAGGAACGACACGGCATGGATCCGTCCCGGCGAAACGCGCGAGCTCGTGCTGCACGCCGCCGCCGCCGGCAGCTTCATGTACAACGCGTCGTACTCGATCCGCAGCGCGCGCGACGGCGAAGACCGCATGATGACGGGCGCGCTCGTCGTGGTTGAGCCGAATGCGCCGCCGGATCGCGTCTTCGTGCTGCTCCAGATGATCGACACGACGAAGATCCGGCTGTCGGACACCGTCTCCGAGGAGCTGCTGACGATCAACGGTCGCCCGTGGCCGTACACCGAGCGACTGACCTACGACGTGGGCGACACGATTCGGTGGCGCATCATCAACGGATCGTACGACACGCACCCCATGCACCTCCACGGCCAGTATTTCGAGGTGCTGCGCCGCGGCACGCCGTACGTGGACACGGTGTACAGCAAGGACCAGGTGCGGCAGGACGTGACCGAACGCATGTCGCCGCTCACCACGATGTACATGCGGTGGCATCCCACGCGCGCCGGCAACTGGCTGTTTCACTGTCATCTGAACTTTCACGTGCAGTCGCACGGTCCGTTCGTGCAGCCGCCGGGCGTGACGCTCGCGGCGCAACCGCGAGCGATGCCGATGCACGACGAGCACGAGGCGCACGACATGCCGTCGATGGGCGGCCTCGTGCTCGGCACCACCGTGCGCGGTCCCATCGCACCGAACAACGCGCCGCGGCGGAAGCTCCATCTCTACGTGCAGCAGTACGACTCCGTCCCCGGCGATTATACGCCGACCTTCAGCTACGAGCGGGCGGACGTTCCCAAGCACACCAGGCCCGGCGCGCCGTTCGTCGTGCGGCAGAACGAGCCGCTCGAGATCACCGTGGTGAATCACACGAAGGAAGCCACGTCCGTACACTGGCACGGCCTGGAGCTGGAGAGCTATTACGACGGCGTGCCGGCGTTCAGCGGGATGCCCGAGCACCTCACGCCCGCGATCGCCTCCGGCGATTCGTTCGTGGTGTACATGACGCCGCCGCGCGCGGGCACGTTCATCTATCACACGCACGAAGACGACATCCGGCAGCAGGCCGGCGGCTTGTACGGCGCGTTCATCGTGTATCCCGCCGGAGCGCGCTGGGACGCGGCGCACGAGGTGCAGGTCATCGCCGGCACCACGCCGCGCGACACCGTCCGGCTCGACGTGAACGCGCCGGTGATCGTACGGGTCGGCGAGCGCTATCGCGTGCGCATGATCAACATCACGCTCGACCGGCCGGAGGCGATGATGGTGCTGCGCCGAGGCGACGCCATACAGCGGTGGAACCTGACGGCCAAGGACGGCGCCGACCTGCCGCCCGCGCAGGCGGGATCGAGACCGGCGAACATGAAACTCTCGATCGGCGAGACGTACGACGCGTTCTTCACGCCGCGCGTGCCGGGCACGTACACGTTCGAGCTGCGGACCGGAGCGGGCGGTGTGCTCGCGGCCGCGGAATTGGTGGTTCGCTGAGCACGGGTCCCGATTCTCGTCGTCGCCGCCGCCGATCTTGCCCCCCGCGCCCGGCCGGCATCAGATTGGCGCATGAGCCGACGCACGCACCGGATCGCGATGATTGCGGTCGTCGCCATCGGATTGCCCGCGCGGGATGTCCCCCGCGCCCCGCGCGCGACGCACGCCATCGTGCTGCTCGGCGGACGTGTGATGGATCCGGAATCCGGTCTCGACGCCGTGCGCAACGTCGCGATCGACGGGGGCCGCGTCACCGAGATCACCATGGCGCCACTCGTGGGCCGCGACACGATCGACGCGCACGGACTCGTCGTTGCGCCGGGATTCATCGACCTCCACCAGCACGCGCAGGACTCGGCGGGCTACGCCGTCGAAGCGCGAGACGGCACCACCACCGCGCTCGAATTGGAGGAAGGTCCGGCCGACGTGCCGCCATGGTATGCGGCGCGCGCCGGGCACGCGCTCATCAACTACGGCGCGGGTGTCGGTCACGTCGCCGTGCGCATGGCGGTCATGCACGACACGGGCGTGGAGGCACCGGTCGGGCCCGCGCGCGACAGTGCGGCGACGCCCGCGCAGATCGCCGAGATTCGCCGGCGCATCGAGCAAGGGCTCGACGACGGCGCGGTGGGCGTCGGCTTCATTCTCGCGTGGACGCGCGCCGCGCGGCCGTGGGAAGTGCTCGAGGTCTTCCGTGCCGCGGCCGCGCACCATGCGTCGGTGCACATCCACATGCGCGACGTCGACGACCCGGAGTACTTCCTCGACATCGAGGAGGCGATCGCCGCCGCGGCGGCGACCGGCGCGCCGCTGCACGTCGTGCACATCGCGAGCTCCGCGCTCGAGGACACGCCCAAATATCTGGACGTGATCCGCGGCGCACGCCAACGCGGCCTCGACGTGACGACGGAGTGCTATCCGTACGACGCCTCGATGACGACGATCGAATCGGCGAACCCGAACTGGCGCGACGAACCCGATTCGTGGTTCTCGCGCATCGAGTGGCCGGTCACGGGCGAGCGGCTCACGCGCGAGAGTTTCCCGCGATTCCTCGCGATGGGCGGCAACTTCGTGATCCACAACAATACGGAAGCGATGGTGCGCGCCGCGGTGGCGGACTCGCTGACGATGATCGCGTCCGACGGGATTCTCGACAACGGTGTCGGTCATCCGCGCGTTGCCGGAACGTTCGCACGCGTGCTCGGGCGGTACGTGCGCGACGAGCACGCGCTCACGTTGATGATGGCGCTGCGCAAGATGACGCTCATGCCGGCGCGCCGGCTCGAGGCGCGCGTGCCCGCCATGCGCCGCAAGGGCCGCGTGCGCATCGGCGATGACGCGGATCTCGTGCTGTTCGATCCGACCACGGTCGCCGACCGCGCAACCTATCGCGAGCCGACGTTGCCGCCGATCGGCATGCCGTTCGTGCTCGTGAACGGAACGGTGGTGGTGAGGAACGGCCGGGTGGTGGCCGGCGTCGCACCCGGACAGGCTGTGAGAGCGCCGATACGCGCCGGCCCGGGCCGCTGACGCGTTCGGCGTCCACTCACGACGGCGGAATGCTTCCGTGCGCGAGCGCCGCGCGGTCCGCCTCGCGCATGGCCTCGACGCGATACTCGACGCCGCGAATGATCGAGTGGATGCGGCCGGAAATCTGCGTTGCCTCGCCGCCGTCGGCCGCGGCCATCGCGCGCAACGCCGCGAGCTGAATCGAGAGCGCACGAAGCTGCTCGAGCAGCAGCGTGCGCCGAGCGAGCAGCTCGTCGCGGCGCTTCACGAGGTCGTCGAAGAGTCTGGCCTGCTGCTCGAGCAGATGCCGCATCTGGCGCTTGGGTTCGCGCTCGCTCTCCTGCGCCGCACCCAGCGCATCGAGGCCTGCCTGGATCCGCGCGCGCTCCTGCGGATCGACATCGCGACCGAGCTGCGCGACCTCCTGGTCGCAGGCGGCGATGTTGCGCGCCAGCGCGCGCGCGGCGTTGCCCGCATCCCGATAGAGAGCCCCGTCGGCGCCGTCGGGCGCATTGCGTACCGCGGCCTCGATCGCGCGAACCAGGTCAGCCGGATCGTCATGCGAAGCACGATGCGCTTCGTGCGGGGCGAGGAGCGCCGCGATGTTCGGCTGGGCCCAGAACACCTTTGCGCCGAGCGACTCGTGGAGCAGGCGCTCGGCGTCTCGCTTCGTGAGTCCCACCTGCTTCATCCAGCGCCGGAACGCGTGCGCGGCGAGGGCCAACGCACCAACGGCCGCGGCGTAGTTCGTGGCCGCGAACCAGAGCAATCGATGGGTGACCGTCGACACGGGCGTGGTCGCCAGCGGCGCGTCGCGCAATAGCCAGAGCAGAAGGTCGAGCGACGCGACGAGCCACACCCACGAGAGCGCGTTCAGCCGACGCAACCGGCGAACGATCGGCGGCAGTCGGTCCCACACGTCGCCGTGCGCCCGGCCAAACGCGGGCCACCACGAGGTGAACCAGGTGGGCTGCCGGAACCACGACTCGAGCACGGCACGGGCGCCGAATCGTCGGAACAACGGGATCGATCCGACGACCGTCGCAACGCTGGTGAAGAGCCCGATCCCGCCGAAGATGCCGGCCCAGATCAGCCGCGTGGGTGGCGTGGCGACGATCGACCCCACGAAGCCGGCCTCGAACATCGCGAGCGAGAGCGCGCCCATGCGAAGTCCCACGTGGCGCGCGCGACGCAGGTCGTCGGGGATCGCTTCGTCGCTGCCGGGCGTGAGCGCGTCGCGCAGCGCCGATGCCGCGGGCCAGCGATCCGCCGGAGCTTTCGCGAGCGCGCGCTCGACTACGTTCGCCAGGTCCACCGGACTGTCGGGCGCGAGCTGGTGTACCGGAACGGGGGCGCGCGTCATGTGCTGCCCGAGCACGTCCATCAACTGATCGCCCTCGAACGGCAGGCGTCCGGTGATCAGCCGGTACGCGATCACGCCGAGCGAGTAGATGTCGCTGCGGCCGTCGAGCTGCCGTTCACCGGCGGCCTGCTCGGGCGACATGTAGTGCGGCGTTCCGACGATGACGCCGGCGCCGGTCAGCGTTTCGGCCGTCGCGCGCTGCTTGGCGATGCCGAAGTCGGTGAGCATCGCGCGGCCTGTCGTGCGATCGAGCAGGATGTTGTCGGGCTTGAGGTCGCGATGCACGATGCCCATGTCGTGGGCGTACGAGAGTGCGTCTGCCACCTCGGCGATGATGCGCCGCGCTTCGTCGACGGGCAGCCGGCGCTCGCGCTGGAGCCGCGCCTCCAGCGACTCGCCCTCGACGTATCCCATGACGTAGTAGAGCAAGTCGTCCGACTGACCGAACGTGTACAGCGGGACGATGTGTGCGTGGGACAGCCGCGCGGCCGTGCGGGCCTCGCGCAGGAACCGCTCGCGCGCCTCGCCCGTCGTCAGCTCCGCGGGCAGCGTCTTGATCGCGACGTGTCGGTCGAGGAACGGGTCGTAGGCCAGGTACACGACGCCCATCCCGCCGCGCCCGAGGAGGCGCACGAGCTGATACTGTGCGCCGAGGCTGGCCGCCAGCAACGCGGTGCGTGGCTCGTCGATCAACACGGCCACCATAATAGGTCTTCCATGTCGGCGGCGCGAGGACGGCGAATCTCGGGGCGCGACGCCCGTTGGTGCACCCCCGCGCCGTCCCGTCATCGCTCCGCTCACACGAGACGCGGCTTCACCCGTATGTGCCGCTCGTGCCCCCAGGTGCATGGTGAAGGCTGGGACCAACCAGGGGGCAATGTGAGCGTACTCGACGAAGTCACCGGAAAAGTGAAATCCGCGATCGGCGTGAAATCGCCCGCGGCGGGCGCCATTCTCTCAGCGCTCGTGGATTACCTGCATGCGCCGGATGTGGGCGGCCTTCCCGGACTCGTGAAGAAGTTCGAGACCGCGGGCCTCGGCGCGCAGATCCAGTCGTGGATCAGCGGCGGGCACCCGCTGCCGATCACCCCGGATCAGGTGTCACTCGCCCTCGGCAACGCCGAGATCGCGAAGATGGCGACCAAGGCGGGCCTGCCGACCACGGAAGTGACGGAGCACCTGACGGAGATTCTCCCCGACGCGGTGAATCACCTCACGCCGGGCGGGAAGATTCCGAGCGCGGGCATGTTCGGTGAGCTGATCGGCTCACTGAAAGACAAGTTCGGCAAGTAGGAGGCGATCGCCATGAAACCCGTCATCGAGCTCAAGCCCGGCCAGAAGGGGAAGTTCTTCTTCAACCTCAAGGCCGGAAATGGGGAGATCATCTTCACCAGCCAGATGTACGCAACCAAACCCGACGCGCTCGCCGGCATCGCGTCACTCAAGACGCACGCGCACGATGATTCGCGCTTCGAGCGCAAGGTCGCCAAGAACGACTCGCCGTATTTCGTGCTGAAGGCCGTGAACGGCGAGACGATCGGCCGCAGCGAGACCTACGCGTCGCCGTCGTCGATGGAGCACGGTCTCGAGTCCGTGAAGCGGAATGCCGCGACGGCGGAGACGAGGGACCTCACCGAGATCGAGGCGGAAGCGCCGGTGTGAGGCGCGACTCGGCGCGTGGTGCTCACAACCACGCGCCGAACCGCCGCACGTACCACTGCTTCACGCCCTGCACGAGCGCGCCGTAGCCGAGCAGGATCGCGACGAGCCAGGCGAAGTACCATCCCGGGAGCGGCTGGAGTCCGAGCTTCGTGCCGATGGTCGCGAAGGGCAGCAGCAGCCCGCACGCGATGATCGCGCCGGTGGTCGCGAGCACCGGCCACGAGGCGCGGCTCTGCAGGAACGGGATCTTCGCCGTACGGATCATGTGCACGATCAGCGTCTGCGTGGCGAGCGACTCCACGAACCACCCCGACTGGAACAGCGTCTGCCGCGCGGGGGCGTTCGCGCCGAACACGCGCCACATCAGCCAGAACGTGAGGATGTCGAACACCGAGCTGGTCGGCCCCACGCACATCATGAACCGGCCGATGTCGTCCGCGCGCCACTGCCGGGGCACGCGGATGTACTCCGGGTCCATGTCGTCCCACGGAATCGATGCTTGAGAGAAGTCATATAACAGGTTGACCGTGAGCAGTTGCACCGGCAGCATCGGCAGGAACGGCAGGAACGCGCTCGCGACCAGCACGCTGAACACGTTCCCGAAGTTCGAGCTCGCGGTCATCTTGATGTATTTGATGGTGTTGCCGAACGTGCGGCGTCCTTCGACGACGCCCTCCTCGAGCACCATCAGGCTCTTCTCGAGCAGGATGATGTCCGCCGATTCCTTGGCGATGTCGACCGCCGAGTCCACCGAGATGCCGACGTCCGCCTCGCGCAGCGCGCCGGCGTCGTTGATGCCGTCGCCCATGAAGCCGACGGTGTGGCCGCCCGCCTTGAGCGCGCGCACGATCCGCGTCTTGTCGTCGGGGGCGAGCTTGGCGAACACCATGTGGCGCGACGCGATCTCGCCGACCGCCGCATCGTCGAGCCCCTGCAGCTCGCTGCCGAGGACGATGTGCTCGACGTCGAGCCCCACGTCGTGGCAGATCTTGCGCGTCACGAGATCGTTGTCGCCGGTCAGCACCTTGACGGCCACGCCGTGCGACGCGAGCGCCGTGAGCGCGGGCGCCGCGCTCTCCTTGGGCGGGTCGAGAAAGCCGATGAAGCCGGCGAGGGTGAGGTCCGACTCGTCGGCCACGCTGTACGGACCGTGCGTCGTCGGGAACCGGCGATAGGCCACGGCCACGACGCGAAAGCCGTCTTCATTCAATTCGGCGACCAGCTCCTTCGCGTCCTCGCGGCGCTCCTCCTCGAGCTCGACGATCGTGACGCGATCGAGCTCCGTGTCCTCGTCGCGCACGAACTTGCACACGGCGAGGATCTCTTCCGCCGCGCCCTTGCAGATCAACTGGTGGTCGCGGTGCTCGTGGTCGACGACGACCGACATCCGGCGCCGGTTGAAGTCGAACGGAATCTCGTCGACCTTGCCGTACGCGCGGTCGATCGCCAGCTCGCGCGTGAGCTCGGCGTGCTCGAGGACGGCGACGTCGAGCAGGTTCTTGAGCCCCGTCTGATAGAAGCTGTTGAGGTAGGCGAGCGAGAGCACCATGTCCGATTCCTCGCCCACGACGTTGACGTGCCGCTCGAGCACGACCTTGTCCTGCGTGAGCGTGCCGGTCTTGTCAGTGCACAGCACGTCCATCGCGCCGAAGTTCTGAATCGAGTTCAGGCGCTTCACGATCGTCTTGTGCCGCGCCATCGTGACGGCCCCTTTCGCGAGGTTCGTCGTCACGATCATCGGCAGCATCTCCGGCGTGAGCCCCACGGCGATCGCGAGCCCGAACAGGAGCGCCTCGAGCCAGCTCCCCTTGGTGAGCGCGTTGATGATGAAGACCAGCGGCACCATCACGGCGATGAACTTGATGAACAGCCAGCTCACCTTGTGCACGCCGACGTCGAACGCGGTCTCGGCGCGCCGGCCCACGAGTCCCTTCGCCATGCGACCGAAGCTCGTGTTGCTGCCCGTCGCGATGACGACGCTCGTGCCGGTGCCGCTCACGACGCTCGTGCCCATGAAGCAGATCGTGGGCAGCTCGGTAATCGAGACGGGTGCAGCCGGCCGCGGGGCGCGATCGACCTTCTCGACCGGCAGCGCTTCGCCCGTGAGCGACGCCTGCGCCACGAAGAGATCCTTGGCCGCGATCAGCCGGACGTCCGCCGGAATCATGTCGCCGGCCGACAGGTAGACGATGTCGCCGGGCACCAGCTCGTCCATCGGGATCTCGCGCCGGCGGGTGGCGGGGCCGGCGGGATCGAACTCGTCACCGGAGCGCTCGACGGCGGTGCTCGTGCGCACCAGCGCGCGGAGCGCCTGCGCGGACTTGTTGGAGCGGAACTCCTGGATGAACCGCAGTCCCGTGCTGAACACGACCATGAAGCCGATGACCGTCATCGCCTCGCGGTCGCCGGTGACGCCGGAGACGACGGCCAGGGTCGTCAGCAGGAAGTTGAACGGGTTCGCGAACGCGCGGCCGAGCTCCGCGTACCAGGTGGGCGGCTTCTCGTGCGCGACTTCGTTCCGGCCGTACTGCTCGCGACGCGCGTCGACTTCGGCGTCCGTGAGCCCGGCGCGGCTGCTCTCCAGCGCGGCGAGCGCCGCGTCGGCGTCGAGGTAGGCCAGCTCGCTCAGGCGCTCGGAGATTCCGGCGCCGGTCGCCGCGCCGGCGGCCTGCTTGATTGGAAAATTCATGACGTGCACTCCCGCGCATCGCCTGCGCGTCGGATCGCCGCCCGTCCTGGGCGATCCCGCTCCGTGGTCGGTCGCGACACATGGGCGTGTCGCGCGTTGAGGTAGGAGGAGCGGAGTGCAGCCTGTGGTGATTCCGAGGTTCGGCTAGGCCGGCGGTTCCGCGCGCTCCAAGGCGGCTCGCATGACGTCCAACGAGCCGATCGATCGACTTCGCTCGGGATCCATAAGCCTCGGATTGGTGGGGCGCGGGTGCTCGAGGTGCAGAGCCATCGCGAACGAGCTCCTCGCGTTCGGATTCGAGCGCCGAGGAGGGCGGAGGCGGGGCAGTCTAGAAATTCCGGGTCGGCGGGTCAAGCAGGCGATTGCCTGATTAAGAATCTCTGGTGTCACGGGCCATGTGCCGGCCGCGGATTGTTCGGGTTTCGCAAGTGATCTGGCGCGGGTGACCGATTGCCCCAGACTGAGGGCGCCAGCGCAAAGGTGATCATCTCCATGAAACGACTTCTCCTCGCCTCGATCGCCCTCGCGGCGTGCGTCCGCTCCGGGCGGTCCGATCACTACGGATTCATCGCGCGTCTCGGCGTGGACACCGTCTCGCTCGAGCGCGTGACGCGGACGGGCAACACCATCACGAGCGACGAAGTCGACCGCTTCCCGCGCGTGCACCGGCGCCACACGGAGATCACGCTCGCGCCCGACGGAAGCATTCAGCACCTCGTCATGGACATTACCACGCCGAGCGAGCCTGCGAACGAGCGCGAGCGGCACATCGTCGCCGACGTCACCGCGGATTCGGTCATCATGACGAAGCGCGACGGGGCGAGCTACAAGCGGTGGGCGTTCGCGCCGCACGGCGCGCCGGTCGTCGCCCACGTGCCGCAGATGTACAGCCTGTACGAGATCTACTTCGCGGCCGCGCGGCACCACCTCGCGACCGCAACACCCGGCGACACGGTGCCGTTGCGCCAGTTCTACATCGACCGCGAGTTCGACCGCTTCCCGCTCGGCCACGCCACCGTCCATCGGCTTCCCGATGGGAAGCTCGAGGTGTGGCACGACTGGCTTTCGGGTATCGGCGAAGCGACGGTCGATTCGGCGGGGCGCCTGCGGCACTACTCAGGCGCGCGCAGCACGTACAAGGTGGAGGTCGATCGCCTCGCGGTGCCGCCGGAGATCGCGCGCGTCGCCGCGGCGTTCGCGTCGGCCGAACAGAAGAGCGGCGGAGTGAAGCAGCTCAGCGTGCGCGACACCACGCGCGCGACGATCGGCGCCGCGTCGTTCACCGTCGACTACGGACGCCCGCTCGCGCGCGGGCGTGAGCTGCTCGGCAACGTGATTCCATATGGAGAGGTCTGGCGGACCGGCGCGAACGCCGCGACGCAATTCACGACCTCGGCGCCGATCACGCTCGCGGGCATCCGCGTGCCGGCGGGGACGTACACCCTCTGGACGCTGCCGCGCGCGGACGGCACGACGCTGATCGTGAACAAGCAGACCGGCCAGTGGGGGACCAGCTACGATCCATCGCGCGACCTCGGCCGCGCGCCGCTGCAGTCGGAGCGTGTCGCCGCGCCGATCGAGGAATTCACGATCACGATCGAACCGCTCGATGCGCGGCGCGGAACGTTAGGGATTGCGTGGGGCCCGTTCCGGTGGACGGCGCCGATCGTGGCGAGCGCGGGCGGACGTTAGCCCGCCGACGCGCTCGCGTCGTTGCCAGCGTGCCGCGTGAGCGCCGGGACGAGATCGCCCTTCGCGGTTTCCTCGACGGTCATCTGGATGCCTTTCTCGAGGTCCGTCCACGCGGTGCGCGCGGCGTCAGCTGCGCTGCCGGGCGTGAGCTCCGGGACCGGAGGATTGGTGCGCACGCCGTTCGCGGCGTCGACCCCCACGCCGTGCTGATACACCATCGCGCCGCCAAGGTACGCTGAATAGTCGAGCGCGACGAGCGCGGCGACACCGGCCAGCAGGTAGCCGAGTCCCGGCTTCTCCGTCCGCGCGCGGTACACGCTCATCGCCGCCGCCGCGGTGACGAGCCCGAGGTTGAGCGTGCGGTGCGTCTTCAACTGGTCGAGCGCCACGCCCTCGGCTTCGACCTCGGTCTGCGCGATGAGCCCGGCGGCGCCGGCGACGAGGCCGCTGGCGACGGCGAGCGGCATCGTCCGCTTCCCCAGGTTCATCAGCGCTTCGCTGCCCGTGATGCGGCCGATGAGATCGGCGCCGATCGAGAGCGGGATGAAGGCGAGCGGGAAATGAACGAGCGCGGGATGGACTTCCTGCAGACGCATCGGCACGGCGTGACTCCTCACAAGGGCCCGTGACCCGTCGTGCGAACCGCGTGCCCGCGAGCGTGAACGCAGCCGAGCCACAGTCGGCGGCAGACGAGTCGGGGGATCCTTGACGCATTGCAAGGGAGCCGTATGTTTGTGCCGCCGAGCCCGCCGTTGCGCCCAATCTCTCATGTGGAGGTCATGACCGACGAAGGTCACCGCCTGACGCCGCGCTGCTTCGACTAGGCCGCGGGCGCCGAGAAGCGATAGCCCCACCTCGATGTAACGGCACCCCGCCCGCGAGGGCGGTCCGCAAAACCAAGGATCTCCCCGCCGGCATTACAGCCCTGTAACGCCGCTCGATCGAGAACGCCCGGTTGCCATTGAGGGCTCCGAACCGGCCGATGCCGGCACTCGCTGTTTGGAGAAACCTCATCATGCACCCGCATCGCTTAGGCTGGATCAGCACCGTAGCTGCGGCCGCGCTCTTCACCGCCGGCTGCGCGCAGGACGTGGTCGCGCCGCGCCGGACGGCGCAGGCGCCGGCGCGCGACGTGGTCGGCGGCACGCCACACGGCATTCCGAATTCCTTGAAGTACGCCGACAACGGCATCAAGCCCGCCACGGGCCGCTCCGGTTCCGCGAGCCTGGAGGCGCGCGCGCTGCTCGCCAAGGACGGCTCGACGCAGGTCGAAGCGACGACCGGCGATCTCGAGACCGGCGCCAGCGTGGGCACGATCACCAAGACGCAGGTGAAGTTCCTGATCGGCCACGGGTTCACCAGGAACGCGAACAATCTCAACGCCGGCGGATACTGGACGAACACCTTTGCCGGGCTGGCGCGCGGCACCGGCGTCGAGGTGCAGGCGAACGTCGGCGACATCGACGGCAAGCGCACCGACGTCGTCACCGTCGCCACGCAGGTTGCCGCGCGTCCCGACATCGACGTGCGATCGGTGAACGCGCCGGCCACGGCGATCACGCACACGCCGGTGAACATCGTCGCCGTGCTCAGCGAAACCAACGGCGACGTCGGCGCGCGCGCCGACTGCGTGCTCTCGGTCGACGGCACCCAGGTCGCGCAGGCAAAGGGGATCTGGGTAGATGCGGGCGGGACGGTCTCGTGCGCGTTCACGCACACGTTCGACGCGGCGGGGACGTACACCATCGGCGCGACGGCGGCGAACGTGAACCCGGGCGACTGGGACACGAGCAACAATTCGAGCAGCGCGTCGATCACGGTCGCCGACCCTGGGCAGCCGATCCAGCACGGGTCCATGTACGCGGAGAGTTTGCTGGAAGACTACTCGGCGCACACGTACGTTCAGGGACTGAGCCCGTACGACAACGAGTACTCGAGCCACACCGAGTTCGGGAACGTCTCCGCGACCGGCGTCGACTACTTGACCACCCTTCCGCCAACCGGCTTCGCCAGTGCCGCGGTCACGCTCAGCGTGAACGGGAGCCAGGCGTATGACGGCACGCTGACCCCGCTCTCTGAGACCACGTCCGACGACGGCGACTTCGTCGTGACGTGCCGTTCATATCAGAGCGGTCAGAACTCGACCGTGCAGATCGGGAACACGACGCTTCTGACCTTCGTCAGCGACGGCAACTCGGCTGACGTCTGCTCGGGCGGGCGGCGCTCGACGAACGAATTCTTCAACAACTATTTCTTCGCACGCGTCGCCGGCTCGGCGGTCTACTCCTCGAGCACCATGGAGTGCTACACGGGGTGCGACACGTACATCGTGGTCTCGCAGTCGACCACCGGCGGCGACACCAGCCCCGCGTGGTCGCTGGGTGACGACATCCACCTGCGTGTCGTGTTCACGGATGTCGCGGGCGTCGGTCACGTGTTGGACAAGTCGGTGGTCCTGAACCAGGATCTGTCGAAAGACGTGAACTTGACCTTTCCGCTCACGTGCTATTTCGATGGATATCGCGGCGGCCAATCGTGCTATCAGACGCAGGCGACCGGTTACGAGTACGCCGGTACCGTGGACTGGTAGGGAGCCGGCTCGCATCGCGAGCCGCCGCACGAACGGGAGTGGCGTCCACTGCCACTCCCGTCTTCCGTTCGGCTAGGCCGTCGCGTCGAACGTGACCACCTTCTGCACGTTGTCGAGCGGCGTGCGCACCGCGCCGTCGCCGATCGGCGCCACGGCGGTGCCGATGGCGAAGAACTCGATCGCGTTGGCGCCCCACCCCCAGTTCGATTCCTCGACGCGCGCGCCC